>JBFXBK010000230.1:0-14145 GCA_050183255.1 Polyangiaceae bacterium | reverse complement strand
CACAGCCGGTTCCTGACACGACTGACGACTCCCACACCCCCACGACCCTGCCTGGCGCGATCGTCCGCTTTGCCGGTGACTCCGGAGACGGCATGCAGGTAACCGGCAGCCAGTTCACCGTGGCTGCCGCGCTGGCTCGCAACGATCTGGCGACCTTTCCCGATTTCCCCGCAGAAATTCGCGCCCCAGCCGGCACAACGTTCGGCGTCTCCGGGTTCCAGATCAACTTCGCCTCGCGCGACGTGTTCACGCCAGGCGACGCCCCAGACGTGCTGGTTGCGATGAACCCCGCTGCGCTCAAGGTCAACCTGCCGGACCTCAAGCCGGGCGGCCTGTTGGTGCTGAACTCCGGTGCCTTCAGCGCGGGTAACCTGAAGAAGGCCGGATACACCGAGAGCCCGCTCGAGAATGACTCGCTCTCTGGCTATCAGGTGCTGAGCATCGACATCACGAAGCTCACAGTCGCCGCGGTCAAAGAAGCCGGCCTGAGCACCAAGGACGCAAACCGCTGCAAGAACTTCTGGACCCTCGGCCTGATGTTCTGGATCTACGGCCGCCCGATGGAGCCCACGGTGCAGTGGCTCGAGCGCAAATTCAGCAAGAAGCCGGAGCTGGTCAAGGCCAATACGCTAGCCCTGAAGGCAGGGCATGCCTTTGGTGAGACCGCAGAGGTTTCCCACTTCCGCTACGAGGTTCCCGCGGCCCCGGTGGACCCGGGTGTGTACCGAAACATTTCGGGCAACCAAGCCACCGCCCTCGGCGTCGTTGCCGCAGGGCAATTGTCGGGGCTGGATGTGGTGCTCGGCGCCTACCCCATCACGCCCGCGAGCGATGTGCTCCACGAGCTGTCCCGCTTCAAGCACTTCGGCGTTACGACCATCCAAGCAGAGGACGAGATCGCGGCGTGCTGTGCCGCGATTGGCGCGTCCTACGCTGGTTCGCTCGGCGTCACTTCCACGAGCGGACCGGGCATGGCGCTCAAGATGGAGGCGATTGGGCTCGCCATCGCGGTCGAGCTACCGCTGTTGATTCTTGACATCCAGCGCGCGGGTCCGAGCACCGGGATGCCAACCAAGACTGAACAGAGCGACCTACTTCAGGCGGTCTATGGCCGGAACGGCGAAGCGCCGGTCGCAGTGCTCGCCGCGGCGACTCCGGGCGACTGCTTCTACACGGTGATCGAAGGTGCGCGCCTGGCCACCAAGTACATGACGCCCGTCATCGTCCTCACGGACGGCTACCTCGGAAACGGCGCGGAGCCCTGGAAGGTGCCGAAGGTCGCGGATCTCACGCCCTTCCCCGTTACGTTCCGCAAGGATCCGGAGGGCTTCCACCCCTTCAAACGCGACGAGGAGACCCTCGCTCGTAACTGGGCGATTCCCGGCACGCCCGGCCTACTCCACCGCATCGGCGGCATCGAGAAGTCCTTCGACTCCGGCAACATTTCCTATGACCCGGCGAACCACGCCAAGATGAGCAGGGTGCGCGCCGACAAGATCGCTGGCATCGCGAACGACATCCCAGAAGCCAAGGTGGATGTCGGAACCGACCGCGGGAAGCTGCTAGTCGTTGGCTGGGGCTCCACGTACGGCGCCATCCGCGAGGCCGTTCAGAACTGTCGCGACGCGGGCCTGGACGTCTCGCACCTGCATCTGCGCTACATCAATCCCTTCCCGAAGAACCTGGGAACGCTGCTCAGCCAATACGACCAAGTACTCGTGCCCGAGATGAACATGGGCCAGTTGGTCAAGGTGCTCCGCAGTGAGTTCCTGATCCCCGCGGAGAGCTATGCCAAGATTCAGGGCCAGCCCTTCAAGATTGGCGAGCTCGAGGCTCGTATCAAGCAGACCCTGGCGAGCAAGGAGAGCTGAGCCATGAACGACACGATCGCGCCCGAAGCACTCACCCGCAAAGACTTCATGTCGGACCAAGAGGTCCGCTGGTGCCCTGGTTGTGGCGACTACTCGATCCTCGCGACCGTGCAGCGCGTGATGCCCGAACTGGGCATCGCCCGCGAGAACATGGTGTGGGTGAGCGGTATCGGCTGCTCAAGCCGCTTCCCGTACTACATGAACACCTACGGGTTCCACACCATCCACGGCCGCGCGCCGGCGTTCGCCATGGGCATCAAGGCAGCGAACCCCGACCTCAGCGTGTGGCTAGTCACTGGCGACGGCGACGGCTTGTCCATCGGTGGCAATCACTTGCTCCACCTGCTGCGCCGTAATCTCGACATCAACGTGCTGCTGTTCAACAACCGCATTTACGGCCTGACCAAGGGGCAGTATTCGCCCACCAGTGAGGTCGGCAAGGTGACCAAGAGCACCCCCGGCGGTTCAACGGATTTCCCCGTGGATCCATCAGCCTTCGCCCTGGGATGCGGGGCAAGCTTCGTCGCGCGCGCAGTTGACGTGGACGCCGCGAACCTCGGTGAGGTGCTCAAGCAGGCCAATGCCCACCGCGGCACCTCCTTCATCGAGATCTACCAGAACTGCCCCGTCTTCAACGACGGCGCGTTCGACGGCTTCGTGGACAAAGCGCACAAGGTGGAGCGTCAGCTCCACGTCGAGCACGGGAAACCGCTGCTCTTTGGCAAGGACAACAAGCGCGGTCTGCGCATGAACCCCAACGCCTTGCGCTTCGAGGTGGTCGACCTAGAGAATGGCGGCAACGAGTCCGAGGTCACCGTCTACGACGAGACCAACGTCGCGCTGGCGCAGGCTCTGCTGCGCCTGCCCTTCCCCGAGTTCCCCGTATCCCTGGGCGTCCTGCACCGCACCCAGCGCGAGACGTATGATCACGCTCTGGTGGCGCAGCGCGAGAAGGCCAAGGCGGCCAACGGCCCCGCGGATCTCGAGAAGCTGCTCAACTCGGGCGGCACCTGGACGGTTTGAGCCCCAAGGAGCCGGTCGTTCGGCGACGCGCCCGATAGGCTCAGTTCCCGTTGAAGAGCGGCAGCTTCCGCGAGGAAGCTGCCGCGTCGTCTTTGAGCTCCGAGTCGCTGTCGAGCACTGGCGAGAAGAAGTTGTCTTTCTTCACCAGCTCGTTCGGATTGAAGGCGAACTTGTAGCTCGGCGCCGCGCGCTGGTTGCAGTCTGGTCGCTCACAGAAGCGACAAGTTACACCTACGGGGATGCCGATCTTGTGCGCTCGTTCTCTCGCCCAGCGCGGGTGCTCGTCGGCGTAGGCTAGGTGGTGAGCGTCCTCGGCGTGAGTGCCAAGCCCAATGGAGTACACGGTGCCGCGCGCCAAGGAGCCTTGCACCGCCACGGCGGTGACCTTGGCAAAGCAGAAGTAGCTAGTGCCATCCGGCATCACGCTGAATTGCTTGCTGATCACGCTGGGCGTGAGGAAGGCCGTGTGGACTACCCACTTGGGGCAAGATCCGAGTGCGCCGGGGAAGCGCAGGCCCGTCGCGGAGTAGCGCTTCGAGATGTTGCCACCAATATCCACACGCAAAAAGTGCATTGGCACGCCGCGTCGCTGCGGATCACCCAAATTCGTGATGCGGTGCGCTGCAGCTTCGTAGCTGACTTCGAAGCTCCGCGCGAGGCGCTCGACGTCGTAGCGCTGCGCCTGAGTCTCGGCGAAAAAGTCGCCGTAAGGCATGAGCAACGCGCCCGCGAAGTAGTTCGCCAGGTGCACTTTGAGCAGCTTCAGCGTCTCTTGGTGCTTGGCTGTGTAGTTCGACATCGCCGCGCGATACAGGCCCAGATCGTCCAGTAGACGCAGACCGAGTACATGCCCAAGATCGAACTTCTTGCGGCTCTCGGAGAGCTCGCTTCCGATCTCCAGCCGCCCGAGACCAGGGTCGTAACGACGCACCACAGACCCGGCGGTCTGGGTGAGTTCCTGGACCACGATGCCGTAGCGCTGCAATGCGCGGCCGAGTTGCTCA
Organism: Polyangiaceae bacterium; assembly: GCA_050183255.1. Classification (GTDB taxonomy): domain Bacteria; phylum Myxococcota_A; class Polyangia; order Polyangiales; family Polyangiaceae; genus JAHBVY01. The sequence continues at coordinate 10,247 of JBFXBK010000230.1, read as the reverse complement.
CTGTTCACGCGTCGAGGTAACTCGGCTTCCAAGCGCACGCGCGCCGCAGCTTCTTCGACTTCGGCGAAGAAGTTGTCATTGGCCTCCAGGAAGTCGATCACCTCGTCCAGCGGCGAGTAGTCGAAGCGCAGCGAGCCATCTTCGGTTTCCGCGTGGCTCACGCTGCGCGCCTTCTTGTCAGCCTCTTGCTGGCTGAGCTGATAGAGCAAGTTGTCGAGCTGCGAGCGCGTGTTCTTGTAGAGGTTGAAGAGCGTAGTGATCGTCGTGACAGCACGGGGCTCTGCCGAGAGCGAGGCAAGTTCGTCGGCGTCCAGGTTGAGGCTGCGTAACAAGGGCTCATCCAGCAGCTGAGCGAGTCCGTCTTCCACGCGCTGAGCGCCAAGGCTGCCGATGAAGGGCTCGGGCTCGACATGCAAGAGCCCCAAGGCTTTCCAGAGCAGCGGCAGCTGAACCGTGCGCTTCCCCTTCTCGATCAGATTCAGGTAGGCGGGACTGATCCCCAGGCGACGGGCAAACTCCGCCTGGGAGTGGCCCTGCTCTAGGCGAAGTTCGCGCAGACGACGACCCACGGCGGAGTTCAGCACGGGAGCACTGGTGTTCGTCGGACCCGAGGCGCTCATCGTTTACAACTCCTTGAGGGTTTCGAGGCTGCGGCTGCGAAGGCGCGCAAAAGTGCAGACAATCGCCGCATCAGAGGTATAACATCTTTACTCGCTGCGGTCCGCAGCTTGTAAACACCGGACCTCCCCCCGAACCCCCTCGCCAAGCGCCCGGACGCGCCCGCCAGCTCGATCACACGGGTGAGCACTTTTGGGGGAGCCAGGAGCCGTGACCTGCGCTAAACCGCGCGCCGCTATGGGAACCCCGCAAGACGCGCGTGCCCGCAAGCGCCAGAAGGTGCGCCGGGCCAAGAAGAACCTCGAGTGGCAGCTGAAGCGTGCCAAGGAAAACGCCGAGGCTGACAAGCCGAAGGCGCCGGCCAAGACGGCCACTTGATCGCACCCGGCGATTCGCTTCGGTCCACCCCCCTGCGGACCGCCGGTCCGCTTCACACACGTTTGGTCTCGCCCTCTGTGAGGGCGTGACGACCGGATCCTCGAAGGATCAGCTCCCGGGTCAGCGGAGCCTACACATGGCGGTACTGCTGAAAACGCAGTTCACGCTGCGCCACAGCGCCTCCCGCACAAGCGGCTGGCGCTTTTGGCGTTTCCGTCACCTCAGGTCTGCTTGACTTGGAGGCGGTCGCTCCCCAGGTGAATAGGGTCGACTGAATTTGGCATCAACCCTGCTTCCCGTTGCGGCTTCGAACCGACCACGCCGGAAGTCCACCAAGCGTACGCTCACGTCCCGAGCCGTCGCTGGCCGAGTGCGCTCCTACACCACCGCTCGTCGTGGTGAAGCACTTTTGCGGCGCCCGGCTCACTCTCCAGCCCCTCGACACATTCGATCCAGTGACCAAAGTAGCCGTTCGCGACCAGACACCCGGGCTCCCAGATAGGTATCCTAGAGGACCAGCTCTGCGCAGGATTCAGAGCAGCGCAGCGAGCACCCGCGGACAAGCCGCTCCGCTCACCCCGACGATTCGTCATAGAGCATGGCCACACGGAAGCAACATCAAGAAGACGGCGGCCTCGAGCTCGTCGAGAAACCCAAGACCAAGCGCCCACGGCGCTACCACGTGGTCTTTCACAACGACGACTTCACCACGATGGAATTCGTGGTCCACGTACTGATGAAGTTCTTTCACCAAAGCGAGACTGAAGCGACCCAAGTGATGCTGCAGATCCACCACAAGGGCTACGGGATCGTTGGGGTGTTCACCCGCGACGTCGCCGAAACCAAAGTCAAACAGGTGATGGATTACGCCAAGGAAAATGGGCACCCGCTCCGGTGCACTGCCGAGCCGGAAGGCTTCGGGAAGGAAGACGACGCGTGAAAGTCAGCGCAGAAGTCGAAATCGCCTGCTCTCTGGCCCTGCGAGAGGCCCAGCGAAGACGCCACGATCTGATGACCGTCGAGCACCTCTTGTACGCGTTGCTCCACGACGAGGCCACGGCGCGGGTCGTGAAGAAGAGCGGCGGCAACATCGAGAAGATCAAGACGAGCCTCGAGCAAGTCTTCGACGAGGAGATGGCAAAGGTCCCCGGCGGCGGTGAAGTGTCTCCGGCTCCCTCGCGCGGCTTCCATCGCGTGCTTCAGCGCGCGGCGATCCACGTGGAGTCGAGCGGCAAGGAAGAGCTCAAGGGGCACAACGTCCTGATCGCGATCTTCAGCGAGCTGGACTCACCGGCAACCCAGGTGCTCGAGGAGCACGGCGTGACCCGCTATGACGTCGTCAACTACATCTCTCACGGTGTGGCGCGAGACGGCGACGACGAGGAGCGCGAGGTACCAACCGCTGACGATGAAGACGAGGAAGGCGGCTCTCAGGGCAAGGCCCTGGACAAATTCGCGGTGAACCTCACCGAGAAGGCAAAGGAAGGCGAGATTGAGCCGCTGATCGGGCGCGACAAAGAAATCCGTCGCGCCGTTCAGGTGCTGGCGCGCCGGCGCAAGAACAACCCGTTGTTCGTCGGTGACGCGGGCGTTGGCAAGACCGCCATCGTGGAGGGCCTGGCAGCCATGCTGGCGGAGGGCGACGTCCCGAAGCCCATCCAGGGCGCAACGATCTGGGCGCTGGACATGGGCGCGTTGATCGCCGGCACCAAATTCCGTGGGGATTTTGAGAACCGCATCAAGTCAGTGCTCAAGGAGCTCGGCGCGATCAAGGACGCCATCCTGTTCGTGGATGAGCTGCACACGGTGATCGGCGCCGGCGCCACCAGCGGCGGGACCCTGGACGCATCGAATTTGCTGAAGCCTGCGCTCTCCAGCGGCAAGCTGCGCTGCATCGGCGCAACGACGTTCGAGGAGTACCGCTCCCACCTGGAGCGCGACCGCGCCCTTGCGCGCCGCTTCCAGAAGATCGAAGTGCTGGAGCCGAGCCTCGAGGAAACGGTGCAGATCCTCAAGGGTCTCCAGTCGCGCTATGAGGAGTTCCACCATGTCACCTACGAGGCGGAGGCGATTGAAGCGTGCGGCAAGCTCGCGCAGCGTCACCTGCACGACCGCAAGTTGCCTGATAAGGCGATCGACTTGATGGACGAGGCCGGCGCCGACGCCAAGCTCGAGGACGGCGATGGCGCGGTGGTCAACAGCGCGCGCATCGAACAGGTCGTGGCGCGCATGGCTCAGATCCCACCACGCCAGGTCTCCTCGGACGATCGCAGCGCGCTGCGAGACCTCGAAGGCGAGCTGCGCAAGAACGTCTACGGTCAGGATCGAGCAATCAAGGAGGTCGCAACGGCGATCAAGCTCGCCCGTGCTGGGCTCCGCCCGCCGGAAAAGCCCATCGGCTCCTACCTCTTCACCGGCCCCACCGGCGTCGGCAAGACCGAGGTAGCAAAGACGCTAGCGCGCGTGATGGGTATCGAGCTCGTGCGCTTCGATATGAGCGAATACATGGAGCGCCACACCGTGAGCCGCCTGATCGGCGCGCCCCCGGGCTACGTCGGCTACGACCGCGGCGGTCTCCTCACGGAAGCGATCGCAAAGACGCCCCACTGTGTGCTCTTGCTCGACGAAATCGAGAAGGCACACCCCGACGTGTTCAACGTGCTGTTGCAGGTGATGGATCACGGCCGGCTCACCGACAACAATGGCAAGCAGTCGGACTTCAGCAACGTGATCTTGATCATGACGAGCAACGTCGGCGCGGCCGATCTCGCCAAGCGCAAGCTCGGCTTCGGTCAGGCGGACACCCGCGGCGACGGCGACATCGCGTTCAAGAACACCTTCAGCCCCGAGTTCCGAAACCGCCTCGACGCGAAGATCGGCTTCGACCCGCTGAGCCCCGAAGTGATGGGGCACATCGTCGACAAGTTCGTAGCCGAGCTCGAGGGTCAGCTCGGCGAGCGCAACGTCACCCTCGAACTCACCCAGGCGGCGAAGGAGTACTTCGCCGACAAGGGCTACGATCGCGACTACGGCGCACGCCCCCTAGCGCGTGTGCTCCAGGATGAGATCAAGAGCAAGCTCGGCGACGAACTCCTGTTCGGCGAGCTCTCCGACGGCGGCCACGTGATCGTGGACGTCAAGGACGGCGAGGTCACCTTCAAGTACAAGAAGAATCCGCTCCACCACTGAGCGCTACCGGCCGTTTTTCTGGGGGAGAGGTCCGCTGTCCCCACTCCGCGCGGAAACCTGCGGTCGTTAGGGTCGGGCGTACCAAACGTGAAACGCCGGGAGGCACTCCCGGCGTTTCCGCGTTTGAAGGCTTGACGTCTCAGCTCTCGGAGAGCGTCTTCAGGCCCTCTTTCTTCGCGTTTACGAGGATGCTCATGTTGCCGCTAGGGTGCTTGTTCTCACGCATCATCTGATGGCAATCGCCCGTCTCCGCGAACTGGAACACCTTGGAGAGACACGGGTCCACCTTGCCAGCGATCACCAGATCGTTCAGGCCCTTTGCCTGATCGTCGTTGGCGAAATGTGAACCTTGAAGGCGCTTCTGGCGCATCCAGTGGTAGCGCAGATCCAGCGTCGCGTTGTAGCCAGTGGTACCCGCGCAGATCACCACCATGCCGCCGGTGTCGCACATGAAGACGGAGGTCGGGATGGTGGACTCTCCCGGGTGCTCGAAGACGATCGCCGGGTTCTTGCGCTCGCCGAGCGCCTCCCAGAAGGCCTTGCCAAACTTGCGCGCGCCCTGCACCCAGTGGTTGTACGCCGCGTCGTCCGTCCAGTGCGGGAGCATACCCCAGTGGTCGAAGTCCTTGCGGTTCAGCATGCCGACCGCGCCGAGCTCAGTGCAGTAGTCGAATTTGTCAGCTGAACTGACGACACCCACCGCGCGGGCACCTGCTGCCTTGCAGATTTGGAGCGCCATGCAGCCGAGGCCACCAGCGGCACCCCACACGAGCACAGGGTCGCCTTCCCTCAGCTCGTTGCCGGCCCAGCCATACAGCATGCGGTATGCCGTAGCGCCGACCAGCATGTACGCGGCGGCGGCCTCCCAGGTCAGGTGCGCGGGCTTCGGTAGGCACTGGTGGTCCTGCACCTTGGTGAACTGGGCGAAGCTACCCCAGTTCGTCTCGTAGCCCCAGATGCGCTCCGAAGGCGCGAACATGGGGTCCTTGCCGGCGACGATGTGCGGGTCTTTGGGATCCCAGATCCCGCAGTGAACGACGACTTCGTCACCGACCTTCACGTTCTTCACCTCTGAGCCGACGGCCCACACGATGCCGCTCGCGTCCGAACCGCCGATGTGGAAGGCCTCCTTCTCGCCCGCCTTCTGCCGCGCGCGCACCACATCCACGGGGATACCGAGGGCGGCCCAGACGTTGTTGTAGTTTACGCCCGCCGCCATCACGTAGACGAGCACCTCATTGGGCGCGATTTCCGGCGTGGAAATCTGCTCTATCGCGAAGGCGTCCTTCGGCTCGCCATAGCGCTCCGGGCGGATCAGTTGGGCATACATGCGAGCGGGCACATGGCCCAGCTCAGGGATTTCACCGAGCTCGTAGATGTCCTTGGGCATGGGGTCGGGAGACTATGACACAGCGCGCTAGATTACGAGACCGACCGTATCTCGTTGGCGGCGTTGGGACAGTGCGACGAACCTCACCCCCATCCCCCGAGCGGCAACCACCGTTTGCAGACGAGCGCGTCTCCGACTGGTCGGCCAAGCCCTCGCGCCAATGCTTCGAAGACTCGCGTACTCACGGTTGGGTTTGGTTGACGCATCGCGTAGCTGGGCCTAATCCATAGCTGTTTGGCCCGCGCTTCCCCTACGGTGCGAGCCTAGGTCGCGCAGCTTCAGCTGCGCAGCGGAGTAACCACGATGAACACTGAAGCCCCCAAGACTGTGCGCGCCGGCGATCTCCACCCCGCGCTGACCGCCCTCGAAACGGTGTATGAGCGCGCGCTGAAGCGTGTCCACAGCCTGGTGTCCAAAGACGGCCGAGTGTCGGCCGGACTGCTGAACCGACACCAGCTCGCCGCCCACGGACTCGCGTACCTGGCGACGGAGCTCGAGGCCGCTCGGCAAGTCGTTGCGTGGGCCGAGCGCGTCAGCGCGAGCGACGACGACACGGAGCTCGAGGTATCGATCGCCGGGGCCTACGTCGGCGAGCTCTGCCGCCAACTGATCGGCGGCGTCGAACTCGGTCCGTGCGAATCGATCGGCCTGATCGAGCTCGGGCTGGAGGCGGAGGACATCGCGAGTACCCTGCAGAGCCCGAAGGTGCAGGCGATCGCCGAACGCTACGCATCTGGCGAAGCCCTGTGCCGTCTCGCGCGCCTTGCCGTGGAGAAACGCAGCTTCGGAGCGTGGGCACTCGGCGATGAGACGCTCGAGGCCGTGCAGACCGAGTTCCGTCGCTTCGTGCAGAGCGAGGTCGAGCCGATCGCTCAGGATGTGCACCGCAAGGACGTGCTCATCCCCATGGAGTTGATCCAAAAAATGGCCGAACTCGGCGTCTTCGGTTTGACGATCCCCGAGGAATACGGCGGCCAGGGGCTGGACAAGGTGGCGATGTGCGTCGTCACCGAGGAGCTGAGCCGTGGCTACATCGGAGCCGGCTCGCTGGGGACGCGCGCCGAAATTGCCGCGGAGCTGATCCTCGGCGGCGGCACCGAAGAGCAAAAGCAAGAGTGGTTGCCAAAGCTCGCGAGTGGCGAAGTGCTTCCCACCGCGGTGTTCACCGAGCCCAACAACGGTTCAGACCTTGCTCACCTAAAATCACGCGCTGAAAAGCAGGCGGATGGGAGCTACCTGGTCAGCGGCGCGAAGACTTGGATCACCCACGCCACGCGCGCCGATCTGATGACGCTGTTGGTGCGCACGAACCCCGACGACGCCGGCTACGGCGGCCTCTCGATGATGCTCGCTACCAAGTCCCGCGGGAGTGAGACGAACCCGGAGACGGAAGGCTTTCCTGACGACGGCATCACCGGAACTGAGATCAAGGTGCTCGGCTACCGCGGCATGAAGGAGTTCGAGATCGGCTTCGACAACTTCAAGGTCGCGGGTAACGCATTGCTAGGCGGCGTGGAAGGCCAAGGCTTCAAGCAGCTGATGGCCACCTTCGAGAGCGCGCGCATCCAAACCGCCGCGCGCGGCGTGGGCGTCGCTCAGTCGGCGCTCGATCAGGGCCTCAAGTACGCGCAGGAGCGCATTCAGTTTGGTGCGCCGATCTTCGAGTTCCCGCGAGTGCAGCGCAAGATCGGACGCATGGTGGCGCGCATCATGGCTTGTCGTCAGCTGACGTTCTTCGCAGCGCGCGCCAAGGACAGCGGCAAGCGCTGCGACCTCGAAGCGGGCATGGCAAAGCTCCTCGGCACCCGCGCGGCGTGGGAGAGCGCAGACGCTTGCGTGCAAATCCACGGTGGAAATGGGTACGCCGAGGAGTACGTCGCGTCTCGGATTCTCGTCGACGCGCGCGTGCTCTCGATCTTCGAAGGCGCGAACGAGATCCAAGCCCACGTGATCGCACGTCGACTGCTCGAACAAGCCTGACAGGCTAATCTCACGCTCAACCACCTGTGCCTACAAGCGCTCCTCGGGTAGAACGAGGAGCGCGACGGCGGCCCCCCTCGCGGCGCCCCGCACAACGCCAAAGCGCAGGTAAATCCGCTAATTTTTCGCCGCGCAGGCGGAGTAGCCCACTAGACTCCGAGCCGATGGCTCAGTGGATGGTGCGCAGTGAGGGCTCCGACCCAATCGGACCAGTCAGCACCGAGCTGTTGCTCCGCGGAATCGCCCAGGGTCGCGTGCCCGTGGAGAGCGAGGTGCAGCAGCTGGGAACTCGAGAGTGGCAAGTGCTCGAGTTCGTGGACGCATTCGCCGACGCGATTCAGTCCGATGAGGCCATGACGCGACTCGCGGAGTCCCCGCTCGACGACGCCGACGTGATTGCATACGCAGACGCCGAGGAGGCCTTCACGCGACTCGCGGTCCCAACCGGCGGCTCTCTGGCCGCACGCCACCCACCGCCGCCTCCGAACCCGCAACGACCGCCCGCCGCGTACCCCTCGGCGCCGCGTGCGTCGGCGCCGCGCATGGCCGCCGCGCCCCCCATTTCCGCGCGGTTCCGGGCGTCACCTCAGGCGGCGGCCGCTAGCGCGGGCTACGACGAAGACGACGACGTTGCCACGCGAGTTGCGTCCTCTCCCTTCGCCTCATCACCGAGCAGCGAGGGCGCGCCGCCTCCCATCCCAGCCGCCGCGGCACTCTCGCAACCCTTCCCACCAGAACAGGCGCTCATTCACGGTCCCCCAGCGGTGATCGTGCAAGACACCCCGCCGCCGCCCACCGCCCAGCAAGTGCCGATGCCCGCAGCGATGCCTGCTCAGCCCCGAGCGCAGGGCTCGAGTCTGGCTACCGGCCTCTTGGCATTGCTGGTGCTCGTCTTGGCGGGCTGCTTGGGGCTGTTGCTCTGGATGCTCTCCAAGCAGTGAGTCAGCGCGGTTGACCCCGCAACGCTTGCCCAGCACAACGCGAGGCATGCGTTGGCAGTTCTGGATCGATCGTGGCGGCACCTTCACCGACTGCCTGGGTCGCGCTCCGACGGGGGAGCTCAGCGTCGCCAAGGTCTTGAGCGACGACCGCGCACCGCTAGTCGGGATCCGCCAGCTGCTAGGCCAAGCGCCCGATACGCCGATCCCCCCGTGTGATGTCCGGATGGGGACGACGGTCGCCACCAACGCGTTGCTCGAACGCCGGGGCGCTGCGATGGGGTTGCTCATCACCCGTGGCTTCGCGGACGCGCTCCGGATCGGCACTCAGGCGCGGCCCGACATCTTTGCGCTGAACATCCAGCGTCCCGAGGTGTTGTACCGTGAAGTGAGCGAAGTCGACGCGCGACTCGATCCCCGAGGCAACGTCCTAGCAGCACCCTCAGCGGCCGACCTCGGGCGCACCCTCACCAGCTGGCGGGAACAAGGGCTGAGGAGCGTCGCGATCGTCGTCCTCCACTCCTACTTGAACCCCAGCCTCGAACAGCAAATCTCCGAACTAGCAAGGCGCCATGGATTCGACAACGTCTACGCCTCCCATGAAGTGGTTCGAGAGCTTGGACTGACCGCTCGCGGTGACACGACCACGGTCGACGCGTACCTCACACCGCTGCTCAGGGACTACTTGAAGAGCCTCGAGCGCGAACTACCTGGTAGCAGCCTGCGGCTCATGCAGTCGAGCGGTGCACTGACCGACTCCGCGAACTTTCGCGGGCCAGACGCAATCCTGTCCGGCCCCGCCGGGGGCGTGGTTGCATACTCGAAGGTCGCGCAACGACACGGCGCCGTACCAGCTATCGGCTTCGACATGGGTGGCACCTCCACGGACGTCTCGCGCTTCATGCACGACTTGCCGTTAGTTTTCTCCACGGAAACTTCCGGGATCCGGCTCCGGGCGCCAACCCTCGACATCCACACGGTGGCCGCCGGTGGCGGCTCGATTTGTCAGTGGCGCGACGGGCGTCTCCAAGTGGGCCCGGAGAGCGCCGGCTCAGATCCCGGACCACTCTGCTATGGCAAGCCTCGTGCGGCCGAGCTGACGGTCACTGACGTGAACCTTAGCCTGGGACGGCTCAATGACGCCCGTTTTCCCTTCCGCCTCGACGGCGCCCGGGCGGAAGCAGCGCTAGCAGGCCTCGCCGAACAGCTCGAAATGACCCCCACCGAGGTCGCGACGGGATTTTTCCGCGTAGCAACCCACAACATGGCGGAGGCGATTCGCAAAGTCTCCGTCGCTCGCGGATACGACGTCAGGGAACACGCGCTCGTGGTGTTTGGTGGGGCGGGTGGCCAGCACGCCTGTGCCCTCGCTCGCCAGCTCGATATTCAACGCATCCTCATCCATCCCCTGGGCGGCGTACTCAGCGCCTACGGCATGGGGCTCGCGGACGTCGGGTGTCACCGGTCCCGTGACGCTGGACGCGACGAGCTCTCCGACGCTGCCCTCGCGAGGTTGGAACCGGTGTTTCGCGAGCTAGAGCTGGATGTCAAAGCCGAGCTCGCTCGCACCCCAAGCCATGCGTCCGCGGTCATCGAACTCCGGCGTTCGGTCGATCTCGGCTATCAAGGCTCAGAGACGTTTCTCTCGTTGGAGCTCCCAGAGCACCATACACAGCACGACGGTCCTACGTCGGACACCATTGCAAACTTGGTCGAGCGCTTCGAGCTGGACCACGAGCGCCTGTTTGGCTACC
>JBFXBK010000229.1:0-14148 GCA_050183255.1 Polyangiaceae bacterium | reverse complement strand
TTCTCGACGGCGACCACGTCCACCAGGTTGAAGTAGGCGAAACCGGGAGCGAGGGTCATACCTTGCTGGGGATTCACCAACCCGTGGCAAGCCTCCTTGTTGCACTGCTTGTCGAAGATCGCGCTCTCGATGTCCTGAGCAAAGCTGACCTTCGTCGTGCGCGTCTCTTCGGTTGTGTTGTCGCTCTCGTTGCCGGCTTCGTCCTGCGCGCGGACCACCCAGTAGTAAGCGGTAGAGGAACTCAGCCCGGTAAGCGTGATCCCTAGGGAACCGGGGCTCGACTGTGCCACCGGCGGGTTGTCCAGCGCGGTGCCCGCGATCGTGCCCTGGTAGACCAGGTAGACGATACCGCTCTCTGCCGTCTGGTCATCGCTGGCCGCATCCCAGGTGAGCTCGGCGCTGGTTGAACCCTCGACCACGCCGGTGATCCCGCCAAATGTCGGCGGATTGCCGTCGGTCAGCGTGGTCGTCGTGCGGAACGACAGGTTGGCGTCCTCGTTCCCCGCGGAATCGGCGGCGCGGCAGACGAAGTAATACGTCGTCGCGTTCGCCAGACCGGTCACTTCGCCCTGGATGCCTCCGACGAAGGTCCCCTGGGGGGCACCAAACGGCGTTTCGGCGTCGGGCGGCTCTGTGAAGGCGTACACGTTGTAGGTCATCGTGTCCGCGGTCTCTACGTCGTCCTTTGCGGGGTCCCAACTCAGCGTTGCCTTGGTCGCGCCTGGGGCACCAACACTCGTGCAGCCACCGAACACTGGGGCGGTGGTGTCCTTGCCCGTGCCGCCGTCCTTTTCGACGTCGTTGGTTTCGGCGTTGCCTGCCGCGTCCGACGCACGAACGTTGAAGTAGAACGTGGACTCCGCCGCAGGAAGCCCGGTGACCACAACGCTGCTGGCGCCGGGCACGCTCACCGCCCCAACCTTGCCGGTAGGAGACGCGCCAGGCGCTGTCGCCCAGCGAACCGTGTAGGTGATGCCCTCGGCGGGTGTCTTGTCGTCGGTGGCTGCGTCCCAGGACACCTTCACGGCGGTAGCGCCGGCAGGCTCCGTGCCGGTGATGCCAGCGAACGTCGGCGGGGTGTCGTCGGTGTCCGGCGCGCCCGATTGCTCGGTGGTGTTTTCGTCCATCGCCCCCGCCTCATCCTGAGCGCGAACCACGATGAAGTACTCCGTGCCCTTCGTGAGGCCGCCAACCAGCACGCTCTGTGCGCCAGGAGGACTCGTCACAGTGGGGGCCCCGTAGTTCTGAGTGCCGGAGCTGGTAGCTACGTAGACGTTGTATACCAAGGAGTCCGCGGCGGTCACATCGTCGGTCGCCGCGTTCCATGTGACTTGTAGCGAAGTGTCACCGGCCGGCGCCACGCTGCGGATGCCATCGAAGGTGGGCGGCGCGTTCTCGACGTTGCTGCCAGTCCCGCCCGCGCCTTCACTGTTTGGAACGCACTGCGATCCATCCTTGTGAGTGCCGCTTCCGCACGTGATGTCTTCGCCACCGCAGCTAGGTAGGAAGCCCGCGGTGAGACCCGCACCGGTCAAAAGGACCAGCGTCAACGAAGAGCGATTTGCGAGTTTGTAAGTCCCCATAATCTTCAATCCTTGCCGTTAAGCCGAGGCTTGGTGGCATGGTGCGCCTCGAGAAGAAAAAAAGCCCTCAGTTGGCGAACGCGCCCTGTTCAATCCATTCACGAATGAGACCGTCCTCGGCGCCGCTCAGGGGCGAAGAGGTCAGGCCGTTTCCGTCACGTGGTTCCTGCAGACCGGAGTAGCTGTTGGGCTTGCTCGCAGAGAACGGCGAGGTGGTGAGCCCGTCAGGGTTGATGCGACGGTAAATCAAGCTGTTTTCCGGCTGGAAAGGCAGGATGAGCGGCAGGCCACTCGTGCTGCTGACGTCTGGATCGACGAAGCCGCCGGGTACATTGACCGTGGTCGAGTGCTGGAAGCTGTGGCAGCCGTTACACTGGTCGCGCCACAGAGGCAGAATGTCGAAGCGATACGAGACCGCAGTGGTCACCGCCATGCTGTGGTTGCCAGTCTCGAAGTTGCCGGACATGTCTTCTGCCCGGACGTAGACGTTGTAGAGGGTGCGCGACGACAGATTCGACAGGCGAGCGGTGGTCGTTCCGAACGCTGTGGTGAAGCGAATGTGCTCATTGAAGGCTGAGCCTTCGCAGTCCTGAGCGACCTGTTCGGCACACACGTGGTAGCGGATCTCAGCTGCGCTATGCGTGTCATCGGTGGCGGCCACCCAGGATACATCGAGCGCCGCTAGCCCGGCATTCACCGCCAAAGACGGCCCTGAACTCCAGATCGGAGCCGTGGTGTCTGAAGAAGCAGCGAGCGTGGTCCCGCTCAGCTCCTTGCTGCTGACGCTTACGTTTCCGGCTTCGTCCTCTGCCCGAACCACCACGAAGCGTGTGGCGTTAGCCGGTAGTCCAGTGACGACCGTCGAAGTAATCCCAGGCGTAGTGACCAGCGTGGGGTTGGCGAAGTCGTGGGTACCCGCGGTGTCGGAGACGAACAGCTGATACCGGATCTTATAGTCGGGGGTCGACGTATCGGTTGCCGCGGTCCAGCTCACCAGCAGCGTGGAAGGGCTCGAACCGGCGACGGAGTCGACGCCATTGAAAGACGGCGCGGTCGTGTCTGAGTCACCACCCGTCGTGGCGTTCACCTGGATGGTGTTGTTGTCGCGGTTGCCTGCCGCATCCCGCGCCCGCACCACGTAGTAGTACTTCGTGTTGGGCTGCAGGCTGGGCACCACGAACGAGATAGCTCCAGCGGGTGAGCTATAGCTCGGGGTCGCGAAGTTCTGCTGGCGGTCCTGAGTTGCCTCGTAGATGTCGTAGATGATGTTCGCGGGCTCGGTGACGTTGTCGGTTGCGGGGAACCAGTAGAGCTTGATCCCCTGCCCGGTCGCGATTGCTTGCTTTGCCCCCAAGAAGGTCGGGGACACACCTTCAGGCGTGCGTGCGTAACGCGTCAACGTGTTCTCGTCCTCGTTCCCCGCGGTATCGACGGCGCGCACGATCACGGCGTAGTCCGTCAGCGGACTCAGGCCAGTCAGAGTGACCGAAGATTGCCCTGGATCGGAGACGGCGACGGGCGTCGTCAGGTCGACGTCGAGCCCGCCTGGGCCGAGGTAGACGTTGTAGATGAGTGAACTCTGATCCGTGCCCTTGTCGAAGCCAGCCTTCCACTCGATGCGCAAGGTGCTCGAAGTTTCGGGCTCTACCAGGCTGACGCCGGCGAACTTGGGTGGCGAACCATCGGGTGTCGCGTCCCCAACCTCCGTCGTGTTCTGGTCTTCGTTACCGGCTTCATCCACGGCGCGCACGACGAAGCGGTACTGGTGCGAGGGCGACAAGCCCGTGATCGCCGCAGTCGTTGCGCCGGACGGTGTGGCCAACCACGGGGTTGAGAAGTCGAACTCCTCCCCGCTCGCCGCGCCGTAGATCCGGAACACGATGCGCGTCGCGTCGGAGACGTTGTCCGTCGCTCCCGCCCAAGACAGATCGATCCGCGATTCGCTGACAACGGTGGCGCCGTTCGCACCATCGAAGGTTGGCGGCGTCTTGTCCCCACTCGAGGAGCCTCCGCCGCCCGCGTCACTACCGCCTCCACAGCCCACTGTCAGGTAGGTCGCGGCGCATAGGCCAAGCCAAAATCGATGCCTCATCCCATCCTCCAAGGGAGCCCGGAAACTCCAACCGCTCCAGCGTAGCAAGCTGCGGGTCCTCGTAAACCCCTGTTCAGCACGCAACGTGCTGCTTCCTCGGGTGCCGTCGCTCGTTTGCAGGTCTTGTTGGGGCGAGCTTGGTGATTCCGCATTGCTTCCTCAGAGGTGCGCATCCGTCGTTTCCCAACCCGTGCTGCTGAGCCTGGTCAGGGGAGCTGGCTGTGCGATGCCCCCTCCCCCCCAAACCCGAGTGTTGCTCGCTCGCACCTTCGACCGCGTGCGTTTCAGGCATGGGGCGCGAGTGTTCGGTCCGCACCTTCGACGAGTTCTGCCCGGAAACTCGGGTCAAGCCTTGGATAAGGTCACGGCTCGCTCCCCAACTTGGGTCGATCGAACGGAGCCTGCTCGTTCTTCACGCGGGGATCGGTGAGCCCGTTGCGCATGAAGTCGATGATGTCTGCGATGTCCGTGGCGTTGATTGGCAGCGGATCCGTCGGCCCACCCACGCCTCCAATCACCGGATCGATGTTGGGAGAGGTCGGGAACGGGATCACCTTGTAGGCCTGCATGACCGCCTCGAGATTGGCTCCCACGCCCGCGCCCGTGTGGAGCAAGCCGCCGGCTTCCCGCAGACCCACGTTGCGCAGCCCAGGGGTTTTGACCTTGAAGCGATCCGTTGCCTGGCCCGTCACCTTCTCGCGTCCGTTGTCGAAGTTCGGGTCTTCATCGAAGAAGCCGACGTTGTGGAACTCGATGTCGGTCCCGCCTTGCGCGAGCACGTCCGAGAAGAGGGGCGGCGTGTGGCAGAGGTTACAGCGCGCGGTCGTCATGAACAGATTGAAACCGTTGATCTGCGCTTCGGTCATGGCCGTCGCGTCCCCAGCGTTCCAACGATCCCATGGGGTCTGGTTGGAGGTCAGGCGCCGCTCGTGGGTGGCGATCGCAAACGCAATGCGCTTCGTGTTGATCTCCTGGGTGCCATACACCGCTTCGAACATCTGCGGGTAGGTGGGGTACTTGGCGATGAACGCCTTCATATCCGCAGGGATATCATGTGCCAGAGCGAGCGGCTGCGCCGTCGTCAGCTTGGCGTGGATGGACGGCCAGGTGCGACTCTCACAAGCCATTTCCGCGTCCGCCAAGGGCGGCCCAACCGATTGGCTCTCGAGCGCGCCTCCCGCGGCGATCGCGACTTGGCCCGTATCGGGATCAATGAACTGGGAGCGGGCCCGCCCATCCCAGAAATTGTCTTTGTTGAACATCGCGTCCAAGTACGTCGGTGGCTTGCGCCCCGTGACCTGGCGGTTTGCGCCGAAAATCGGGTCGTTCTTGTAGGTGATCACGCCAGCCGAATCGGTGCAGCGCTTCATACCCTGGGCGCCGCGACGATCATCGGCGGTTCCTAGCGTGCCGTCTGCACCTGGGTGAATGGCGCCGCTCTGTGACGCGCGCGGGTCCGAGCCACCGGCGGAGGCGCGATGGCAGGTTCCACACGCCATCGTGTTGTCACTGCTGACCTGTTCTTCCCAGAACAGGATCTTCCCGAGCATCTCCTTCTCTTCGGTCGCTTGGTTCTCAGGGGGATAAGGCACTGGGGGATAAGGCATGTACGCTGAGCCGCCGGTGCCACCCGTGCTGCCACCGGTGCCGCCCGTAGCACCTGCCCCGCCGGTGCCACCGCCGGCGTTCCCCGCGGTACCACCTGTTCCCGCCGTTACCGAACCACCGCTTCCCGCGTCGCCCGCGGAGCCCGCGTCGCCGCCGCTGCCTCCGGTGGTGTTACCGTTGTTCGGATCCGTGCCGTCGCTGCAGGCGACCGCTACCGCCGAAAGCAGCGAGACCAAGAGAAGTGCGTTTGTTCGCAGCATGCGTTTAAAGCTCCCGAAGTTGCCTCACGACCAAGCCGTCGCTCGAAGGGTTAGCGCCGAATGCTAGCGCAGGTGCTGAGAGCAGACCAACTCGCTTGAGCGTCCGCCCTCCGGTTGCTTCGGTCAAGGCTAGGGTCAAACCTAGGGGGCAAACGTCGAGGTCCATTGGGCTCAACGTGAGCTACCGTCGTTTTTTTCGTGAGGGGGGCCACTAGCCCTGCGCCGGTGACACCACGCACGCCGAGCTCTTGATCACGACGTAGACCGAGAGCCCTGGTTCGAGTCCGAGCTCGCGAATGGCGCTATGGCTGAGCTCGACCAGCAAGCCCGGCGCGCTCTGCCAGCGGTCGCCCTGGGGATTTTGAGGTTCTGGCCCTTGCCGTTCGACTTGGTGCAGCAGTGCGACTTCAAGCACACCGCCTGCGTCGACCTGTCGCACCCGGCCTACCAGGACGTTCCGCGCCGAGATGCGTTCCGGCTGCATTCGCGCCAAGATCACGTCCCGCGCGGCGACACTCACCAGCGCATGCTTGCGCGCAGCAGGCTGCAAGGGTTCTCGCAAGGCGCGGCAAAACAGCTCAACTCCCTTGGCCAGCTGCACCACGCAGCGATCCTCCGCCGAGTGAACGATTTCGCACGGAAGCGTCGACTCGAGTTCATCGGTGCCTCGTAAGAGAGCCAAGGTGCTACCACCCTCCCCGGGGTGGCCATCGAGCCGCCCCCTGCCCATCAGCACGTCTTCGGGGCGGCCACGGGCGACCACCCGCCCCGCGTCGAACGCCAGCACTTCGTCGCACAGCGCCAGCACTTCGCCCGGACTATGGCTCACCAGCAGCATGGGCACCGCGAACTCTTCACGCACTTGGCGGAGGAACGGCAGCAAGCGCCGCTTGAGCCCGATATCCAGCGCGCCCAACGGCTCATCCAGCAACAACAGTTGCGGGCCCGAACACAGCGCGCGACCAAGCGCGACGCGCTGGCGCTCCCCCCCGGACAAGGTGCTCGGTTGCCGCGACCACAGCGGCTCGAGTTGAAGCACCCGACTCACCTGCTCCAGGCGCGCTCGGGACTGCTCCACTGACTGGCGCTGGGCGCCCGAGAGCAGATTCTCCCGGGTATTTAGGTGTGGAAACAACAGCCCGTCCTGGGGTACGTAGCCGATCCGTCGTTGTTCTGGTGGCAGGTAGACGCCGCGCGCGGTGTCTAGCCAAACCCTGCCGTTGAACGAGATGCTGCCGAGCGCGCCCCGTCGCAGCCCCGCGATGCTCTCGAGCAGGCTCGTCTTGCCGGCTCCAGACGGTCCAAACAGCGCGGTTACCTGAGCCCTCAGCTCGACGTCGACGCTCAGCTCGAAGCGATCGAGTGGCAGCGTGAGTGCTAGCTGGAGACTCACGGTCGCTTCCCCTGCCCCAGGTACTCAGCCACCAACACGGCGACCAGGCCACTCGCCAGAGCCACACCGAGCAGCAATCGCGCCTCTGAGTCTCGGCCAGCCTGATCAGCGCTGAAGATCGCCAGCGCAAGGGTCTGTGTGCGCCCCGGGATGTTGCCCGCGATCATCACGGTAGCGCCGAACTCACCCATGCCGCGCATGAAGCCCAGGATCGCGGCCGCGCTCAAGCCGCGCAGGCCGAGGGGCAGCGTGACCAGGCGAAAGGTAGCGAGCCTTCCGTGCCCCAGCGTGCGCGCCATCGCCTCGAGCCTTGGGTCGATGGCGTCGAACGTCACCTTTACCGTGCGGATCACGATCGGGAACGACATGGTCGCCGCGGCGAGCACCCCTGCCTTCCAGGTCAGCAACAGATCCAGGTCAAAACCCAGTGTTTGGCGCCCCAGCGGACCTCGGTCGGCGAGCAGCGAGAGCAACAGGTAGCCCACCGCCGTTGGAGGCAGCACCATCGGCAGGACCAGGCAAGCGTTCAGCCACAGCTTGCCGGGAAATTGCTTGCGGCTCAGAAGATATCCGAGCGGAACCGCCAAGAGCAGGACCAGCAGCGTCGCCGTGCCGGAGATCTTGAAAGTTAACCAGAGCGCGCTGCTAGTCGACTCCATGTTTCTTCGGTCGATTGAACCGCTAGCTGCCCTTCTGTTCTACCAGACGAAACCCGTAGCGTTCGAACACGGCCTTCGCCTCGTTGCCTCGCAAGTAGGCGTAGAGCTGATCGACCACCGCTTGGCCAAACGCAGGACTCCCCGCAATCTTCGCCATTGGGTAGCGGATGGGTGCGCTCTGGTTCTCTGGCACCTCGAACAGCACGCGCACCTTCTTCGAGAGTGCGGCGTCCGTCTTGTAAACAAAACCAACGGCATCGGAGCGCTGCTCGACCTGCACGAGCGCGGCGCGCACGTCGGGCATGGGCACGACCCGCCCCTGCACGGCCTGCCAGACGCTGCCGCTTTCGAGCTTCAAACCCTCCAGGTATCGCTTGGCGTAGATCCCCGCGGGAACGGCTGCAGGATCACCGAGCACCAGTTGCTTGAAGCGTGGCTCGGCCAGCTGTCGGGGGTGACTTAGCTCCGGGGCCGCGCTCGCGTTGCCGATCAACACCAACTGATTGCTCAGCAGATCTTGCCGGCTGTCGGGCGCGACGCGCCCCGCTTTCTCGACCGCGTTCATCCAGTCTTCGCTCGCGGACAAGAACAGATCGGCCTTGGGAGCGGCGATCAGCTGACGAGCCAGGGCATTCGAGCCTGCGAAGTTCAGCGCCACGCTCACCCCGGCGTGTGCCCGCTGAAAGTCTTGCTGAAGGTCCGTCAGAGCATCGCGCAGGCTCGCTGCGGCGAACACGGTCACCTCGTGGCCCGCACCTCGGGGGGACCCGCGATCGCAGGCTCCCAGGAGCAGGCTCGCGCCGGCCCACCGCAGCAGCTCTCGACGTTGGATCCCCATCGACGCGAGAGGGTTACATCTGGGGGCTCGGCAAGGCAACCGCTGTCACGTGGCCGGGGCGCGCACAATGGTGCCGACGTGCTCTCCCGAGAGGGCGCGGCGGACCAAATCGGGCTTGAGGCCGTTGACGATTTGGAAGCTGGTCAAGAGCCGCGCATTCTCCAGCAAGTCGAGCAGCACGCGATCGAACGGTAGCGTTGCCAGCTTCAGATCGCGCAGGGCCTTCGAGTCGATGTCCAAGATCATCTTCGCATCAGCGTGCTGCTTTGGATCGCGGTCGTAGAGCCCGTCCACGTCCTTTACGAGTACCAGTCCCGCACAGCCGAACGTTTCCGCGAGCAAAAACGCGCCGGCGTCGCTGCGGTGGGGCGGGATGCGCCCGACTCCCGGCGGATGCTCCCACAGCGAATAGGGCGGTACACCGTGGAAGATGATGCCGGGGGCGGCGTTCAAAAACAGCGGCATCAAGTGGCCAAGGATCTCCGGCGGAATCGCCACCACGCCGTGGGGCGCCAGCAGCGTGCCCAGGATATGCGCGTTGCCGAGGCCGTCTGCGGCGGCGAGCTGCGCCAGTACGCCCGTGGGGAGCCCGAGATCGATGCCAATGGAGAACAGGTGCCGTGTGCGCGAGCCACCGCCGGTGCTGATGACCAGGCGTTGCTGCTTGAGGGCGGCGCCGAGCACCTCCACCAGCGGCACCACCGCATCTCGACCCGCCTCGAGGATCGAGCCGGCGCCGACCTTCACGACTTGAACGTCGGGCAGCATGCGCACGACGGGAGACTCGGTGGAGCGCATCACCTGCTTGTCGAGCAGGCTCTCACGCATCAACAGTGAATTTAGGTGGTGGCGGCGGTCGTCGCTTGTCATCGTCTTGTGAATCCGTGGGGAAGAAGCCCGGAGCTCCTCACCCCTAAAAATAAGGGAGTTGCGCGGTTGGACTGATCGGGATGATCTCGCCTCAATCGGCGTGAATGATGGTGCCGACGTGCTCGCCATCGAGGGCGCGGCGGAGGTTGCCAGGCTTGAGCCCGTTGACGACCTGGATGCTGCGACGATGCTGGGCGTCCAGCATGAACTCGAGCACCGGGCGCTCCACCACGACGTCGTTGAAGTCCTGGGCCAGGAGCTCCTGAGCGCTGATCTTCGGGATGAATTTCGCGCCCTTGTCCTTCTTGGGATCGGCCGTGTAAAGGCCGTCCTCGTCCTTCACGTAGATCATCGAACGGGTGCCGAAGACCTCGCTGATCAGGTAGGAGCCCGTATCCGTGCGGTGCGGCGGGATGCGACCCACGCTGGGGTTACGGTGCCAGAAGGTATAGGGCGGCATACCGAAGAAGATCGCCGCTCGCCTTTCCGCGAGGTAAAGCGGGAGCTGAGGGAACTGCACCGGTTCGATGAACGGGATGCCGTGCTTTGCCAGCAAGTAGTGCAGCATGCGCGCGTTCTGCATGCTGACGAAGGTGCCGAGCACACTGAGCACGCCAGTGGGGACGCCGAGCTCGATGCCCATGCTGTAGGCGTGACGAGCGCGAGTCCCCGCGCCGGTGCCGATGATCATCTGGTGGTGCGGCAGCGCCTCCACGATCTCGTCGATCACGGGAAAAACGGCGCTACGACCGCGGTCGATGATGCTCTGGCCCCCGACCTTGATCACGTTTGCTTCAGGCAAGATCGCGAAGCTTGGGCTGTGGCCGGTCGCGCGCAGCAGCTCGTCGTCCGTGAGAGAGCCACTGACCAGGCGCTTGCCCAGCTCGCTGAGGAGTTCGTTGGAGTCGTTCACGGGGTTCCTGAGTTCTGACTTGGGTCCAAGATGGGGCCAAAGCGCGAGGCCAAACGGATCGGAAATGGGGCACCCACGACGGGCTCCCCCTGTGCGCTCGAAGGCGCGAACTGCACGCCTTCTATCGCATACTCTTCACCGCACGCTAGCTCCGTCTCCAGCGCCCCGAAGCGTTGATTGGCCAGGGCAGTGACTTCGTCCAGTACCGTGCGTCGTTGATCTGCAGGCAATTCGAGGCCGGCCAAGCTCGGCTTGTCTCGCCAGCCTTGGAGAATCTCCGCTGGGGCGGCGCTGAACTCCCACTTCAGGATGGCTTGGCGCGAAATCCAGCGGGCGGCAGGGTCAGAGCGCACGAGTTCGTAGAGCAACTCCTCCCCACGACGCGGGCCATCCTTGGGCTGAAGCCCGCGTGCCTGCAGGGCGCGATGAACTTCACGCCGCAACCAGCGGCGAGGATGCTCGTGGCTGCGCACGACGCGTCCCAGCACGAAGCAGGCGCCGGGCCGAGTGACTCGCGCCAGCTCCTGGCACAAATGGGTGGGCTCGAACCAATGGGCGCTGCGAGAGGCGAAGACCAGGTCGACGGACCCGGCGTCGAGTGGCCAGTTGCGATCCGCGTCTTGTACCAGCAACTCACTGCGTCGGTTCAGCTCCGAGTGAGCAGCAAAGCGATTGCGCCATTGCTCGGCCATGCCTTCGCTCGACTCGATGCCAACATAACGTCGGGTGTTGGCTGCCAGCCCAACGCCAATTTCGCCAGTGCCAGCGCCGAGCTCGAGCACGCACTCTGGCGTCCGACCCAGGAGTTGTGACAGCGACTCGGCGATCCATCGCGGTGCTGCGTCGGCGAGACCACGACGCGCGTCAAAGGCGGACGCCTGGGAACCATACAAGCGTTCGGAGAGGAGCTCCGCGGGTGGCTTCGCTTCGGACACGACTTTGGTTCGGTACATCACATGTCCGGCCGACGCGAGGCCAAGCGAGATCTGCATGCTTGATGCGGAAAGCGCAGTTCAACGTTTCAGCTAGCTCCGTCGGTTGACGGAGCCACGACGATTCGCTGCGGCTGCTTTTTTTGGGGGGGAGGCGCATTGGTCTACGCCGACACCGCCGGATCCAGCGCTCGCAGGAAGCGGCACACGGCTTGCTCAGGCCCCGCATCGTCTGCGGATATTCGTGCGGAAACTAAGTGCGGACTCTGATCGTTAGGCGGGCCACGCATCCCCGTTGACGTGGCGGCGCACTCTGCGATCCTCAGAGGATCTGGGTTTGGGGCACGAGCTCGCTCGTGACGGGTTGGACTATGGCTAAACTTCTTCCTGGCGTTCGCGCCGCGGCGGGCTCCGCGCGTGTGCAAAGTCTGTTGTGTTGCGTGCTCACGCTGTGGGCCTTGGCGGGCTGTTCTTCTGCACCTGAGGAGCTCGCGCCGAACGATCCGGAGCCGGTGGCGAGTCAGAGCCAGGCGGTGAGTACGACGCTCAACCCCTTCGACGACACGTATATTCTCAGCAACAACACCAGCAACACCACGGGCGCCAGCCCCTACCTCTTCGTGGGTGCCCGCGGTACGGACGACTACTTTCGCAGCCTGTTGCAGTTCAACCTGGGCGGCATTCCTACGGGTGTCACGATCAACTCAGCCACGCTCACGTTGCGCGCCGTCACGCCATCGAACATGGCCAGCAGCTGCCCCACTTCGAACTCGGTGCGAGTCTATCCGCTCACCCGCGACTGGACCGAGGACACCGGGAAAGGCCTCGCGCCGGTCACTAGCTCCGGAAACGCGCGGGGGGAGGCGTGTACCGGCTCCAACGGCGCCACGTGGACCAGCGCGCGCTGTTCAGGCACGTACAACTGGACGACGGCTGGCGGCGACGTCGGGTCGCTCGTCACGTCCACCTCGGTCAGTACTTCGACGGCGAACTTCACCTGGAACGTCGCGACGTACGTGCAGAACGTGGTCAACGGCAGCACGGACAACGGTATCTTGCTGCGGTCCTCCAGCGAGGGCGCGACCTGCAATCTGCGCGTCTTCGAAGGCAGCGCCTCCGCGTCCAACAAGCCTTCGCTCGCCATCGTCTACACGCTGAAGTCGAACGGCACGAGCTGCACTCAGGACAACCAGTGCTCTAGCAACGCCTGCGTCGACATCAATGGACTGGACTGCGCTACGGGCGGTGGCGGCAGCTGCGTTTGCTGCAACGCAGCCACCTGTAGCGGCGTTTGCCAGAGCTGTCAGGTCTCCGGCAGCGTCGGCACCTGCAGCAACAAGCCTTCGAGCACCGTCTGCCGTGCGGCGGTGGACACGTGTGACCAAGCGGAGACCTGCACCGGTTCATCGTCGACCTGTCCCGGTGACAGCAAGAAGGCGAACGGGACGACCTGCCGCGCCAGCGCTGGCGCGTGTGACTCCCCCGAGGTGTGCAACGGTTCTTCCAACTCCTGTCCGGCCGACACCAAGTACACTTCGAGCACCACCTGCCGCGCCGCGTCCGGTGCGTGTGACGTCGCTGAGGTGTGTGACGGCGTAGGCAATAACTGCCCCTCGGATGCCGTCGCCTCCAGCAGTACCGTTTGCCGTGCGGATTCGGGTGGCGGTTGTGACGTCGCTGAGACGTGTGACGGTTCGACCAAGAACTGTCCCAGCGATGGCTTCAAGACATCCGGCATCGCTTGTCGTGCGGCCAACGGAGCGTGCGACAACGCGGAGACCTGTACGGGCTCGAGTGCCAACTGCCCGGCCGATAGCTACAAGACGTCGGGCACCGTGTGTCGCGCAGACTCTGGCGCCGGCTGTGACGTGGCGGAGACTTGCACCGGCTCGAGCCCGGCTTGTCCAAGCGATGGCTTCAAGACCTCAGGCACCGTTTGCCGTGCGGATTCAGGTGCGGGCTGTGACGTGGCCGAAACCTGTACTGGCTCGAGCGCCAGTTGCCCGGGCGATGCCTTCAAGACCGCAGGCACGACCTGCCGCGCCGCCGCCGGTGGGTGCGACAACGCAGAGACCTGCAGTGGTTCCAGCGCGAGCTGCCCAGCTGACAGCTTCAAGAGCAGCTCGACGGTTTGCCGGTCCGCAGCCGGTATCTGCGACAGCGCAGAAAACTGCACTGGTTCGAGCGCCAACTGCCCCGGCGATTCGTTCCTGAGTAGCTCCACGGTGTGCCGCGCCCAGGCGGGTGCTTGCGACGTGGAAGAGACCTGCACGGGCAGCGGCGCGAGCTGTCCGAGCGACAGCAAGCTCGGGAACGGAACGGTGTGTCGCGCCGCGGCGGGGATCTGTGACGTCGTGGAGTCGTGCGATGGGGTCAGCAACGGTTGTCCTTCGGACGCGAAGGTGACCGCGGGCACGACTTGCCGCACCGCCGCGGGCGTCTGTGACGCGGTCGAGACGTGCGACGGAACGAACAACACGTGTCCAAGTGATGGCTACCTGTCGTCCGCCACGTCTTGTCGCAGCGCCAGCTGCGACGCGACTCCGCCCGCTACGGCCACCCTCGCCGCGAACTGCACGGGCTCCGGCGTCAACTGCCCCAGCGTGCAGACTCAGCAATGCTCAGGCACTTGCGCTGGTACGGTCTGCGGCGACTGTACGCAAGACTCGCAGTGCGCGTCGGGCCAGTATTGCAACAGCGGTGCCTGCGCCAACAAGCAAGCCAATGGATCCGATTGCGGTGCGGGCAACGCGTGCACCAGCGGCTTCTGCGTCGACGGAAAGTGCTGCAACAGCGCCTGCTCTGGCGGCACCGCGGACTGCCAGTCGTGCGCGGTGAGCGGCCAGGAAGGTACCTGCTCTCCGATTCCGAGCGGAACCGTGTGCCGCTCCGCCGCCGGGGTCTGCGATGCCGTGGAGACCTGCAACGGCACTGCGACCAGTTGCCCCAGCGACGCCAAGCTTGGCAGCAGCACCGAATGCCGAGCCTCCGCCGGTAGCT
>JBFXBK010000228.1:0-14229 GCA_050183255.1 Polyangiaceae bacterium | reverse complement strand
GCCGCAGGTCGTGGTTCGCGACGACCTGGCGCTCAAGCCGACCCTCGGCAAGCTGTGGGGACGCAGCCTCGTGGGGACCTTCGGGCTTGGCTTGACGTACCTCTATCGGCGTCCGATCCCCTACGGTGAACTGGGGACCAACGTGTTCTTGATGGACGCCCGAGTCGCCGCGCGACTCAAGGAGGTGGAGCTGAGCATCGAGAGCTTCAACCTGCTCGACACCGACTGGAACGACGGCGAGTTCGTGTACGCCTCGAACTTCAACCAGGGCGCGTCGCCTTCGCTCTTGCCCGTGCGCCACATCTCGGCCGGAGCGCCGCGCACCATCATGGCCACGCTGAGCCTGTTCATCTAGTCCCTCACCCAACGCCTGGAGCTAGCAATGCAAATTCCACACGGCAACTTAAGAAGACTCTCCGGGCGACTCTCGCTGGGAGTGGCCCTGTATGGGGTGTGGCTTGGAGCCGCTGCGCTGCAGAGCGGCTGTGGTGACGATACCGCAGAGTCGACCACCGGCAAGCGCGTGACGCTGCACACTCGCCTGGAGTTGGCTGAGATCGCTCAGGCGCCATTCACCAACGGCTTCGACTGGCAGATCCAGCTCAAGGAAGTGGAGCTCAGTGTCGGGGAGTTGCGGTACTACGAGGGGGCCGCCATAGGGGTCCTGCCAGGGGCTGGCTCCGAGCGCTACGCGAGCGCGGTGCCGGCTCCCCCCCCAACCCAGGCGAACCTGCTGCAGCGCTGGCTTCAGATCCCCACGGCACAGGCGCACCCGGGGCACTACGTGGCCGGAGACGAGCTCGGGGAGATGCTCACCCCTAGCAGCGCGGACTTGCTGGCGACGCCAGTGACCCTGGCAGACGCCCAAGGCGTGACGGGGCACTATCGCTCGGGCTGGTTCAGCTTTGGCGCACCGCCCACAGGACCCGCCGCCAGCGCCCTGAATGGCTCCGTGGCCCATGTCATCGCGACGGTGAGTCAGAACGACGTGAGCTTCGACGTCGAGCTCTTCGCCAGCAAGGACGACGTGCTCGACACCAACGGCGCGCCGACGGTCGAAGGTTGTCCATTCGACGACGGCGGCGGCTCTGGGGAGGCGCTGATCTCAGGCGATGGCACCATCGTACTCACGGTGGATCCAAGCCACTGGGTCGACCAACTCGACCTCTCCCGGGTCACTCCGCCCACCGACGACAGTGCGGTGGAGATCACCGCGAGTGACCAGACGCTCGCCCCGCTCCACAACGCGTTCGCCCGCGGTCTGCGTCAGGCCGTGGCCTACAACTTCAGCTTCATCCCCGACTAGTCGGAGGGTTCATCACAGGTTCGTTGGCTTGCGCTGCTCAGTGGCGCACGGGCGATGCTTTGCTCTCGCTCGTTTTTTTTCATACGGGAATTAAGGAGATCATATGTCACTGCACACTCTACGTCGCGCCCCCATGGCTCTTGGTTTGGCCTGTGCCCTGACGCTCCTGGCAGCACCCGGCTGCGGCTCCTCGGACGACGAGGACAGCGGGGGTGAGGGTCAGGCGAGCTTCAACGTCTATGGCGAGGACTACATCGAGCAAGAGATCCCTGGCTCGGAGTTCGAAGACGGCTGGACCATCACCTACTCCAAGTTCCTCATCCAGGTCGGCAACGTCACCATTGCAGACTCGAACAAGTCCGGCGGCGCTGAAGAAGGTCAGGTCACGCTCTTCGATCTGAAGCAGCCCGGCCCTCAAGAGTTCTGGCAGACCGACAAGATCCGCTCGGGAGGCTACGACAGCGTGAGCTACATGGTTGGCCCCGTGAGCGCGCCCATCAAGAGCAACAGCGTGACCGACGCGGACGTGACGTTCGTGACGAGCAACGGTTATAGCGTCTACGTCGAAGGCAGCGCGACCAACGGCGCGGACACCAAGACCTTCAAGTGGGGCTTCAAGAACACGACTCACTACAAGAGCTGCGTTCAGGTCGACGACGCGGGCAACGAGGTGCGTGAAGGGATCCTCGTTGCCAACGGCGGCGTCGAGCAGGTGCAGCTGACAATCCACGGCGACCATTTGTTCTACGACGATCTCACCGCTGAGAACGCGGTCTTGCGCTTCAACGGCATGGCCGCGGCAGATACCAACTCGGATGGCGAAGTCACCCGCGAAGAGCTGGCGGCAGTCCAGCTGTTCGACCTCACCGAAGGCAGCTATGGCACGGGCAGCGCGAGCGGTGTCAACACGCTGGACGACTTCGTCGAGGCGCTCACCACGACATTGGGTCACTTCCGCGGGGAAGGGCACTGCGTCTCCCACTCCGAGTGACCAACGCGCGCAGGTCTCCGCTGGCCGCGGCCACCACCAGGATGTTGATTGGCAGGGGTGTGGTTCAACACCCTGCCTGGGCGGTTACTCGGCGGCGGAGGCCTTGCCAGGCTCCTCGTGGCGCCCGTCGGGGTGCTTCGCGAACCGGCCCTGCTCGCGAGGATGCACGGGCCCTGAAGACTTCCACGGCCAGCCGCCAAACCCCGTACGACGATAGTCTGCGAACGCCTGGCGCAGCTCCGCCTGAGTGTTCATCACGAAGGGGCCCTGATTGGCCACCGGCTCACCAATTGGGCGTCCTTGCAGCATCAGGATCTCAGTCTCCTCGCTGCCGTTGACCAGCTCGAGAGCGACGTCAGGCTCGACTGCCAGCACGCGCCTGGGCTTGACCTCGTGACCGGAGATCGCGATCGACTCCCCACGGAACAGGTAGAGCAAACGATGGCTCGTCTCGAGCGCCGCCGGGAGCGTCCAGCGGGCGCCAGGCGCGAGGGTGATGGTCCAGATGTTGAGGTCGCTGTCAGCACGGCTCGCCCAGCTGTTCGGGGGTGGGGCCGGCGGCGCTGCGTCCCCCAGCCTACCAGCGATGACGGTGACGCGAGCCTCCAGGCCGGCTTCGTCCTTGAACGTTACCGTGGGGATCTTCTCCGCCCACAGCATGGTGAAGTAAGGGTCCACCATCTTGTCCGCCGCGGGCAGGTTCAGCCAGATCTGGAACAGCTCCGCGGGGTTCTCCTGCTCGCGATTGAGCAACGGAAACATCTCGCAGTGCTGGATACCCTTGCCGGCGGTCATCCACTGCACGTCGCCGTGACCAAAGCGCGCCGTGGCCCCAAGCGAGTCCGAGTGATCGATGTAGCCTTGGCGCATCAAGGTGACGGTCTCGAAGCCGCGATGAGGGTGCTGCGGGAAGCCAGGCACCACGTCACCGTGGTACATGCGCCAACCATCCTTCGGCTCGAAGTCCATGCCGATGTTGCGCCCCTCGAGGCTCGCGTCTGGGCCGAGCTGCGCGTTGCCCTTCGGGTACGCATCATCGTGGTGGACACAGAATAGAAACGGATCAACCGTCGGCCACTGAAAGCCGAGGGGCGCGCTGTCGAGGATTGGGCTCTTGGACTTGGACATGGCAGTTGAGTGTTGGGTTGACCGCTGACGCTGACAATGGCGCAGCCACGGAACAGTCTGTGCTGCCAAACTTCCAGTGGCACGGCGTGGGCGTATCGTGCTACGACGGGACTGCATGTTGAGCCTCGTTGCTGGACTCGCCGGGGGCGCGATTCACGCGCTGTCTGGCCCCGATCACCTGGCTGCGGTGGCGCCACTGTCCCTCGGCAATCGGCGCTCTGGGCTGCTTGCCGGGCTCGACTGGGGCATGGGGCACGGCGCGGGCGTGATCCTGATCGGCGGTCTGGCGCTGCTCGCCCGGGACACGCTCTCGATTCACCTGGTGAGCGGCTGGTCGGAGTTCGGAGTGGGTTTCCTGCTGCTCGCGCTCGGCGCCTGGGCGGGCTGGAAGGGCTACCAAGCCTGGCGCAGCCGGGGCGCGGAGCTCCACAGCCACCAGCATCGCAAGCGCGGGGCCACGTTCGGCGTCGGTGCGCTGCACGGCTCTGCAGGCGCGAGTCACCTGATCGGTATTCTCCCAGCAACGGGGCTCTCCACGGTGGGAGCTGCAAGCTACCTCCTGGCTTACTTCCTCGGGGCAACGCTAGCGATGATGCTCATCGGCAGCGTCGCCGGGGAGCTGGCGCAGCGCGGCGGCTGGAAACTGCGTCCGCTCTTGATGTTTGCCGCCGCCGCGGTGGCCTGCGTCGTCGGCGTGGGTTGGATCGTGAGCAGCTGGCCCGCGTGAAGCACCTGGCACCCGTGAGCGGGTGCAGGACAACTTTTCCACGCGGTTACTATTGACTCCAGCGCCCGCGCGCTGGGTTCAGGGGCACTTGGGTGCACTCAACAGTCTTTGTAGGCTTCAGGGCATCCCTCCCCCAAGATGGGTCAATCCGGGGCGCCCACCCCGCATCGCTGCCACGGCAAGTGTTTCCACGGGCTTCCTTTCCCGCAGCCGGGCGCGTAGGATCCGCGCGGGGTGGTCCAACTGAGCGAGTTCGATTGGGGTGTGCGCGTCATTGACGCCGCAGAGGCTGAAGCCTTCGCGGCGCAGGTCGATGTGACAACCCGGGACCGCGAGCGCATTCGGCGCGTATTGAGCGAGTTCCCGGTCGCTTGCCAAGTGCGCGGGATGTTCTTCCAGGGCTTGGTCGACACCATCGCCCGCTCACGCACCTACGAAGCCGCGAAGGAGCTGGTCAAGCTTGGAGGCGTGCGCACACGCTTCGTGCCCTTTTCGCTGATGCCGCATCGCGACTTCTACAAGCTGTATTTTCTCGCGTCTGCGCTGCTGTATCCAGGCGCTCCGCTGGCTACCGGATTCGAGCGCATCGCAGAGGACTTCTACCCGGTCTTTCGCTCCAGCATGGTGGGACGCACGATCAGCGCGTTCATCGGCAGCGAACCGATCACGGTGCTCGAACGACTCGCTCAAGCCTACCGTGTATCCATCCCGTGGAACGAGCATGAGGTCGAAGCCGAAGGGCCGCGGGGCGCCCGCTGGCGTTGCAAGGTCGAGCCGAGCGATCTGTATCCGGCGACCTTCCGCGGGATCATCCGCGGCACCATGCAGAGCCACGGTGTGAGCGAGCCGGACGTGGAGCTACTCGATTCCACGCGGCAAGACGACGCGATTCGCTACGTGTTTGCGATTCACTGGAGCTAGGCGCACTTCGACAAGCGCGAATCCCTACGGCTTGAAGTCGAGGGCGAACAAGTTCGCCTTCCCTGCCTCCCAGCGGCGCGCGTCGTAGCCGCGCGCCGGAGCGAAGAACCAAGGTTCCCAGAGCGGCCACACGCCGCACTTCGGCGCGCTCGACCCCGACACCCGCAGCACCCCATTGACGGCGCGGCGGGCCGCTTCACTCGCGCCCTCCATCGTCGCGAGATCGGTGTAGGTGCGCACGTAGTCACTAGCCAAGAACAGGTTCGGGATCGAGGTGACCGCTTCCGGGCGGTACTGCCAACTGCTAGCTATGTTGACCAACAGAGGTTCGTCGTTGGTCGCGCCCGAGGGCGTCATGTCGATGCTGGGGTCGAGGAACCAGTGCGCCAAGTTGGAGTCCTGCAGATCCGGGTGGGAGTCGTCGTTGAGTTCAGCTTTCAGCTGGGCCCAGACCTCGTCCTTGATCTCCGCTCGAGTCGTGAGATCCCGAGCCGCCTTATTGTAGAGGATGCCTGGGGTGTCCCAGTCGCTGATGTCGATACTCAGGATGCCGTGGACCTGCCCATCGCCGTAGTTCGGGATGCGCTCGGCCCAGAACTGCTGCTGCGAGATGCTCGTGAGCGCCCAAGGCGAATCCGTGAAGATCGCGTGGCCCTTCACCAGCTTCACGTCCTGCTTTAGGTAGAACTGCATGCCGTTCATCCACGACGTGCGCAGGTGGGTGAGCCCCGCAAGCTCTGGGGCAGCGGTAACCAGCTCGAGGCTGAGCAGCGGGATCACCCGCTCCACCGGCATGGCCAGCACGTACCAGTCCGCGGTGTGGGTCACCGCCGGCCCCGAAGGCCCCTGGACCTCGACGCCCAATATCCGCACGGCACTACCTGGTCCGGCGCCTGGCCCGACATGCAGTGCCTTGACCTCGTGCTCGAGGTGATAGGTCGCGCCGCGCCCCTGCAGGTACGCAACCCAGGGGTCGATCCAGACCTCGTTCGTGGGCCCATCCAGCAAGCGATCCAGGGTTTGGCCCGGAGTGATCAAATCAAACAACAGCTGCAGCAAGATGTAGCCGACGGTGCGGGTGCTGCCTTCCTCGGCTCGCATCGCGACCAGGGACCGCGTCAGGCCTTTGGCGAGATAGGCGCGATACTCCGGCGACATCTCGGAGGCGCGAATGAACTCCCACCAGTTGATGTGCTCCCATTGACCGAAGCGCCGCGCGTGGCACGACGTGAGGAGAGCCATCAAGCGATCCAGGAAGAACACTGCCTCGGGCGCTGGGATCCCGAGGTTGGAAGTGATGATCGCCTTCAGCGCGCGGTACCACTCACCCAGGCTCGTGGGAAAGCGCGCGACGAAGATGGGATCGCTCTGGCCCTGGCGCGCGAGCATGAACTGCGTCGCCTGCCGTAGGTTGCCGTACACGCCGTCGTCGTTCCCGCCATAGGGGATGCGCTTCATGGTGTCTGGCAGGTGACGATAGAAGCCGGGAAAGAACCGGAAGCCGTGCTCCCCTGGCAAGTCGGGACGGCCCCCTGTTCCGGTACCGGGAACCGACACGCTGCGGGCTTTTCCTCCAGGAATTGTCCCGCGGTCGAAGACCTCGACTGTGAAGCCCCGTTCGACCAGCTCGTGCGCCGCGCTGAGCCCCGCGACGCCTCCCCCCAAGACGATGACCTTGCCCGCCATAATGCCGCCAACCCTATCACGGGTTCGGGATGGATCGCCCATGACTCGCCAGAATCGGTGCAGCCTCGGGGAAGCGCGCGGCTCCAGCGGAAAAGCTGGGCGACCGACTTCGCGCCCGGTTCCGAATTGTTTCCATTTGGTAGCTTTTGCTGAGTCCAGCGCGATCCGAGGCGGAGCGCGGCCACCGCTCCGGCGGCCGTCTGCGCCCGCGGCCGGACGCACCGCTCGCGCGCATCCAGCTGCGGGCATCCGCGCGGCGCACGCTCCCCGGCACTCTTCTCCAAGCCACATTTCCTCATGGAAATATCAAGTAGCTACAGGGGAGCGGCGAGCGACGGCGCCAAGCGTAGCGCGCGCCTTGCAGAGGACCGCTCGCCGACACCCGCGTCGAACCGGCAAGCGACGGAAAGGCGGGATGGGCAGAAGGTTCGGCATGAGACTTGAAACGGGTCTGGCCGTGAGGTTGTCCAACGTGAGTCCTGAATCCCAAACATTCCAAAGCCTTGCCGTCCGCGCGAAGGCCAACATCGACGACGCGCTTGCGAGCACCCTCGCCATACACCCTGCGCACGACGGGGCGGAAGGCGACACTCAGGCGCTCCTAGTCAGCTCGGACGCGGCCATTTCCACGACTCGGCGCACCCTCGGCGCGGTGATCGGTGAGCTGGACGGACGCACCGACCTACCGGCTGCTCTGCGGGAGCTCGCTGACGCCACGTTCGTCGCGCGCTTGTCCACGAGTCAGCTGTTGGCGGAGCTCGAGCGAGCCCGCAACTCCCAAGAGCACTGGCAGGTGATGCGGGCCGCGAGCAAGGTGCGGCGCGGCTTGGTCCGGGCACTGCACAATCTGGACAAGCTGGCCTGCGAAGCGTTGGGGGTGAAGGTACGTTCAAGCTACTACGACGCACAAGTGCGCGAGGCGCTCGAGGTGCGGCGAGCGTTCAACCATCTCCGCGAGGATTCAAGGCTGGTGCGTGGCCGCAACACCGCGTCAGCCCTGCGCGCGGCAGGGATGTCGCTCGCGAAGCTCACCTGCCGGAGCCGCTGGCTGCGTGTGTCTGATCAGCGACTGGTCTCCGAGCTGCGGGTGCGCATCGCTGACTGGCTCAGAGCACGGGACCGCTGTCACAGATCGGCGCGTAGCGGCAACCGAACTGCAGACAGTCACTTGCTCGCGGGCAAGCGCCTGCTCAGCGACTACTTCAACTTCGTGGAGATGACTCGCGAAGTGAACAAGCGACCCGAGCTGATCGAGCACGATGGCGAACAGCTGCTGGCCCTGCTCAGGGTCTGGGAGCAGCTGGATGCTGGCGACCTGGACGCTGCACTCCAAGCCGTACGGGGGCGCAACCTCGAGCTGGATGAGCTGGCGCGCCACGGCGCCCCGCGCGGGGCGATCCGTTCCGCAGTCGAGGCGTGCGCAGCGCAGCTACTGGGGCGCGAGACCGCGCACGACAGCGGCACCTTCCCTGTCAGCTCCGGCGACGGCGACCGCTCCAGCGTCACTTCGATTTCTCGAGTGTTCGCGCGATTCGCATAGCCCAGAAGGCATGCATGGCCCCACTCATAGGGCCGCTACCCGCGAACTTTGCGCGCCTCTGCCTGCAAGACTTCCGCGCTGGCCGGGGACAGCGCCCCGTCTGGATAGTGCAGGTTGCGCGGGGCGCCTTCCCCTTCATAGTGCAGGCGCGCGCGGTCGACGGCACGCGCCGCGAGCTCTTCGCTGGGCCACAGGCCGAGCCAGCGGACACTGCGGCTCAAGAAGAGCTCGGCGTGCCAGCCGGGAGTCATTACCGCACGGTACACCCCATCGAACGGGCTTGTCGCCTGTCCGGGCAGCTGAAGCCGCAGCTCCTCGCGCACGCGCCGAGGGTCCAGCGGCGCGTGCTGCTCGGCGGGGAAGTTCAGCTCGTGCTCTGGGTAGCCGAGGAAACGCGCCACGCGGTCATAGCGCCTCGCAGCGTCGGCCGCCTGCACGAAGGCGCCGAGTTCCCAGAGCCGACCGTGATATCGAATCGAGGCGAACCAGAGCCCGCTGTGCGGTTCGTGGCTCACGCCTGCGTACCTACTCTTCATGATTGCGCATCCGTCGCCCCAACCCGGGGGCAAGCCAGCGCCTATCGGCCCCTGCTGGTGCGAGTTGTGCATCTCGCTGCTGTGACGCCGAACCGCGCGGCAGCGAAGCCTGAGCCTTGGGTTGCTCAGCGCCTCTTCAGGAGTCGCACAACCACCTCCGAGAGCTGCTCCTGGAACCAGGCATCGCGCTCGGAGTCCGTGCTTCGCGCGTTCGTGCCCGCATCGCAGTCCGCTTCAGCACCCAGGGATCCCCACAGAGCCTTGCGTGCCAGCGAGTAGCCGAGGCTCGCGCTCATCACCAAGATCACCGCAAACTCCAGCTTGCTGCGATCGACCCCACGGAAACGCCCCTCGATCGCGTCTAGCAAGCGCCGCAGCCCCTGGGCGCGGTGGGTGATGAAGTCGTCGGCGCCGAGACGACCGCTCATCAGCGCCCAGACCACCAGGCGCCCGTACGTCGGGTCACTCAAGTGGGCCGCGGCCAGCGCCACCCAGGCCTTGGGTCCGCCCTCGATCAGCTCGTCGATGCGCCCCAGAGTAGCCGCCTGGGCGCGATCCACGTGTTCCTGAAACGCCGCCTCGACCAGCGCCTCGTAGGTGCCGAAATAGTGAGTGACCAGGCCGTGACTCACCCCCGCCTGACCGGCGACCTCTTTCAAGCCGACCGCATCGGGTCCGTGCTGCGCGAATAGCTCGAGCGCCGCGCTCAGGATCAGCGCCTTCGCCTCCTCTGGCGTGCGGCGCACGCGCTTCCTCTCAGGCTTGGTTGCTCGCTCTGCCACTACGCACTCTCCGAAATCGTGATGTTCTCAGCTATTGTCAAACTTGACAATAGTCATCGGCGGTGCCATCTGTCGAGCCAAGGGAGGGAATGCCATGAAGGTGCACCACATCTGCGCCACCACGCTGTGTCCACTCAGCCAGCGGCTCGTCAACGGCACAGGCTCCGCGCTTCGACGCGGCACGATGGTGTGTCATTGCTGGGTCGTCGAGTCGAAGAGCGGGCTCATCCTGGTGGATACCGGGGTCGGTCGCGACGACCTCAAGGACGTCAACCGACGCCTCGGAGTCTGGTTCCGCACGGTAGTTGGTGTAGATACGGACCCGAACAACACGGCGATCTCCGCGGTGCAAGAGCTCGGCTTCGATCCCAAGGACGTACGCCACATCATCCCGACTCACCTGGATCTCGATCACGCAGGCGGCCTACCGGATTTTCCGTGGGCCGAGGTGCACATCTTCCGTCCTGAGCACGAAGCGGCGCTGCATCCCCCAACCCATCGCGAGAGCATGCGTTACCGGCCCCCGCATTGGGCGCACCACCCCAAGTGGGACGTGCGGGACGTCGAAGGGGATGACTGGTTCGGTTTTAAGGGGGTGAGGGCAGTCGACTCCGAGGCAGACGTGCTCTTGATCCCACTCCAAGGTCACACCCGGGGGCACTGCGGTGTCGCCGTGCGCAGCGAGGACGGCTGGCTGCTCCACGCTGGCGATGCGTATTTCCACCAAGCGGAGATGCAGACACCACCTCGAGTGACTCCTGGGCTCAGGCTGTTTCAGCGCATCGCCGCGATCGACAATCGGCTGCGGCTTGCGAACCAGGAGCGACTGCGGCACCTGGTGCGCGATCACGGGAGCGAGGTCACGGTACACTCCGCGCATTGCCCCAGGGAATTTGAGGCGCTGAGCCGCGCAGCGATGGCATCCACGCCGCGCCCGGTGCACGCATGAAACGCCTGGCACCCGAGGGCGGCTGGAGAGCCGCGAGCGCAACGCGGCTCTCCGGGGCAGAGCGTGGGTTATTCGCGCTCACCTCGCGGCTTGGGAACCGGCTGTTCGGACGCAGCGAGACGCCGAACATCATGCTCGCTTTGAGCGGCAACCAGCGCCTCTTTTGGCCTTGGCTCTGGTTCGCCTCGCGTTTCATGCCCTTTGGTCAGCTACCCCATCGCACGCGGGAGCGGCTCATTCTGCGCACGGCCTGGAACTGCCGCTGCGAGTACGAGTGGGGGCAGCACGCAGACTTGAGTCGGCGCTGGGGGATCGACCAGGCAGAGCTCGAGAAGATCGCCCAGGGGCCGCTTGCAGATTGGTCAGCCTTGGAGCGCGCCCAGCTCAGCGCAGCGGATGAGCTGCATCGGGAGGGGTGCGTCAGCGATGGCACCTGGCAGACACTGCGTGAGCACCACAGCGACGCCGAGCTGATCGAGCTCTTGCTGTTGGTAGGGCACTATCAAATGCTCGCGGGCTTCCTGAACAGCGCGGGCGTCAGGCTGGAGTCGCGGCTCCTCGAGCGCCTGGAACGGCGCGCGGGGTCCAGTGCATAAAGGCTGACGCAGCACGGGCGCGAAGCGTGATTTCTACGCACGCTGTGCCAGGCGACTCCCATGGCATTGCTGTACGGAAAACGTGCGATGCACGCAGATCCGCCTCCTTCGGGGCGACTCCGACGTGGTACAGCGTGTGCAATGCGCCAGCGCGTGACGAGGCTGCGGAGCATGGGCAGGTATCCGAGGCGACTCGCGGCGCTCCCCTTGGTGCTCGCGCTGACCTGGAGCCATGGGGCGCTTGCCGGCGAGCCGCGAAGCTCCTCCCCCCCAAACGTGGAGCAGGCAGAAGGCGCCCCGAACGCGAATCCGTGGGACCCGGATCCGGGTACTCGCTGGCAGAAGAAGCTAGCGATCCAAGGTCAGGTTGGGCTGGCAACGCCGCTCGGGGCGCTGGGGATCAGCTTGGAGTACGCGCCCGTGGAGGAGTTCACCCTCGCAGCTGGTGTCGGGCTGGGCAGCGGCCCTTATTGCTTGAGTCCTGAAGATCAACCGCGGGCGTACGACGAGATCTGCAAGCGCTGGCATCGCGATCTTCAGTACGCGCTGCTTGGTCGTGTGCGCTTCCCGATCGAGGGTCCGCTGGCGACGGGCTTCGGCGCTGGGCCATCCATGGGCGGCTACACCTGGGTCGAGCCGCTGCAGTTCGATGGCCCCGCCTACAAGAGCACGGACCGCGCTTACTGGGCGAACCTCGAGCTGTTCGTCGAGGGTCGCAGCGAAGCGGGTTGGACCGGGCGCTTCTTCATGGGCTACGGCTTCATGCTCAACCCGAGCGATCTGAGCTGCGTCGACTGGGGCGCGGGCAATACCTCGGCCGATCACTGCGCCGAAGATCACGCGAACGACGGCCATGGGTTGCTGTATCTTGGATTCTCCGGTGGCTTCGCGCTGTGAATGCTCGCTAGCTAGCGCGAACGCTCAACGTCTATGCTGCGGCGCTGATGGCGGGTTCGGATCAGGCGCTCTTGCGACTCTTGCGTTGGCTGGGCCCGTGGACGCCTGACCACCGCTCCCCGGCAGGCCTGCGCACGACGCGGGAAGTGATCCGCGCCGGACGCTTGCCAGGCGTGCGTGGCTTTCACGCTGGAGAGCTGGCGCGCCCAGCAGCCTGGCGAGGCGAAGCTCCGACAACTCAGCTCGAGATCGTTCGTTATTACCCCAGGGAATCACCCGTCGGGCACTTCATCGTCGTACAGGGCCTGCACTATCAGGGGCCGGACGATCCGCGGCTCGACCGCTTCTGTCGCGTGCTGGCCGGCGCCGGGCTGATGGTGCACGCGCCGATGCTTCCGAGCTACCTGGACTTGCTGTTGAGCCCAACCGTCTCCGACGACCTCGAGCTGGTCACGAAGCACGTGTGCGCATCCTTGCCGCACGGTACCAAACCGAGCCTATTCAGCATCTCGTTTGGCTCCGCGCCCGCGCTGGAGGTCGCCGCCCGCATGCCCGAGGCGATCGACGCGGTGGTGACGTTCGGCGGTTACGCAGACCTGGACGCCGCGCTGCGCTTCTGCCTCGACGGCGTGATGGAGTACCAAGGTCAGTCGCTCAGCTTGAGCCGTGACCCACTGAACGCGCCGGCATTGTTCTTGAACCTGTTGCCGTTCCTCGACCTCGACACAGACACCTGGGCGCTCGAGCGCGCCCTACGGGAGGCGGTGTATCGAACTTGGGGGCGCCCAGAGCTGAAGCCGCTCAGCGCTCGCGCACAGCTGCTCTACGACCTGGAGCAGCGCGTGCCAGAGCCTCACCGAGGCTTGTTTCGCCTGGCTGTCGGCCTGCGTGAGGAGCTGGACGGACAGAGCGCTCGACAGTGGCTCGATCGTGGGTTGCTTCGCGGGCAGGCGGAGCTCGACTTCGCCCGCACGGAGCGGGCGATCAGCCGTGCGTCCCGCCCCTGCGTCGTGCTCCACGGCCGCGAGGACGACGTGATTCCCTGGGGAGAAGCCATCAAGCTTCAACGCGGCCTCGGCGCGCACGTCCCAACGAAGCTCTTTCTGACTGGGCTCTTCGCACATACCAACGCGGAAATGCCGGGGCTGAAGGAGCTAGGGCAAGAGTTGCGCTCACTGCTTGGTATGGCGAGCGCACTTTCGCGCGCCGGCGGCATCGCTGGGTGGCTGCGGCAAAGTGCGGCGTAGACGCACGTTTTTCGGCTTTCCGGCGCGCTTCGGGATTTTGTTACGCGGGGATTGAAGGGATCGGATAGATGTCTCGTCCAAGCGACGGAGCGCCTACGGCGCTCGGGTAGTGGCGGTTCCCCGCCATTGACCTCCCGACTCGAGGCGCTGCAGCGCACTCGTCGGGGCCTGACTAGAACCCGATCGAAGACTCTTCGTGTGTGACACGAAGGGACACCGTTTCACCGGAGACACCATGATCCGCGTACTCGTAGCCAGCTTTTTGATGGGCGGCCCGCTGCTCGCACTCGCGCCAAGCGCCGGACCCAACCCACCCGATTCCCTGGATCCGAACGGCCCGCGCTCGGAGATCACGTTCACGCACAAGGCGCGTCGCGTGCTCTCCTGCGAAGCGAAGCGCAGCCCGAAGTTGGTCTGCAAAGCCAAAAAAGATCAGTCCGACCCCGCGACCTCCGTGCGCCTGACCCCAGTGCGCACGCCCGACATCACCGGGGAGGACCAGCGCCGCGGAGTGACGATCAGCCTCACGCCCGATGGCGCAGAAGCGCGCCAGGCCATCACGCTCGCCGCCGGGGTCTGGGAGCTCGACTGGGCGGCCCGCAAAAAGCATGAACGGTTCCGAGTGGCTGACGGCCAACCCTTCACCATCAAACTGAGCACCACCAGCGGCAGCTGCGTCGCTCGAAACGACGAGTGCCACCTCGACGCCAGCAAGGTGTCTCAGACAGTCAAGATCCCCGCCGGGCGCGTCGTCGCCCGATAGGCTCTCCAGCGCCAGCGGACTCGGCTCAGCGTAGCATCCGTCCGGGCTGGAATAGACCCAGCGCACGGATTGTCTCCCGCCACGCGGTCGCGGTATAGCGACCCCACCTATTCGGAATGCGAAACTTCGCGATCTTCCATGGAGATCCCGAGGATCGCCG
>JBFXBK010000227.1:0-14335 GCA_050183255.1 Polyangiaceae bacterium | reverse complement strand
GAGAACGCGCGATGTCTACGGGGTGACCCGTGAGCACCGGGTGGCTCTTGACGTCGAAGCGGAAGTGCTCCGGTGTCCACTCCACCCAGCGGGCGACCGTCTGCGGGTCGAGCAAGGTGTAGTAGGTC
The DNA here is from genome assembly GCA_050183255.1 of Polyangiaceae bacterium. Lineage (GTDB taxonomy): Bacteria > Myxococcota_A > Polyangia > Polyangiales > Polyangiaceae > JAHBVY01. Next base: position 14,207 of record JBFXBK010000227.1, on the reverse strand, counting down.
GCGTCCACCTCAACGAGGTCAAATTGAGAGGCGTAGAACCTCAGTCGATCTTCGGGAGAGCTTTTACCACGCGGATAAAAACGATGGCACTTGATGAGGCTCGGGTCCGTCCAGCCTGCAGTCCCGAACACCACACCTTGAGCCAACGCGGGGAGTACCGCGCGAGCGGCTAGCTCTTGAGCCTCAGCTAGCAGCTCCGCGGGCGCTTCCGGAGGCAGCGCCTTGCTCACGCAGAGGCACCTTCGTCATGAGGTTTGGCACGCGCGACGCCGCGCCGGACCAGCTCCTGCGCGAGCGCCCGCACGGTGAGCGGACTGCAGCCTTCCGCCTTGTTGTTTGCGATGATGTACACCACCTTGCCGAGACGCTCCGTGGCGAGCACCAGCTCGATCACGTCGCGGCGCATGCCGGGCTGCGGGTCCTGCAGCCGGTCAAAGGGCGCCAGCGTCTCCTTGCGCTTCATGTAGCGTTTTCCCGGAGGAATCATCAGCCGCGACACGGCAGCGTCGCCAGCCTCTAGCAACCCCGGCAGCGCGAGTTGCTCGCACAGCTTGGGCATGCGCTCCCAGAAGTTGAACACGTGGCTGATATTGTGGTGGTGGAGGAGTTCGACGTACTCGGGCAACAAGAACTCGCGGTTGCGGAGCTCGATGGCGTAGCGAAAGCCGCTCGGCAGGCGCTGGAGAAAGCCGCTCAGCTTCTCGATGAAGCGCGCGTCGCTCGGGAGCTCCGGTTGATGTAGCGGCATGAACTCGAACACCAATGGCCCTAGATGATCGGCGAAATGCCGGTCCAGAGGGGCGAGTACCTCTTGCTCGAGCAGCTCGATGCTCAAGAAATCGCGATTCGGCTCCCGGGTGCGCGGGTCCACGGCGCTCGTGATGCGCCCGAACACCTTGTGCAGGCACTTGAATCCCTGCGGCAATTGCTCAGCGTACTCGCGCAGCTCCTTTTCGGTCAGCGGCCGATAGTACGAACGGTCGATGCCCACGGTGCGAAACAGCGGATGCCGGGCGTACTCTTCGAGCCCCTTGCGCTGCAGATCCCGTTCGCTGGGCTGACCCGCGTAGACAATGCCCGCCCAACCCGGGAAGGTCCAAGACGAAGTGCCAAAGCGCACGTCGGCAGACAGCTGCCGCATCAGCGCCTGGTCCTGTGCTGTGTCGACGCTCGGCTCGTCTGATGCCTCGAAGAGGCTAAGTTGGCGGCCGCTCACTGACTCAGGCTACACAAACGCGGCCAGCGAGCGAATCCCGTGCGTTGGACGCGGAAGTCAGCGGTAGCTCCAGGTGCCGGGATCCGGCAGGTGCGCCAAAGAGTTGAAGCGACTCAGGCTGACTCGACCGGGGCCCGAGTAGCGTAGCTCACTCACCCCAGTGTTCTGCACCGCGTAGCCCAGCTCCAGCACGGCCTGCTCCCTCACCCCCAAAATCCCGCCGATCAGCGCGCCAATCGCCCCGCCAGAGCTAAACACCGCCACGTTCTGCCCACTCCCTGGCGCTGACGTGATGCCCTCGAGGGCGCTAGCCAGGCGCTCGCGGAACCCATGCCAGGTCTCAAGCTGCCCGGTCGGAAAAGCACCACGCGCCCACAGCAACATGGTGCGCTGGAGCACCAACTCCGTGGCCCTGGCTCGCGCCTTGCGATCCGACGCTGCGGCCACGGCCTGAGCGAGGCCGCCAACTTCGGGATCGGCGTCCATTACCGCCTGGAAACAGTCCTTGAGCAGGAACTCGCCAGGGTGCTCGTCGAAGGCAGGTTCTTCCTCCAGCAGGTCGCAGAGCTCGGGAGCGAACTCAGCCAAGCACTCGAGCGCCGTGTCGCGCTGGCGCCGCCGCGGACCGCAGATCACCCGGTCGAGCCGCAGGCCTTGCTGCTTCCAGAACACGCCCAGGGCGCGTGACTGAGCACGGCCGTGCTCCGACAGCTCGTCGTAGTCCGCCGCAAGGAACGATGCTTGCCCGTGGCGGACCAAAAACAGCTGGCTCATGCAGCCGAAACTAGCAGCTTCGCCTCAGTTGGAGCTACCGCCGGTGCCAGCGGAAGAACCGCCGGTGCCGGCACTGCCGCTAGTGCCAGCACTGCCGCTCGTGCCAGCACTGCCGCCAGTCGTGCCCGCGCTGCCGCCAGTCGTGCCCGCGCTGCCGCCAGTCGTGCCTGCGCTGCCGCCAGTCGTGCCCGCGCTGCCGCCAGTCGTACCGGCGCTGCCCGAACTCCCCGCGGAACCGCCGCTGCTGGCGCCAGCGCTGCCGCCGAAGCCGGTGCTGCCGCCGTTTGCGTCCATGGTCGCCGGCTGGTCCTGGCAGCCCATGCCGAGATCGACGCCGCACGCCCCGCTCGGCTGACAGCACGGTGTGCCGAAGCCAGTGTTGGGGCAGAACACCGGGTTGCAGCCAGCGTCGGGGATCCCGCCGGTGCCCGCGTTGCCGGAGCCGCCGTTGCCCGTGTTGCCCGAGCCGCCGTTACCTGTGTTGCCGGAGCCGCCGTTGCCGGAACCGCCGTTACCACCACTCGCGCCAGAGCCAGCGGAGCCACCGCTCGACCCACCGTCGAGGGTGAAGATCCCCTGCTTTTCGCTCTCTGCGCAGCTCAGCGCCAACGCGCCCGAGAGCGCCCAAAACAAGCCAAAGGTGATGCGGGAAGAAGTCTGCGCCACGGTTCTCGTGCCTCCAAAGCTCGGTCAACCTTAGCCTGCCTACCGGCCTCTCGGCCAGCGTGAACAAACCAGCGTTTGGTTTGAGCTCGAGTCAGCAGGGCCCTCTGCTTAAAAGTTAAAGGTTCAACTGTCTACTTTATTTCGGACGCCTCGCAACCATTCCCAACTGGGTTGCCGCTCCATCCAGGAAGATTCGTGATCGGCCCAGCGGGGTAACTTAGGGCTGGTTTGGGGGGTGAGGCGCGCCCCAGTCCCCCACCACGCAGCGTCTAGTTCGAGTGTAGCTCAGCGGCGCGCAGCGACGGGAGCGTCGTTCCCCGACGGCTCCCGTCTGCACCAAGAGCTCCCGAAGCAACTCCGAAACGCGAGCGCCCGCCGCGAGCCCAACTCAACTGCTGCGCCGCGCCTTCTCGCGCATCGAGCGGATGCGCAAGCGCAGGGCGTTCAGACGAATGAAGCCTTCAGCGTCGGCCTGGTTGTACACGTCGTCGCGCTCGAAGGTGGCGAACTCCTCGCGGTACAGGGATTCTGGGCTCTTGCGGCCGACGACCTGCACGCCACCCTTGTAGAGCTTGAGGCGAACCGTACCGGTCACCGTGGCTTGAATCGAATCCATCATCGTCTGCAACATCTCGCGCTCGGGCGAGAACCAGAGGCCCCGATAGACGATGGTCGAGTATTCCGGGATCAAACCGTCGCGAATGCGCATTTCCTCGCGGTCCAGCGTGAGCGACTCGAGGGCGCGGTGAGCGCGCTGCAGCAAAGTGCCACCAGGAGTCTCGTACACGCCACGAGACTTCATACCAACGAAGCGGTTCTCCACAATATCCACGCGCCCAACCCCGTTCGCGCCAGCGATTTGGTTCAGGCGTCCGAGCAGCGCGGCAGGACCCAGAGCCTCACCATCGACCGTCACCGGAGTGCCCTTTTCAAAGCCGATCTCGACGTAGGTCGGCTTGTTGGGCGCGTCCTCCGGGTCGACCGTGAGTAGGAACATGTCCTTCGGCGGCTCCGCCCATGGATCCTCGAGGATGCCACCCTCGAATGAGATGTGGAGCGAGTTGCGGTCCATCGAGTAGGGCTTCTCCGCCGTGGCGGTGACGGGGACGCCCCGCGCCTTCGCGTACTCGATGCAGTCCGTGCGGCTCTTCAGGTCCCACTCACGCCAAGGCGCGATCACGGAAACGGCGGGGTCGAAGTGCATCGCTCCGAGTTCGAAGCGGACCTGGTCGTTGCCTTTCCCCGTGGCACCGTGGGCGATGGCGTCGGCACCGACGTCCGCGACGGTCTTCATCATGCCCTCGATGATGCAGGGACGAGCCAGGGAGGTCCCGAGCAGGTACTCGCCTTCGTAGAGGCAGTTGGCGCGGAACGCAGGGAAGACGAAATCGCGGACGAACGCCTCGCGCAGATCGGCCTGGACGTACTGGACTGCGCCAGTCTTCAGCGCCTTCGCTTCCAAGCCATCGAGCTCCTCCGCCTGCCCGACGTCAGCGCACCAGGCCACGACTTCGCAGCCGTATGTCTCCTTGAGCCACAGCAGGATCACGCTGGTATCCAGTCCGCCAGAGTAGGCGAGCACGACCTTCTTCACGTTCTTCTTCATCACAATCTCCGAGGTTCACGCGGGAGCGCAGGCCGCGAAGACATAACAAGTCAACGCGCGCTCGGCTGTTGAAAAAGCATCCGAGACGCAGAGTGCGGGCGCAGCGCGCTACCAGCGGCAGCAGGCTACCAACGGAGGCGCTACCAGCAGCACGCGCTAGCGAGCGCCGCGGCTCAGCGCATCTTCGATCTGATCGACCGATGGCACCCCGGCGTAACGCGCGACTTCGAGCCCTCGGTAGTCGAGCACCACCATCACCGGCACCTCGCGGATGTCCCCGAAGGGCCCGTCACCTTCGAGCGCCGCTTGGTCTGCCATCGCTACGGGGTAGCTCAAACCGAGGGACTCGCCAAAGGCCTGGGCCAGCTCAGCGTACTTCGGCGCCTCGAGCACGACGGCGACCCCGTTGGCCCGTGGCTTGTGGGAGCGCAAGACGTCGTCCAGCCGCTTGGCCAGGGCCTGCGAAGGTAAGTCGAACGTGGTGATGAACAGCACCGCGGTAGCGCGACCGGCCGTCTCCCGCGAGCCCACGTGGCCCCCACCTGGCAGGGGAAAGTCGAAGCGGATCGCGGAGCTACTGGGCGCCTCACCGAAGGGCCCCTCACTCACCGTCGCCCCCGAGCAACCACCCACGAAAGCGCTCAAGAGCAGCGCGAGAACGCGCCGATGGAAGCGGCGGCCCCTGCGCATCATGCCCGCGGGGGAGGCTGAGAGCTCGGCTCGGGTTGCTGACCAAAGAGATCGGCGAAGATGCGCAGCGCCTCCGGGAGTTCGTGACCCTCGCGCTGGTGGGCGATGATCGCGTGAGCCAGCTCGTCGACCACTGCCTTGAGCGGTGTCGCTTCAAGACGCACGCCACCGATCACGTCCCCAGCACTCGGTGCCTTGGCCCCGTCGACAATCGGGTCGTGCTTCACCCAGGCGAAGCCGCTTCGCTCGCTGTAGCTGCAAGCCAAGACCTGGACGAAGTCCAGATACAGCGGGCTCACGATGGTCGCCACGCGCATCGCCCCGCTCATTTCCCCACGCAAACAACGCAGAGCACCTCGAGGACTAGCCGTACCATCGTCAGGGCCGATCGCTTGCTCGATCCTTCGTCTCCGCGCGGATTCAGATTCAACCGACAGCAGCGGTGCGTAGACCGCGATTCGCGGGACGCTTACCCGCAGCGAATCTTGCTCGAGGACATCCAACCAGCGGTCGCGCCCATCGTCGTCGAGCGCCTTGTAGGCCATGGCTGCCGCAAGCGCCGCCTCTGCGTCGCTGGCGAGCGCGTCGAGCCAAGCGCACCAGGCGTCCACGACGCGCGCATCGACCCCTGAACGCGCCGCGGTCGGCAGCGGCGTCATGTCCGCCGAAGAAGGACTGCGGCGGGGCAATCTCACTTCGTCGGGCTCAGGTGCCTTGGGTGGCTCAGCCATACTCGATTCGTGAATCAACGGGAGACGATCACCGCGCGCCCCGAGCCGCCCCAATGGGCTCGTCCGGCGGCAACGCTTGGTCAGGCTATAGGCGAAGAGCCTGGACCTCGCAACGGCGCCCTAGCCAAAGATGGTTGGCCGCGCTGTGGCGCCACGTCGGTCCCACAAGTTGCCCACAGCCTCGCAGGCCCTAGCAGGCTTCCCATCCAAGCTCAGGCGCCAAATCCGCCAGCACGCGATCCAGCTCGTCGATCTGCGAGGGGTGCGTCGCGACCGTCAGATCGCCGCCGTGCTCAGCGAACACATGGGCGAGGCCCTCACTCGCTTCGAGGATCCCCTTCAGATAGACGACGTCCTTGGCTCGCACACGAATCCGCCGCGTGAGAAGCTCGTCTCCGATCAGTGGGGGCACAGCCTTGCCTTGCGCCATAGCTGGCCGTACTACCCCGGAACATGCTTCGTTTCCAGTTGGTCCCGAGTGATCTCGAAGACGATGTCGAGCTGCCTCCGCTGCCTCCTCTGGAAGCCGACGAAGAGCCGCCGAAGGACATCGACTACAGCGACTGGCTAACCAGCGTCGAAGAAGAAGAAGTAGAGGACGCCGCAGGCGTCGAGCTCGACGTAGGCATCGAAATCGCCGCATTAGGCCCCGAAGCCGAGGATGACGAAGATCCCGAACCGGAGCTCGAGTACTCAGCGCTGCTGAACCTCCCGGACGCGGACGTCGAGGATGACGAGCCCGGCGTAGAACTCGGCGACTGGATGAGCGTTTCCGCGGGGCAATTTGATCAGGACTGGAGTGATGACTCGGAGGGGCCGCTGGAAGCCCCGACTCTCGACACGGAGCATTTGCCAGACCTGGGAGTGGAAACCGAAGAAGAGGGCGACTTCGGCGACTTCAGTCTGGAGGAGCCAGAGGACGTCCAAGAGCCGTGGCATCAGACTCCGGTCTTCGATCGGCCCAGCTGCACCGTGAGCGACGGCGCCCGGCTCCTGTGTGGAGGCGCCGGTGTGTGGGTGGTAGCACCGAGGGAGCAGCTCGCGTCAGCCGACGTTCGCGACCTGGTGCAGTTGCCCCACGGCACCGCTTGGCTCGACTTGGCGGGGCGGGTTTGGCTTGACGGTGTAGCCCAAGACTTGAGCTCCAGAGTCGTGCAGCTGGAACTCACAGGCGAAGACAGCGCCGGGTTGTTGGCGGTCGGGCTGGACGGGTCGTTGTATCAGCTGACCCGAGGTGGGCCGTCAACGCCCAACGTGTGGCGCGCGTTGGTCACCGCACCGCTGCTCACGCGCTTGGCGCACGGCAGCTTTCCGACGCTGGGGGTGAGCAAAGCGGACCGCCTGTGCCGCTCGCTCGATGGGGGTCAAAGTTGGCTCCCCATCGAGACGGAGCAACCTCCCCTTGCCTGGCTTCGCAGCCACGACCTAAAGCTCCACAGCAGGGGTAGCTTGATCGCGCTAGGGAATGAACGCGCCGGGCTCACCGTCTCCACCGATGGGGGGCTCACCTTCAGCGAGGTAGGCCAGCTGCTTGGGTTGAGCGCCCTGACCAGCGGACGGCTGAGCGACGCAAACGGGCCGGGGCTGCGGCTGTTCGTCGCTTGCTACGACGCAGCGATCGACGAGAGTCGCATTTACGCCATCGATCCGCTGGAGTTCTCGCTGCGCACCATCGCCGTCATAGCGCCGCGCGAGCCCGAACAGGATCCGCGCGTGCGGGCGCTTCACTTCAAGCCCGGCGTCGGCCTCCTGTGCGCGGGGGACTTCGGACTAATCGAGCTGGTGCCGCCCGACGGCCTCGATCCGGTGGTCTAACGGGCGAACTCAGCGCGCCGTCCAGCGACCGAGCTGCATTGCGTACAGTTCCGCCTCCCCCTGGCGGCCCTCGGCCAGCGCAGTGTCCCGTAGGCGCATCAGCACGCCGATCAACAGGGGCCGCAACGCGTCGACCTCGGCGGAACCCACATCTTCAATCCTCGCGGAAAGAAGCGCGAACAACTCCAGGTCGCGTTCCAGTCGTTCGAGGGCAATCGCGAGCTCCAATGCTGTCGCGTCGTCATCTGGATCGGCCTCCAGGCGGCTCCGTAGGCGCTCAACCTTTGCGTGGAGTTCTGCCGGATCGGACGACACCGGAACCGGCGTGTCGCGCTTGCTCTCCGGCTCGGACGCAGGCGGTTCGGGAGCAGGCGGTTCAGCGAGGGCAGTCGCCTGGTACGAGGTCTGACTCAGCTGGCGCAGGGCGGCCTGACGCGCGCGTTCGAGTCGAGCGACCTCAGCAGCAACTCCTCGGTAGGCATGGGCCAGCTCGACGTCATGCGGGGCGCGGCGCAGCGCCACCGATAGGTGCCGCTCCGCGGCCAGCACGTCCCCTTGGCGTTCCTGCTCGAAGCGCGCTGCTTCAGCGAGCCAGCTCGCGGCGGCGCGGGCGCCAATGCTCGGCTCGAGCTCAACCAACTCGCGCACGCGTGCGAATGCCAGACTGGCACCCGCGAGATCTCCCAGTCGACCGCGCAAGCGAGCTTCGGTGCCCCGCGCCTCGAGCTCCTCGGGCACTCGCGCTGGGACCTGCCTCAGGCGGGCGATGGCAGCCGGAATGTCTCCTAGCTCGGTCAACACTCGAGCCAGATCGAGCAATGCGCCGGCAGGCACTCGATCTTGGTTCTCCCCGAGCTCAATCGCTCGCTCGAGCAGAGCGGCTGCACGCGTCCCTCGGCCTGCATCGGAAAACGCCTTCGCCAAGCCCCACGTCGCCTCCGCGTCGTCGGGGCAGTAGCGCAGCGCGCGTTCGAAGACCTTTCCCGCTTCCTTGAGGAAACCGGCTTCGAGCAGCTGGCGTCCGCTGTCGAGGCACACTGCGTGCCGGGCGAGCGCTCCGACGGCAGAGGCTTCCAGGTGTTCCACGTCGGACATCGCCCCCTGCACGTCGCCCCGACCAAGCCGCGCGGCGAGACGCGCCCAGCGCGCGCTCGCCTGGCCTGGTGCCGCGGCGACCGCCTGATCCAAAGCGCGAAAGCGCTCTGCGGTCTCGGCGGTGAGCTCGGCGAGCCTAAGCCACATCAGAGCGGCAAGCGGCGCGAATACCTCGGAGGTCGCGAGGGCCTCGGCGGCCCCGAGCGCGCCCGCCACGTCTCCAGCATGGGCCAGAAGCTCCACCCCCACGACGCCTGATTCCGCGACCGGACCCGTCTCGACGACCAGACCGAGCGCCGCCTCCTGGCGCCCCTCCACCCAAGCGTCAATCTCCGCGACCTGTCGCGCCAGGACGGGGTGCCGCGGCGCATGCTCGAGCGCCGCCATGAAACATTGCCGCGCGGCATCTATATTCCCCGCAGCAAGTTGGTCGTCAGCCTCAGCGGCCAGTTCTGCAACCTCCAACGCACGAATCACCCGAGCGCCGCTCGCAGGAGGTGGCAGGCGGCGATCGAGGCGCACTCGAAATCGGTCTGTTTCAGCTTCGAGCCCGCCGAGTCGGACCCCCACCGCGGACGCTGCGCGCACGCCGAGCGCTGGCAAGATCGCCCTCGCCAGCTGGTGAGGGACATCGGCGAATTCAAACACGCGCCCGCGGCGCTCAGCCACCTTGCCCAGCAACGAGTCCATCACGCGCAGCGCTGGTCCGAGGGGCGGCGCCCCGAGCCCCACGCCGCGCTCCTCACTGACCACGAGTCGCGCGCGGTCTTCAACCGGGGCCCATAGGACGTCGAATGCGAGGGCGCGGGTCCCGTGGGCGACACCGACACCAATTCCTCCCGGTAACGCCCAGAAGGTCGCCCGAACGGGCTCGCTGACGCCCAGTGCGTGACCCAAACTCGTGCGCGTCCAACGCTCGAGTTCCGCCATCCCCAGCTCGAGTTCGGCACACTCGAACTCCCCGCGCCGATGGCGAAATACAGGAACGCCACCGGACAGGTCCACCGGGAAGGCCAAGCCTGGGAGGCTAACCGTCAAGCCGTGCACCCTGAGCGGGCCGAGATCAACAGGTTCGTAGACCTCGAGCCCGAGCGCGCCACGAGCTACCGCCAGGCGGATCGGGGCCCGATCACTCTGGTCAGCGGAAGTGACGGGGCGTTTGGGAGCACGGACGGCGCGGGTTGACAAAGCTCTGAAGAGTTTATCAGCCACCAGGCGCGCAACGCTCCTTTCCGGCGCTCGGCGGCCCTCCCTCACCCCCAAAAAACCCGACGGCACATAAAAGTCAGGCCGCCCGATGGGGCGGCCTGCTGCGAGTCAAGACGTCGTGAGGTACTTCATGAAGCGTCGCGCTTCTTCTTCATCAAGCGGATCAGCTCGTCCCAACCCTTCTTCTTCAAGATGCGCTTGAACTGGCTGCGGTAGCCCCGGGTGAGGCTGCTGCCTTCGGTGACGATGTCGATGATTTTCAGGCTGCCGCGTTCAGTGGCCACGACGTAGTCGATGCTGAGGGGCTCCTCGCGCTTGTCCGTCTTGCTCTTGGCGACGGTCTTCACGAGGTACTTGCTGCCCGATTTGTCTTCGCCCTCGAAGCTCACCTGGTAGTTGAGCGTCTTGCGCAGGTTCTTCTCGTACGCTTGGCGTACGAGATCCTTGAGCAAGCCCCTGAACTCCTCGCGCTCGGCGTCGCTGCGCTTCTTCCACGTGGAGGAGCCGAGAGACTTCTTTGCGAGCGTGTCGTAGTCGAGGATCTGATCGAAGACGGCGTGGATCTTTTCCTTGTTGTCGCCAGCCTTCATCAGCTTGACCAATTCGGTCTGGCGTTCTTGGACGAATGACTCCGCCTTGCCTTTGGCAAACGCTGCGCTGGGCAGCAGGAAGAGCGCCAACATCGAAAGGAGAGAGAGGAACGTCTTGCGGTTCATGTTCGGTCTGCCATTCATGGGTTCCAGGGGGTTTTACGCAACCCCAGTGCCAAACCTTCAAAGCCACCCGGGCCCCAAGCGTTAGAAACTCCCTTGCGCTAGCGCCAATTAGGCGGAATTCAACGCGATTTCAGCCAGCGGACGCGGCAAAGTGTCGCGGATTTTTTGGCTTGGGAGACGCTCGAGTCAGCGCTGAGACTGTGACCTTCAAGGCGTATCCCTGAGTCACACCTGGCTCGAGTCCACTTCAGGTGCGGAGACTCGGGGCGCTCGGATGCGAAAAGTCGCTCCTTGTCCTTCGGCGCTATCCACTTCCACGCGAAAGCCGTGTTCATCGGCGATGCGCTTGACGACCGCGAGGCCAACGCCGGTGCCTTTCGAGCGCGTGGTGAAGAACGCATCGAAGAGTCGCTCCCGCGCCTCCTCTTCGATGCCAATGCCGTCGTCCTCCACGGCGAGCGCGTATTCACTCCCCTCTTGACTCAGCCGCACTCGAACTTCATCCCCAGCGCTGCTCGCTTGGACGGCATTGCGGACCAAGTTCCAAACCAGCTGACGCATCTGGGCGCCGTCCGCTTCGATGAAGGCGTGATCGAGTCCGAGATACACCACGCGCACGTCGCTGACAGCACGGCCCGAGGTCGCTGAGAGCTCCGCGACTTCCCGCGCGGTAATTGCGAGATCCAGCGGACCAAGCTGCGGCTTGCGCGGCCGCGACAAGTCCATCATGTCCGTGACGAGATCGTTCAGGCGCGCGGCTTCACGCTGGATGATCTCACACAGCTGTTTGTCTTCTTCGAGCAGTCCTGAACTGGTCTTCAGGAGCTGGATCGAGCCGGAGATCGAGCCCAGCGGATTGCGGATTTCGTGCGCGAGGCCCGCCGCCAAGCGCCCAAGCGCTGCCATACGTTCCGCTTCTTCGGCGCGCTCCTCAGCTGCTTGGATCTGCCCGCCGGCCTTCGCCAGGCGCTCCGCGAGGGTGCCACTCAGCAGCATCACGGTGACGATGACCAGGGCGTTCAGGAGCGCGTAATAGCCGAGCTCCTTGGGCGTGTAGATGTAAGCCTGAACGGGCTGATCGGGGGGCGGCGCCAACCACCCGAGATGAAGCGACGCGACCAGCCCGCCGTAGCACAGGATACCGCTCGCTGCGGCGATCCCTGCTCCGCGGAAACCCGTCAGGATCGCACCGACAGCGCAGCTCAATCCATATAGCGAGGCCGCGCCGCTGGACGCTCCTCCGGATAGATAAGCAAGCACCGTCCACACCACCTGGTCGAAGACGACCTGGAGATCGGCGAGCACTTCGAGGCGCCTGCCGCTGCGCAGCACGAGGCTATAGATCCCCGCGAGCACGAAGGACGCGAGCAGTGTGCCCAGCGAGACCCTAGGCGTGAACTGGTCGAGCACCAGCGCGTCGCCTTTGAGCCCTAGCCCGCCCAACAGCCCAAGCAGCAGCGCTAGCAGCAGCACGCGCCCGCCGGTCAGCCAGACCAGACGTCGCGGCAGCGCGGCCCCAGCGAGTGCGTCAGGTATCCCGAGGGAAACAGCCATGGCCTATGGGGCGCGCTCTCGGCCGCGCGGGGACACTAGTCACCCTTGATATTGCCGGCGAGGTCGAAGATGGGCAGATACATCGCCGCGAGCACTACACCGACCATGCCGCCAACGCCGACCATCAGGATCGGCTCGATCATGCTGGTGAGTGCCGCGACCGCGATGTCGGTCTCTTCTTCATAGAAATCGGCAATCTTGTTCAGCATCTGATCGAGCGCACCGGTCTGCTCGCCGACTGCGATCATCTGCACGACCATGTCAGGGAAGACCTTGGTCTCCAGCAGCGGGTCGGCCATGTTCTTGCCCTCGCTGATCTTGCGACGCACATGCATGATGCCGTCTTCGATCAGCACGTTGCCCGACGTCTTCGCGCAAATCTCCAAGGCGTCGAGGATCGGCACACCAGACTGCAGAAGCGTGCCCAGCGTACGAGTGAAGCGGGCCACGGCGATCTTGCGCAGAACCGGGCCGATCACAGGGATGTTCAGCATCAAGCGATGCCAAAAGTACTTACCCTTTGGCTGACGGTAGCTGTAGCTGACCGCGCTGACTATCGCGATTATCCCAATCACGATGAACGGCGAATAGCTGATGAAGCCATTCGACAGACTGATCATGATCTGCGTCAGCTTTGGCAGCTGCGCCTTGCCACCACCGAAGTCCCTGAACATGCCCTCGAAGGCCGGGATGACGAAGGTGAGGAGGATCGTCATGACGCCGACGGCGACCAAGATGACGATGCTCGGGTACACGAGGGCGCCACGCACCTGGCTGAGCAACTTGGCTCGCTTCTCGAGATACACCGAGAGACGAGACATGATGGCGTCCAAGATACCGCCGACCTCACCAGCCTGAACGAGGTTGACGAAGAGCTCGTCGAAGATCTTCGGGTGTCTCCGCAGGGAATCACTAAAGGTCGCGCCCTGCTCGACCGACGCCTTCACGTCTCGCAAGCAGTTCGCGAAGATCTTGTTCTTCTGCTGCGAAGCCAAGATGTCGAGGCACTGAACCAGAGGCAACCCGGCGTCGACCATGGTTGAGAACAGGCGGGTAAACGTGACCAGCTCTTTGGTGTTCACACCGGAGCCGAACTGGATGTTCAGCGCCTTGCCCCGCTTCTTGACCTTGACTGGGTTCAGCTGCTGCTGGCGGAGCTTGGCGTTGACGGCGTCCTCGGTGTCCGCCACCATCACGCCCTTGCGGAGTTCCCCGCTGCGCGCTCTCGCTTCCCATGCAAATTCAGCCATACCGACGTGCTTCCCAACGTGTGCGCGGCGGCGCCTTTGCCAACCGCGCAGGGCAGTTCGTAACGAGCAAGGGTAGCCCGCCGCAGGCCCGACGGTCAAAAGCGCGGAGACGGGGAACGCCGACTTCCGCCGGCAACTGACGATCGAGCTGGTTCGTCGGGCTTCGTTCGTCGACAGCGCTTACTGGTCGACATCCATATGCACAACCCCCAGCACGGATTCGACAATCGCTGGACAGACGCACTGGCCGCGCTGCTCCAGCGGGAAATCGTTGACGCAGGGGTAGCGCCGGGGGCGGTGATCGGCGTCGCGCGCCGACACGGCGATTGGCAACGTAGCGCTGCCGCGGTGGGTCGCTTGGCGCCAGAAGCCAGCGCAAGCCCCACGTCGCTACGGACGGTGTACGACCTCGCCAGCGTCACCAAGCCGTTCACCGCCTGCCTAGCGCTGCAGGAGGAAGCGCGCAGTCCGGGATTTCTTGAGGCCCCGTTGGGCGAGCTGCTCAAACAGGTACACGGCACCCCCGCAGCACGCACTCCCCTGCGCGCGCTACTCAGCCACCGCTCTGGGTTGATGGCGCACCTTGAGTTGTTCGCTCCCCTGCGCGCCGGGACGCCGGTCGCCTACGCCGACCTGTTGAACCAAGCCGGGAACGGCTTCCGCCCGGAATGCGTGACGGACCCTGCAGGCAGCCACCCCGCCGTCTACAGCGACCTCGGCTACATCCTGGTGGGGGCGGCGCTGGAAGCGACCTGCGGGGAAGCGCTTGGCGACCAACTTCGCCAACTACAAACCGGTTGGAGCCTGCCCGGCTACTTGGGGCCAGCGGCGACGCTGCGCGAGGGTTCGGTCGCGCCCACCGAGGACATCGACTGGCGCGGAGGC
>JBFXBK010000226.1:0-14339 GCA_050183255.1 Polyangiaceae bacterium | reverse complement strand
GCTAGCGTCTTCTTCACCTGAAAAGGGACCCCCGGTGTGGTTGTTTGGTGTGGCAACCCCAACAACACCGGGCTTTTCAGACAAATTCCCGCTCGACGAAGATTCGAGCGCTAGATCGGGGACTAGTTCATTCGGCCGCAAGCCCGTGGGCGCGACGAACCGCCGCCGGGTCATGGGTCTTCACGCCGTAGCTCAGCCCCCGTTTCCGTGCCATGCGGCGCAGAGCGACCCGGTACTGCCGCGAGCCGACAGCGTATAGCAGCGCTTCCCCCCCCGGTACGCGACGATGCACGAATGAATACGCACGACCAACCGCGCGTAGGATGGGGATCCCAAGGTAGCGCTTCTTTTCAATCTCGAGTCCAGCCACCAGCTCGTCGCCGACCAAGTGGCGCGTCGTCTGATGCAAGAACTCCTGCGCCAGCTCCTCGGGGAATAGCGGCAACTTGCTAGCTACCTCGTCCAGGATCTTCTTCCCATAGGGCGGACACTCGCTGGGCCGCGCCTGGTGCTTCAGCATCTCGCGGTACTGAGCCACTTCCTGGTCGAAACTCGCCGTCAGGAGCGCTTCTTGAATGCCCAGGACGTGACCCGCGTAGCGCCAAAGCAGGTGATGGCTCTCAATCTCCCGATCGCTCAAGGCAACCCCCATCCGCAGCAGGCTCTGAATGTTCCAACAGCTGAAGAGCGACAGGGTGATTGCCAAGTCTTCCTGATTGATTGGCTCGTCCCAGTGCGGCTTCCAGCGACCGGAGTCAGCCATCCATTGCCGGATAGCGCCGTGCAGCAGACGCACCCGCACGAGGATCTCATGGGCACGCCCACCGGGCTCGAGCTCTCCTGGCAACGCCATGCTGAACACCAGCGCCGAGGTCTCTTCGAGGCGCCTCGAGATGTCGCCCGGCATGCCCAGGCGTCCAGTCAGGGCCGTGACCATCGCCATCTTCTTGAACATATAGCCCCCAACCAAGCTACCCGTGAGCAGGGAGAGCCCCATGAATGGGCCATACGCAGCGATCAAGCGCTGCCCTGCGCGCATGCGGCGAAAGTTCGCCCACGCTGGCACCCGCAGCGTTTCCTCAAGGAATTGCTGATAGATGGGCGAGCCCCCAGCAGCCGCCTGACGTCGCACCTCAATCAGCATGTCTTCGGGACTGCGGATAGGATGTGACTTTCGGAGCTCAGCGATCACGGCGTCCGCCAGCGGATCGGTGATCTGCCGCTGGGCTTGAAGCTCAGCTTCGCTGTGGCAGGTGCCGTACTGAATCTCCGAGAGCGCGGGGATGCGGCGAAGCTCAGGACGCAACGTGCGGATCGGCATGCTCGAGTTCTATCTTAAAGGCATTCAGATCTCTAGCTCAGCCGCACCGGGCATCGCAATTAGCGCACACGGTGAAGGGTTCCGCCGGCTTCCACGAACACCCGGAGGCCTTGGAAGCGCGGCAAGTAGTTCGCGGGCGGCGGCTTGGTGACGTGTCCGGTGACCGCCTCCAGAATCGCCTGCTTCTTCGTCAAGTCATACGTCACACGATAGCGAGCGTCACCGAGGTGGACGCTCAACGGGAACTCCCGCTCGATTAGCGGTGCGATCTCCGCCGGCAGCCCCGGCAGCTCGAGGTCGCCCGGCTCTAGCAGCTGCCAGTCTCCTGGCTGAGTGACCCCGAGTTGCTCGATCCGCTCCCGAAGCCACTCCGGGTAAGTAGGCGGAGCTTCCAGGGTGAGGCCCTCAAGCGGACCTCCGGGTAGCTTCGATAGCTGCGCCGCGAGCGCCCACTGCTGGCTGCGCTCCTCGCTCCGTTCCGCTACCCCACGGAATAGACTCCCGCGGAGGACCAGCGCGCACACAGCGTCGACCAGCTGCGGCCCGGAGAGACTGCGCTCGACCTCACCCAGGCACTTCCCTGCGTGCACGCGCTGCACCACCGCACGCACTTCTCCGCGATCGTCGACGGTTGGCTGGGTCACTTGATCGCGACCGACCCCGGCAGCGAAGAGCTCCTTCAGCGTCGCGCGTTGCACACACGTCGCGATGATGCGATTCGCTCGGCCGCCGACCCCAGCGCCGCCGACCGCCCGGGTCTCGAAGACCACCAACGCCTCAGGGTGCCGCTGCTCGGGTCCGGACATCAGCGCACTGACCAGGCTGTCGCGTCCAAGCGCGACCTCCGTGCCGCCGGAGCTCCAGCTGGTGGAGTGCTTGCGCCGACGCGCAATGTACCCCGCCCGATGATCCGCTCGGAGCGCGACTCGGCCGATGCGCTCGCGATCTGGCTCCTCCGCTAGCTCCGCGCTAGGTAAATCTGCGCGACCAAACGCGCGCCGCAGACGACGCGCATTTTGCCGTGCCTCGCCCAGCGCGTGGAGATCTAGCCCATGTCGCGCGCTGCCTTTTCTTACCGCGCGGATAAGTGCGCAGGCGTCGGAACCGTCACCCCCATCGAGCTCCGCCGTGTGCTCAGTGGTCAGCCGGACGAGGCGCCGCCCCGTTGCCAACGCGGCCACCAAATCGAGCACGTCGTCAAACGCAGCGTCCCCCCTGGCCTCGACGACGAGCCGCCCGAGCGCGGGATCGAGTGGCAGACCTGCGAGCTCACGACCGACACGGGTGATCTCGCCTGCTGCGTCGAGCGCCCCGAGCTGACGCAGCTCGCCAAGGGCGGTCCCGACGGCGTGCTCCGCCGGGGCATCCACGAACCGTAGCTCCGATAGCTTGCGACCAAGCGCAGCGCTCGTGAGCACTAGAGGAACCAGACTTTCCCTACGGATTTCTGGAGGTGTAATCGGTTCGAGCACGGCGGCGGGAGACCACAATCGAAACGCGACTCCGGGACCCGTCCTCCCCGCGCGCCCCGAGCGCTGCTCGGCTGAGTCACCGGCGATCGGAGCGAGACTCAAGAATCCTCGTCCGCCGTAGTAGCGGGTTCGACGCACCAGCCCGGAGTCGATCACCACTCCCACGCCTGGAATTGTGAGGCTGGTCTCGGCGACGTTGGTCGCGAGCACGAGCTTGCGTCGTGGACACGCCTCAAAGACCCGAGCCTGGCGCTCGAGGCTCAACCCCCCGTGAAGCTCGAACAGCTCATAGCCTAGATGACCGCACTCCGCCGCAGCCGCAGCGATCTCGGCCTTGCCAGGCAGGAACACCAGGACGTCACCAGGTAAAGACTCGGCGCGCCTCAGTGCCTCGCGCACCCGAGCTTCCAGCCCACTCGGTTCGGGCAGCGTTTCTCGCCCTGGCAAGTACTCCACACGCACAGGAAACGTACGCGCTGTCGCTTCGAGCAGTGTCGCCTCGAGTTCCTCCGCGAGTCGCTCCGCCTGCAACGTGGCACTCATGACCAACAGGCTGCGCAATTTTTCCTCACGGTAAATAGCAAGCAACAGATCCACATCTAGGCGGCGCTCGTGAAACTCGTCGAGGACGACGTTCTCGAAGCTGGCGTAGGCGTCGAAGTCGTTCAGCACCATGCCGGGAGTCGCGAACAGCACGCGGGTCTGGGGACTGCGGCGCACGTCATCCCGCACGGCATAGCCGACCTCGCCCCCCAGCTCCGCCCCGCGAAGACTCGCCACCCGCGCCGCGAGGCTCCGACAAGCGACCCGACGCGGCTCGATCACGAGCACGGACCCCGGGAACCAGCACGGGACCTCGGTACTCTTGCCCGTGCCGGTCGGCGCACTCAGCACAAGCCGCGCGCCAACCCCGTCCCGCAGTGCGCGCTCGAGACAGGCATCGAAAGCCGCTCGTACCTCGTGGATCGGCAAGCGCTGGTCGGACACGCCTCTGTTTGCCGAGGCGGAGCCAACAACGCAAGCGCCCTTGGACGAGCGCGCGCCGCGGTTTGCGGTAGCTTTGCGCCTATGGCCTCCCCGATCGATGCACTCGTCGACCAACTGAGAACGTCCCTCCACGCACAACGGCGGGACCCCGCAGCACGCGTCGAGGCCATTCACAGCGCTGCGGAGGCCTACCTTGCAGCGCTGGAACAACAAATCGTCCGTGACTTCACGAGCAACCACGGCTTTGGCAACACAGCGCCCGGCCCCTCCGCGAAGGAAGCCGCGGAGCGCCTGCTGAATGCCGTTCGCCAGCTGCCAGAACTCAAGAATGCACCCGCAGCGCCGGCGGACCTGGAGGCTGGTAGCGAGTCCAAGCGGGCTGCGCCGGACCTCTCCCGCGAAAAAAAACCTGCCGGAGCAGACACGGTAGCGCCCAAGGTTCAGCCCAGTGCACCTGCCAGCATGGCGCGCCGCGCGCTGTTTGAGCTCTCGGAGCAGCGCCCCCTGGTGGTGGTGGGTCGCTTGGGCAAGAAGGAACGCCTGGAGGCGCTCGCGTCGGAGCTCCCAAAGCAAACCGAGTGGCTAGACACCAACCAACACGGGATGGCGGCGATTGGCAACCTCGACCGACGGCTTCGAGAGCGCCGAGTCGGGGCGTTGGTGCTGATGGAAGGCTCCTTGAGCCACAAACACACGGAGCCCCTAGTCAGTGCCGCGCGGCAACATGGCATAGCGTTCGCCTATGCCAACAAGGGGGGCAAGCAGTCGATCCTGCGGGCGCTCGATGAGCTCGAGAAGCAGCTCGCATCAGGTTGACGCGCTGGGCTCCTGCCGCTTGTTCAGGAAGTCCATCAGCGTCTTGACGAGCTCGTAGGGAGGGGTCACCTCGGGAGCCTCGACGGAGTCCTTCTCGTGCTCGAAGCGCAAGAGATCCATCTCCGCGAACGCCGCGCGCACCTTGGGGGTGAGCAAGCCGAGGCGTCGTAAGTTGGGCACGATCTTCGAGAACATCATCTGGCGGAAGCCCTTCTGGATCGGCGTGTTGGTCATCCAGGGTACCCACACGTCTGGGTCCCACCCCAGGCGCTCGAAGACCTGGCGGTTCAAGAGGCGCGTGCGCAAGAGCCGCGTGGCTTCGATCACGAACTCTTCGCGCTCGGCCAGCTCCCGCGCACTCATTTCCTCACGGTAAACCTTCTCGAGGCTCATGACGCCGAACGCGACATGCCGGGATTCATCCGCCATGATGCGAGCGGTGATGTCCTGAATCAGCGGTTCGTTTTGCATGACCAAGCGGAGCGTCCCGAACGCCGCGAGCGCGAGCCCTTCCACCAAGATCTGCATCCCGAGGTAGGTGATATCCCAGCGGGAGTCCGAGACGATTTGGTCGAGCAGAGTGCCCAGGCTAGGCTCGATCTCATACGAGAGCCCGAGCTTCTCCGTGAGGTAACGATGGTAGACCTCCACGTGACGCGCTTCGTCTGCGACCTGATTGGCAGCGTAGAACTTCGCCTCTGCCCAAGGCACGGTCTGCACGATTTTTGCCGTGGCGATCAGCGCGCCCTGCTCGCCGTGTAGAAACTGGGAGAGCATGAACGCATTGGTGTGCAGCCGCAGCAAGATGGCTTCGTCACGGCTCAGCTCCCGTGGGGGTTGCATCACCTGGTTCATGAACACATCGACGCCCGACTCCAGGCTGAGCTTCGCGACGTCCACCTCCTGGGACCAGTCGAGCTCATTCGCGTTCCAAGACAGAGACTTGCCCTTCTCATACAGGTGCATGAGCTTCTGCTCTTCGAGGGCGTACTGCCAATCGAACACCGTCTTGATCGTGCCTTCGACCTCCCGATAGGCACCGGTGTTGGGAATCGGCAGCGGATTCTTTTGCTCGTAGTCCATCGTCCCTCCAAGTTGATATTTCCTCGCGGTTCTATCTACGCACCTGCAAGTACGCGAGGATAACGCTCGTGAATTCCCCAACCAGCTCGGCATTGGAGAGAGCGCGCTGTTGCACCCGCACGTCACCGAGGATGGCCTTCTGCTGCAGCACGCCGAACACCATCTGCAGTCCGAGTTCGAGCGCCTTCGCCGGCTCCGGGTGGGAGATCTGATCGGCGTGGCGCAACCCAAGCTCGATGAAGTGACGAATCGCCTGACCGCGCAGCCGACGTCCGTCACGCCAAACCTGTTGAGAGCGAGCGGCGTGAGCCACGAACACGCGCAGCAGCGGGCCGGCGTCGCTGTAGATCTGAACCATCACCTCGAGCAGGCCCGAGACGGTTTGCTCGAGGCTCTTGTCTTCCCACTTTTCGGGGCGGGTGACGTCCGCCAGCATGCTACCCACTCGCGCGAGGAAGCGCTCCTCGAGGGCACGGATGAGCGCGTCTTTGTCCTTGAAGCGACCGTAGAAACCGCCAACCGAAGAGCCCGCGCGCGCGACGATTTCCGGTATGGAAACGTCCACGACCCCCTGCTCGAGGATCAGCTGCTCGGCAGCGTCGAGTAGCCGCTCCAGGGTGCGCTGGCTGCGCGCCTGCTTGGGACGCGATACGCTGGAGAACTCGGACGCCGCCGCGCTCGCGAGTGCTCCGGTGTCGGAAACACCCGAATTCGTTGAAGATCTCTTCGAGACGCTCATGTTCAGAACCAGAATGCGAATCTGATTCTAATTTTTTGGAGGCGGACGTCAAGCACCTGGAAGCGCGCGGAACCGTGCGCAGCAGCCTAGCTCTGGCGTTCGCGGATGTCCGCCAGGCGCCCATAGTGGCGGTAGCCGAGCTTGCTGAGAGCCTCTGCGGGGGCGAGCCCGATGTCGACCAGCGTCTTGATGCTGTAGGTGCCCGCCAGGACCGGCGGCGCGTACGCGCGAATCGAGTCCTCCGACGCGCACTCCTCGAGCGGCTTGAGGATCTGATAGCTGTGTAGATGCACGAAGTGCGCGGCGCTGCAGCGCGAGTACCCCGGGGTACGTGGCGCGGTGATCACGTGCGGTGTCGCGAGGAAACGACCACCGCTGAGGATCTCGAGTTGCTGGCCCACCTGAGCCACGAGGCAACCAGCCGGAGGTGTGCCCTTGATCAGCATGCCGTCGGGATACTCGGCACTCGGGCGTGTGCGCAAGTACAGCCCAGAGCCCTCGTCCGGGCGGGCGCAGCGCGCTCCGCTCGGGTCGTGGAAGCGTCCACCCGGGAGCAACGTGATCAGGTTGAAGTCCGTGTGCTCCTCACCCCAAAGAATCCCCTCATCGACCTGTGCTTGATTCAAGGGCAGGTAGCGCAGCAAGCGGAACACGTGGGGCGCACCTTGGATCCGCGGGGCAAAGGTATCTCGAGCCAGACCAAGCGCGACGGCGCAGCCCTCGAGGAGCTCTGCACCGACTCCATGCACCTGCTTTCCCACTTGGAGGTAGAGCCGCGAAAACTCGTCGTAGCCCGCTGGCCAGCGGTTATCCGCGTAGATTTCGGGATACTGGATCTCGCACTCCGCATCGGTTTCGACCGGCGCCGCGAAGTAGCACTCCTTGAAGTCTGGCTGCCCTCCAGCGATCACAGCCTTCTCGGTATTGGGAGGCGTCCAGCCGCGCTGATACCAGATGTCTCCGCTCGACATGCGCTCCTTCACCGCGGCGTCTTCTGCGGTGAAGCGCAGGAACTCGTCGTACAGGCGATGGACCGCGTCGATGTCGACGTCGTGCCCCGAGATGTAGATCAACCCGTAGGTGCCAAACGCCTCCGCGATCGCGGCGCGCGCGCGCTCTTGAGCCGCGGCGTCACCCCGCAAATCGGGGAGGTTCAGAGTGGGGATGTCAGCTGCCTGAACGCCTGCACTGGGATCGATGCGAGTCACGGCCCAGCCATAGCAGGGAGTGGCTGCGAAGGCGACGCCGCCGCTGCTCCTGCTCGTAGGGCGAGCGCTAGAGCTTCGGGCCGACAGTCAGTGGTTGAGCCGCGGGTTTTCCAAGCAGGTATCCCTGCGCGTAGGTCACGCCGCGTTCGCGAAACCAGGCGAGTTCTTCCACGGCTTCGACGCCCTCGACCACGGTCGCGATCTCCAAGTGCGCCGCCAGCTCGAGGATCTTCGTCGCCACGACTGCCTTGTAGCCGTCCTCGTGAATGTCACGCGTCAGGTCCATGTCGAGCTTGACCACGTCCGGGCGCAGCTGGTGCAGCAGGTTCAGGTTCGAGAACCCTGCGCCCACATCGTCGAGCGCCACCGAGAAGCCGGCGGCTCGGAAGCTGTCCAGGCGTTCGACGGTGCCCGGCATGTCGGCGATACTCTCGGACTCGATCAGCTCGAGCACGACGCGATCTGGCGAGACCCCCTGGGCGAGACAGTCTCGGGTCACACGGGTCGCGGTGAACGACTCGCGGGTGATCGTCGAGGGCGTCACATTGAGAAAGAGCTTGGTCTGCAGCTCACGCTCATTTGCCGCCCGGAAAGCTCTGGAGATACTCAGCGTATCCAACACGCCCATCAGCTTCGCGTCACGCGCAGCCGTGATCATGCGAAACGGCGGGATCAACCCGCCTTCGGTGTCATGACCGCGCATCAGCGCCTCGTGAGCGTAGACGTGGGTGGTGTCCTGAGCGCTGACTATTGCCTGAAAGTGCGTGTCCAAGCGGTCGTTGTTCAACAGCTCCATCAGCCAACGCGCACGCGCTTGCGCAATGAAGCTCTTGAGCGACTCAGCGCGCGGGATGTCCAGCAGTCCCGGCACGGTCTGACCGGGCATCAAGAGCACCTTGGTCGATTCGAGCTGAGCGTCCGTGTGGGCGTGACGCAGGCGGTCGAGTAGCGAGACGATGCAGTTGTCGTCCACCGCGACCGTCATGCAGCGCGCGAGTTCCATCACGTCGTAGTGCACCTCCGCAGCCTCGAGCTGCACGATCATGCTTGGTGCGTCCGCCCAGTTTGCTGGCCACAGGTAGAGCTTACCGACCCCAGTCAGCGGACTGGGCATCTGTAGACTCACTTTCGCAGCGTTCAGATGGCGCATACTTCTCCTAGCTCTGAAGACGAACGGCCTGCGCGCGGAAGACTTGAGCCTTTTCACGGCGCCCTGTCGCGAGCTTCTGAAGATCACTTATGCAGCCGGTGTTTTTGTGCGTTTTGTGTGGTGCTAGGCTCACCCCGGAACCCTGATGTCACGCTTCCGCGTCCCAGACTTCATGCAGGCCTTACTGCGCCGCACCTGGCCCGTTGTAGTTGGTGCTGCGACCGCCTGCGCCAGTGCGACCACACCGCCCTCCCCACGCGTCAGCCCTCCCGAACCGCCAGCCGCACCAAGCAGATTGGATGCTCCCAGCGTTCCACTTGAGCCGCAGCCTAGGGAACCAGCGCTGCCAGATCCCGGAGCGGCCCTGCGTCTGCCGTTCGAGCAGCTCAGCGCGCTCGAGCAGTCGATTCAGCGCAGCATTGACCGCGGGGAAATAACCGGCGCCGTGGTGGAGCTCGGGCGTCACGACGGAGTGCTCGCGCGGCGCGCGCTGGGGCGCGTCCAGGCGTCCCCAGCAACCTGGTACCTACCTGAGACACGCTTCGACCTGGCTTCCTTGACCAAACCGTTCACGGCGTTGACGTGCCTACTGGTGATGCAGGATCAGGGGGTGAGGCTCGACGCGCGAGTCGCCCAGTACCTCCCGGAGTTCGCCGCTCGAGGTAAAGGGCAGATCACGATCCGGGATCTGTTGCTTCACCAGAGCGGCCTGCCAGCAGCGAATCCCCTGAGCGATCTGCGCGGCGACGCGGCGGCGCAGCGCGCACACATTCTCGGTATCGCACCTAGCGGAAAGCGCGGCGACTTCGTCTACAGCGACGTCAACTTCATGGTGCTAGGGCTGCTCGTCGAGCAGCTTGGCGGCAGTTCGCTAGATCAGGTGATGCAAACCAAGTTGCTGAAGCCCTTGGGGCTCGAGCGCACCGGGTTCCGGCGCCCCAGTGCTCAGCTGGGGGACGCCGAGTTCTTCGCACCGACGGAGGTGGCAAGCCTGATCCCCACGGATCCAACCAGTACGAAAGGTCGCCTTCAAGGAGTCGTCCACGATCCGCGGGCGCGCGCCCTGGATGGCGTGGCCGGGCACGCCGGGTTGTTCTCTACGACCGGCGATCTCGGTGAGCTCGCGCGTGCGCTGCTGAGCCACACACCGCCACTCAGCGAAGCAGTGACGCAGCCGATGCTCGTGCCTCAGCGTTTCGGCAAGAAGGTGCGCGGCCTCGGCTGGGAACTCAGGGCGAGTGACCCGCGAGTGTTCGGGCACTACGGCTTCACCGGAACGTCGCTCTGGATAGACCCGGCGCGAGACGGCTACGTGGTGGTGCTCACCAGCCGCTTGTACCCCGACGGCAAGGGCACGGCGGATCCCCTGCGTGGCGCCATCCATCGCATGGCGCACGCCGCCTACGCCGCGGACCTGGGCGCGCACTCTGAGCCAGTGGTTGGCGCTGACGTCCTGCGCCTCGACGGCTTTGCGACGCTCAAAGGCAGGAAGGTGCTGCTCCTCACCAACGAGGCTGCGCGCCTGCGGGACGGTCGCACCACGATTGAGTTGTTGCGCGATGCTCCCAATGTCGAGCTCGTCGCGCTCTTGAGTCCAGAGCACGGGATCGATGGGCGTCACTCAGGGCTGGTGAAGAACGCAGTCGATCGCTTCACGGGGCTCCCGGTGCGCTCGCTTTACGCGGATCCCTCGCTCGAAGTCGAGGCGAAGCAGCTAGCTGGCGGGGACACCATCGTGTTCGACCTGCAGGACGTCGGCGTGCGCTTCTACACCTACTTCTCCACGCTACACTCGCTGCTGCGTGCGGCAGCCAAGACCAGGCAGCGCGTGGTGATCCTCGACCGGCCCAATCCCCTCGGAGGAGAGATGGTCGCCGGCCCGCTGGTGGACGATCGCAAGCCGAGCTTCGTCCACCACGCGCGACTGCCGCTGGTGCATGGACTCACCGCGGGGGAGTTCGCCCGCTACGTCGTCCACACGGAGAAACTCGACGTCCAGCTCGAGGTCATCAAGCTTCGAGATTGGCGGCGCGAAATGCAGCTGTCAGCGACGCAGAGTTGGGCGCCGCCGTCGCCCAACTTACGCACGCGAAACGCGGTCTTGCTCTACCCACTGCTCGGTCCATTCGAAACCACGAGTCTCTCTGTCGGCCGCGGAACGGACACACCATTCGAAGTCATCGGTGCGCCGTTCGTCGACCCGGCGGCGCTCCTCACGGAGCTGGGCGAGCTGCCCGGTCTCGAGCTCAAGAGCGTCACGTTCGTCCCTCGCGGGAGCACGCAGCGGGGGAAAGCCTGCAAGGGACTCGCCATCCGAGTTCGGGACGCGAGCCAGTTCGACGCCACGACGAGCTTGCTTCGGCTCGCCGACGCACTGCTCAAGCTGTATCCGCAGGTAAACGCGCTTCGCCTGGACGACCTACTCGCGAATCGCGCCACCCTGGACGCGCTCCGGCGGGGTGAACCGCCGGACGCTATTCAGCAGCTGTGGCGTAAGGAGCTAGACGGCTACCGCGAGCAACGCGGCAAGATCTTGCTCTATTGAGTCAGTTCACGGGTTCGCCGGCCAGCAGCTTGTCGAGCCGGGGCAAGATGTTCGCCGTCGCGCCGGGGCCCTTGATAGAGCCAGCGATCCGCTGCTCCGTTCCTCGGCCACCGGCATCAGGCAACGCGAACAAGGGGATCATTCGGCTAGCGTACCCAGCACTCGCGAGCGCATCGCGATCTTGATCGAGGTCGAACTCGACGAAGGTCACGCCTTGCAAATCTCGGTCGAGTTTCCCCTCAGTAACGGCCTGGTGAAAGTACTGACAGGGCTCGCACCAGGTCGCGCCGACGTACACCAACACTCGGGTGTAGCCGCCCTTGCCTGCCTTCTGCGCAGCGTTCGCCTCGGCCAGTTTTTCGCGCACGAAGCTCGGGATGTCAGCGCCTCCCGTAGGTCCACGCAGGAAACGCGGGGGTGACCCCACGTCGACCTTGGCGCTTGCGCTGGCGCTCGCGGGCTCTGACTTCGCCTTGTGCTCCGAGGAGTCGCAGCCGAGCAAGGAGAGGCAAGACAGAGCGAGCAAGCAGACGCGGCGCATCCACCGACTGCTACCAGCCACATCCGGTCGGAGCAAGTCAGCGCTGACTCGCAGGCGCTCACTACGCGTCCGCCCGCCCGTACGGCGGAGCAGGGTCGTACGGCGGAGCAGGGTCGTACTGAATCGCCCGCTGGACCGCGCGCGCAAAGCCTGGCGACTCCAGCTGACCCACCAGCCACAGCGCGGCGTCGATCCCTGCGGATACTCCCGCGGCGCTGAGCAATCTGCGTTCACCGTGCGGACCGCGCTCGAGCTCATCGGCCACGTAGCGCACGTCTCCACGCACCTTGAGTTCCGAACCAGCTCGGCGCTGCAGCTCATCCACGAACGCAAAGTAAGTCGTCACTTCTCTCCCCCGACTCACTCCGCTCGCGAAGAACAAGAGGGCACCGGTACACACCGAGAAGCTCCAGCTCGCCGTCGCAGACTGCGCCGCCAAGAACGTGAGCAGTGCCGGATCCTCGGCGCCTCGTCGCGTGCCTTGTCCACCCGGCACTACCAGAACATCGCACTCGCCGGCCTCCGCAAAACTCGCGTCTGGACACACCCGCATGCCCTTCGCCGCGCGCACCGGCTCACGCGTCGGCCCGAGTAGCTCGCACGACCAAGCTCCCCGCTCCGCGGGCAACAGGCGCGACGCCATGCGCAGCACCTCCCATGGCCCAACCAGGTCGAGCTCTTCGAAGTCCTCGAACATCACGAAAGCAAACTTCACTGCCAGCTCCTTTCCCGCCACGGATGCTTGCAGCCTGCAGGAGAACGCAGCGTGTGGCACGGACCTTCAGCCCACACGATCGGCCAAAACAGCGTCCACCTTGGGGGCCGACTCGTGTCAGAGTGCAGGAGATGCGCCGCGCGGCTCTCTTGCTCTGTGTCTCCCTTGTTGCCACCGCGTGCACGCCATCAGGCGTGGGTGACTCGACGCCACGGCAGATCGATCTGGAGGGCGACATGGGCTTGCTGGAGCCGTTTCGCGCCATCTCGCCGAAGGAGCCGGTGCCCCACTTCATGGTGATGGACACCGCAGGCAGAGTGCACGACTCCCGTAAGATGCTCGGGCAAGGGCCGGTCCTGATCAACTTCTTCGCTTCCTGGTGCGAGTCGTGTGCTGCCAAGGCGCCGCTCGTGAATCAGAGCTTGAAGCACGCCCCGCCGCACACCACGGCGCTGGCCGTCTCCCTTGACGACAATTCCACATGGCAATACGTTGACGGCTACGTCGCGGACCACGGCCTCGACTATCCGGTGATCCGTGGCGCGGAGTTCGCAAAGTTCGCGCTAGCGTTCGACCCGGTGCAAACCGTTCCAACTTTGGTCGTCGTCGGCGTGGACGGCTACGTGGTGGACTTCCAAGTGGGCCTGCGCGCGGGTGACGCCGAGCGACTCCCGCGAGCACTTCGGCTCGCAGCAACGCCCGCAGCGCACCCGTCGGCGGACCTCTCCCCCTACCCTCGAGACACTCGAACTAGTTCCGCACGGTAGTGTGCATCCACTCAGCGCAGCTCACGATCGTGACGCGGGCGCTCTGAGTACGGCTCCAATGCGTCCCGCCCTGCACGTTCTCGAAGCGAATTCACCAGCTTCAAAACTCGCGGATTGAACAACAACCGGCGCTGAAGCGCTCGCTTACCCGGTAGGTCCAAGAGCCCAAGCGCGACGATCAGCGTCAACAAGCCCTGGCCCGGGCCCACCAGCATGATCAAGCCCGCGATCAGGAGCGCCAGTCCAAGCAAGTTCTTGAGCATGCGAAGGCCCAGGCGCAGGGGCGATAGGCCACGCCAAGGTTCCGGCGGCCCTACCAAGAGCCCCGCCGGCGCGCGCGCCAGGTACCAAGGGATCGCGATGATGCACACCACGAAACTCCCCACGGAAATAACCGTGAGCAATGCCCACTTCGGGTGCTGCGTCAGCCAGGCCATGCCTCACATCAAGCCTAGCAAAATACTCTCGAAATCTTCAGGCAGCACCCCGGGGGCAAACCACACCACTTTGCCCCGCTTGTCGATCAGCATGTTCACAGGAGTCACACCCAGGCTCAAGAACTGCAAGGTGTTGCTCTGGGGATCGACGTACACCGGG
Organism: Polyangiaceae bacterium; assembly: GCA_050183255.1. GTDB lineage: Bacteria > Myxococcota_A > Polyangia > Polyangiales > Polyangiaceae > JAHBVY01. The sequence goes on along the minus strand of JBFXBK010000226.1, from coordinate 398 downwards.
TAGCTCAACGAGAAGGAGTCCCGCCACGTACGGCAAAACTCTGGCCCTGGCAGGAAACCTTCGGCGTCGGCGTACATGAACTGGACGATATTCAAGCCGCGGGTCGAGTAGCGGTTGTAGAGGTCCTCCATCACCAGCGCCTCTTGCTGACACGGCTCACACCAGCCCGCCCCGATGGACACCAGCGTCAGCTTGTGATCGCAACGCATCTCGTCGACGGTGATCGCGTCGCCATCGCAGTCCAAGAGCAGGATGTCTGGCAGGCTCTGGCCAAAGTCTGGATCGGTTCCGTACGGTTCCGCGGCTTTGGGGCAGCGCGGCTCGGCGTCGCGTACCGGCACATCCGGGAAGGCCCCGTCCCAGCCTGGCAGGCCACCTCCGTCGCTCTCCGGGATCGG
>JBFXBK010000225.1:0-14360 GCA_050183255.1 Polyangiaceae bacterium | reverse complement strand
AGAGCGCCCCTTCAGGAGACGGCGAAGTTCTGTCCCCAGTGCGGTAAGGATGCCTGACGACAACAGACCCAATTGGCTTGCGCTTCTAATAGATCGGGAGATCGAGGCTCGTTGGGCGGAAGCCAACGCGATAGCAGCTGACATTCGTAGCCAGCACCCCGGAGGCGACCCAGACCTTCTGGTTAATGAGCTGATCTCATCGAAAGCGCGCGTCGCTGCCTTCGTCGGAGTCGGGACCGGTGCCTTGCAAGCCATCCCGGCAATCGGGCAAGCGCTTTCGTTCGGCGCCGTTTTGCCCGAGGCGTTCTACTTGGCGAGGGTACAGATTGACATCGCGCTCGTGGTAGCTCTGCTGTACCAACCGCTCACGAAGGAAGAGGCAAAGGGCATCATCGTCACGTGCCTTGTCCTGGCGCTCGGGGCTGACTTTATCAAGGCCAACGTGATCCAGGCCGCGACGAAGCTAACGCGCGAAGTGGTCGAAAAGGTCATCGCCCGGATGGGGGAGAAGCAGCTCGTCGTGCTGCTGCAGCGCATTGGGATTGAGGCATCAAAGGCGGGCATTCTCAAGAAGGTGCCGCTGGTTGGAGTCCCCCTCAACGCTACGCTGAACTACGCGCAAATCGAGGGTTTCGGTTGGGTGGTGAAGAAGTTCATGTCACCATCGTTCGTCATGTGTGGTGGTTGTGGGGCCCAAACCGGGCGCCTCAACAAGTTCTGCCCCGAATGCGGCGCAAGCATCACTTAGGTCCGCGCAGCGTTGCGCGTTGACGCCTCCTCTCACCGGGGACGCCCTTGAATGGCCTTGGTCCCGCCGAGCACGGCTAGCCCCCTTTGCACCCTCGGAGACCTCCGAGCGTGGCGCTGCTTCCCGAATCCGTCGACTACACGGACCGCGACTTCGATTCCCTGCGGGCACGGCTGATTGCGCTGCTGCAGAGCGTCTTCCCAGACTGGAGCGACTTCGACGTCGCGAGCTTCGGGAACCTGCTGCTCGAGATGTTCGCGTTCGTTGGCGACGTCCTGACGTTCTACCAGGACAACCTCGCGCGCGAGTCGCGCCTCGTCACTGCTACGCAGCGGAAGAACGTGATCGCGCTAGCGAAGATGCTCGGCTACCGGCTGAGCGGCGCCGAAGCGGCGACGGCGACCATCGAAGTCGAGCTCGCCCGTCCGCCCATTGCGGACGTTGTCATCCCAGCAGGTACGACCATCCGAACCAAGGAAGTCACCGAACCGATCCGCTTCCAGCTGCTCACCGCAGCGTCCATTCCAGCGGGCTCAAGTCCACCCATCGCCCAGGTCGTCGCCGAACACTCGAAGAACCACGCGCAACTCTTCGACGCGAAGGGGCTCCGCGACCTCGACGTGCCGCTGGACTTCGGGCCATACCTCGACGGTTCAGCTCAAGTTTCTACGCCACAAGGCACGTTCACCGCGGTCGAGAGTTTCCTCGACTCACGGCCCAACGACCGCCACTTCGTCGTCCTCGTCGACCAGAACGAGCGCGCCACGCTTCGGTTCGGGAACGGAACAAACGGGCTACCGCCAAGCGGCACGATCACCGCGCAGTACAAGACCGGTGGCGGACGCGCGGGCAATGTCGATGCGGAGCGCCTCTCCGTTCTGGAGGGGACGTTCACCGACGCGCACGGCAATCCCGTTCAAGTGCGCGTTCGAAACCCACTCCCCGCTTCCGGGGGGATTGAGCGCCAGAGCATCGCGTCCGCGAAGCTCCTCGCCCCCGCAAGCTTGCGCGCTCCCATGCGCTCAGTTGCCCGCGAAGACTTCGAGCTCCACGCCCTAGAGCTTCCGAGCGTCGCACGCGCGCTGATGCTCTCCTCCAACGAGGACCCGAGCATCGCTGAGAACTCCGGCATCCTCTACATCATCCCGGAGGCCGACCAGCCCGGAGCGCTCCCAACGCCCGCGCTTAAGAACCAGGTACTGCGGCAAGTCACCGAGGTCTATCCCTGCACGCTCACCTTCCAGGTGAACGTGCAAGATCCGGTGTATCGCGTCATCGATATCGCCGCGCGGATATTCTTGAAACAAGGCTTCAAGCCAAGCGAGGTCCGCGACCAAATCCGTCAGCGGCTCCGCGACTACTTCCGCGTGAGCCAACCCGACGGCACGCCCAACTCGCTTGTCGACTTCGGCTTCAACATCAAAGACGCCGAGGGCAACCCCATCGGCGAGGTGGCTTGGTCCGACGTGTTCAACGTCATCCGAGACACGCCGGGAGTGCGCAAGGTTGGCGACTCGCGCCTCGACCTCACCCTCAATGGCTTGCCCGCAGACGTGCGCCTTCACATCCATGAGTTTCCAGCGCTCGGTCAGGTCGCGATCCGCGACGGTGACAGCGGGGCGCTGCTCTGATGCTCTACAACCCGAGCTTCGAGGCGGCGGGCGCGACTCCCGGGCAGGCCTTCCGCTGGACCTTCAGCTCGTTCACCGCACTCGAGCGAATTGCCGGGTTCGGCGTCCCCGAAGAGGGTCAGGAGGACTTCGAGCGCTGGTTCGAGTTAGCAGCGAGCCTCGCGGACGTGACCGTGGTGCTGGGCTTCTTCGACGGCTCACTCGAGGGCTACGAAGACTTCGACGAAGGATGGGGCGTTGGCGTGTACCTTACAGAACTGCCTCCGGCGCAGACCGTCCCAGTTCCATTCGATGGCTCGGCGACTGAGCACTGCGAGACCGGCTGGAGCAACGGGAGCTTCGTGTGGGAGTTCGCCAACGTTCCGAGCGTCGTCGGAGTCTTCGACGGAACGCCACGCGAAGCGTTCGAGACCCACTGGCGCGGCAACGAGAGCTACCTGCGTGACTGGCTCGGTGTGCCGAGCAACGTCGCGCTGTTCTCCGGCAGTAGTGCCGAGCGCTTCGAATCGACCTGGCCGAGCGCCACCACCCTCTGAGGAAGCATGGCAAGCACAGATTGGAGTTACCTGAACGACGGCTTGGACATCGGCAGCGTGGACCGCGGTGTGACTGCGGGCATCCCGCGACCTCCAGGAGGTGGCAACTTCCTCTTCGCGTTCAACTCGCTGGCAGCGGTCACTGGTGCCGTTGGCCTGTTCGCCAACATCGCGGACTTTGCTCCGATGGCCAAAGGCGGCTCGGTCCGCGGCGTCGTGCAACGCGGCGCAGGTGGCGGTCCTACCGGCTTCTCGCCGTTCTTGTTCCTGTGCTGCCAAGGCAACTCGGTGAACGACTCCGCGTACCTGCTCGGGCTCTCCGACGACGACCCGCATCGCATCGTGCTGCGCAAGGGAAGCATCGCAGTCGGTCTGCCTGACTCCGATGGTCCAGGCGCGCTGCTCAAGTCCGCCGCCAGCTTCAATCAAAGCACCTGGGTTCATCTGCGCCTCGACGTCATCGCCAACGCTAACGGCGACGTGGTGCTCAAGGTCTACCAGAACGACCTCGCAACCAATCCGCTCGGAAACCCACCCGACTGGCAGCCCGTGAGTGGGATGGTCGAGTTCATCGACGATCACCTCGGCATCAACTCAGGGAGCCAGCCGTTGACGTCCGGCCGCGGAGGCTTCGGGTTCGCGGTGAAGGACGTGACTCGCCGTGCGTACTTCGATCACCTCGAGCTGTACCGGCAGGTGTGAGTGGCGCTCGACGCATTCTCAGCTCGTCCGGGCACCACCCAGGGACGGCTCGCAGCAGACGACGCTCCTGACGGCAACTTCGTGTTCGTGCTGGGCGACGACCAACCTGGTCGCATCCACGAGCTCGCGCCTGGAGACCATGCGGAAATCACGCAGCTCACCGATCTGACCGGCGTAGACTTCGTGCGCGCGACGCTGAAGCTGCGAGTTCCACCGAGCATTCCAGCGGGGCTCGCTTGGGAAGCGGCGATCGTTGTAGACGGAAACGTCGCGGCAGCTGCCAGCACAACGCCCGGTCGCGAGCGCGTTTTGAGTGACCTCGCCGCCAATGTGTCGAAGCTCTCGGGGATGCACGCTATCGGCTTCCGACTCTCCCTGGTGACCGCGTGACCTTCGTCGAGCTACCGAGACTCGTCGTCGATCGAGCCCGCCTCGACGTCGCCACCTCGAGGCTGGTGAGCGCGAATCGGGATCCAGCTCCGGGCGAGCTGGGTGTACCCGTCGACTCGACCATCGCGCTCGAGCTCATCGACACCGGCACCGATGGCGTCGCGCGCGGGGCAACGCGTGCTTGGGTTGACGGGGCGCTGGCGTTTCAAGGCGGCGCGCCGACGGAGTTCGCCTCAGCGTTCTCGGGGGTGAGGGCACGAGTCACTCAAAGCAGCGACACGCTGCGCATCGTGCTCGATCCTGCGGTACCGCTTGCGAGCCTTGCGACCATCAGCGTACGCGTCTCGAGCCAAACAGTCGGCGGCGCGGCGAGCCTCGACGAGGTCTTTTCGTTCACGGTCGAAGATCGCACCGCGCCCAGAGTCGTGGCAGCGCACGCGACTGACCCAGTCACGGTGCGGGTCGCCTTCGATGAAGCTGTGGTCGTGACTGCGGCAGCGCGCATTGATTTCCGAGCGCTCGGCACACCTGCGGTGCCGGTGACCACGGCAAGCACCAGCGTGGACGGGTCGGTGGTCGTGATCCGGCTCAACACCGAACTCACACCGGACGTCCAGTACGAGGTGACAGCGGTCGGCGTCACCGATCGGTTCGGCAACGTCGTGTTGCCTCCCTTCGATCGTGCCCGCTTCACAGGCTTCCGCCCCGGACGTCCGCCGAACCGCCGCTTCGACCTGTGGTCGATGCTCCCGAAGCACAACCGGCGTGATGACCAAACCGGAGACCTTCAGCGATTCATCGCGTGTCTTCAGGAGGTGACGGACCTTCTCCTCGCGGATATAGACCGGTGGGCGGACATCTTCGACTACGAGCGAGCGCCCGAGCGATTCCTCGACTTGATCCTCCACGACCTCGGGAACCCTTTTCCCTTCGAGCTCGACGAGCTCGGCAAGCGGCGGCTCGCCTCGGTGCTCGTCCAGATGTATCAGCAGAAGGGCACCGCGAAAGGGATCCAAAACGCGATCCGCTTCTTCCTCGGCATCGACGGGACGGTCATCTCGGAGTTCGCGAGCGACGCGCTCACCTTGGGCGAGTCGGAGCTCGGCGTGGACTGGATCCTCGGGCCAAGCGATCGCTTCGCACGCTACGCCTTCAACGTCGAGGTGCCACGGTTGTTGGCTATGACGGAGCGACGACAGCTACGCCAGCTGGTCGAGTACCTGAAGCCGGCGCACACGCACTTCGTAGACCTCGTGGAACCGGTGCCGCCAGCGGTGCTGGATCATTGGGAGCTGGGTCTGAGTGAGGTGGGAGTCGAAACCGCTTTGCACTGACACTAGCGTGCGCGACGCTGGGGCCGCCTCAGCCGCAGAGCCCTCGAAACAGGGAATGATTGAGCAAGCTAGCGCACCTCGATGCTGACCCGGCAGTGATCACTTGGCCCCCACTCCTCCACCGAATTGAGCGCCTTGACGTGGAGCCGCGGAACGAGCTCTTCCGACGCGAATACGAAGTCGAGCTGACGGGTGGCAGAGCTCGGGTCGGTGCGACGCGTTCGGAAGGTCGGCACGTTCTTGCTCTCCGTCGGTAGCTCGGACGGCCAGGGCATCGCTTGACCGCCATTCGGATGTTGAGGGCCTACGAACGGGATCCCAATAGCCGCCATGCGCTTGAAGATGGTCGCGTAGCGCTCGCCCCAGTAGGCGCTCCCAAACTCGCCGTAGCCATGCAGAATGTTCAGATCACCGGCCGCGATGATCCGATGGCCGCGCTGACCGCCGACGAAGTACGAAAGATCCGACACAAGTCGGTGCACGGAGGCATCAGCGAAGATCCAGCTCCCTTTCCGCGCGGCTTCCCATGAGCCATAGAGCGACACGACGGTGATCGGCTCCTCGCCGTCGATGGCGATGTCTGCCGCCGCGAGTGTGCCGAGTCGGCTCACCCCTACTTGGTCCGAATTCGCGTCAGCCAGGCACGCAGAGCCAACGGCGGTCATTCGCACTTGCTCGCTGATCCTGGCTACGGCAGCGCAGAAGCTCCGTCGTCCTCCGGCCGTCGTCCAAGAACCATCTCGCCCTGGAATGGTTTGGACGGAGAGCGACGCCGGCGGTGGAACCGCCTCTTGAAGGAGGGCGACGTCGAGTCCCGCATTTGGGCGCACCAGCGTGTCCCAAGCGCTGGTCTTGTGGGCGATGTTCCAGCTCACGATCCGCAGCAGTGGCTCGATCATGACCTCGTAGAGCATACCTGTCCCCTTCGGACGCCTCCAAGCCCTTTGCCTTCCCGAGAGCCTAGTGCCCTCGGGAACCGGAAATGGCGGATAGGCTACGATACTACTTCAGAGAGAAGGTTACTGAAGCCGAGCTCAACCTCGGCTTCGAGCTGCTGGAGCAGGCCGACCAAAACCTCGCAACGGACATCGGCGTCTTCGGAATCATCTCCGGAGGCGTCCCCGCTCCGCACTCGCCGCTCGCTGACCTGAGCGTCGACCTGACCGCTCCGGCCCGCGCCTACGACCACGCTGGGCAGCGCGTGTTCTTCGGCACGGGACAAACCGTGGACTGCGCGGTGGACCTTGTGGGGATCCCCACGGATGTCAGCACGGCAGGCAATGAGCGCTGGCTCGGCATCTTCCTGCGGTTTCGGCGGGAGCTCTCGGACCCACGCACGGACGGCAACTCTCAGCAGGTCTACTTTCGCCAAGACGAGTCGTTCGAGCTGGTCGTACGCCAAGCTCCTGAAGGCGCAGTCGGCGTCGCGCCCAAGGTTGCCCTGCCCCCCGACGAGCTCCTGGTCTGCGACGTGCGCCGACGTCCAGGGCAGACGCAGATCCTCTCAGCCGACATCGACACGTCGCGCCGCCAGGCGTTCGTGTTCGCGCAGGGCACGTCCGTCGCGGTTGAACCGGGCACCTGGAGCATCCTCGCCCCGCTCGCGGGCAACGCGCAGGCCGCGTTCGATGAGGTCGACGCAGAGCTCCGCGAGCATTTCACCGCGACAGGTCGTCGCCACCCGGCAAGCAGCATCGACTACGCGCCACACGGCTTCGTGCAGGCGACGCAGCTCCAAGCCGCGGTGGACGAAGTGGTCGACGACCTGAGCTCAACCGCTACTGGAAACCCTGGAGCGAGCCACGTCGGTGCTGACGCCGCTCCAGGCACGCCCAACGCGCTTCCTGCAGGTTCGGTGGACGGGCAGCTGTCGATGCTCCTGGGCTTCCTGAACGCCCACCAGGGCGTCGTGTCGGGCGCGCACAACGCGACCGCCATCGCCGCCGCCGCCCACAGCTTCCTCAGCGGCACCAATGTCCAGAGCCAGCTCCAGCAGCTGACGAGCGCCCTGGGGAGCACCGCCATCCCGTCTGGAGCCTCGCGGATCGGGATCTCCGACTCCTCCGGCCAGCTGGGAGCCTCCGACGTGGAAGGTGCGCTCGCAGAGCTCATGGGCACATTCGCGCTCGAGCACTATCGCGGCAATGAGGCGAACGGTGGCTATCACCGCACCATCCGCCAGCCAAACCTTGGCGGCACCAAGGCGCTGCTCTGGGACTCGTTCGGTGTGGGCGGCTCGGGACCGCGCCTCAGGGTCTACCTCGACAACACCTCGCTCTGGTTCACGCTCAACACGAACTGGACCGGTTCCGCGTGGGAACGTATCCAGTCGGCGCCTTGCACGGCGATTCGCCTCGGGACGGGTGAGTTCGAGCTGCTCTACCAGCCGAACATCAGCGGTCCCTTCACGACCTGGGAGCGTCGCTGGAACCTGACGATGAACAGCTCGCCTACGGCGTTCTTCAGGATGGCTGGGCCAGCGTCAGACCGCGGACGACTCGGCGCGGTTTGGACGAACACCCACAGCGCGACCGCCGCGCTCAGCGCTGGTGGCGCCATCACGTTCCACAACGAGTTCGAGACGACCCCGTCGAGCATCACGCTCGCGGTCACCTACTCAACCGTCTCATCCGCCGCCCCCACCGTCATCAGCGCCACCCCGTCGGGCTTCGGCTTCATCGCGAGCCGCACGCTGAGCGCTGGGCAGTCGGCGGTCTGGATGGGCACCTACGACGCCATCTCCTGATCATGATCCTCACCATCGAAGACGACGGCGTGCTGCAGCGTTGCGCGCTCTGTGAGCGCCAGCGTCGCATCCCGCAAGCTGACCTCCCGAAGCCCGAAGCGTCCACGCTCACGCTCCCTGCGTGCGAGTGCGGCGCGGTGGAGTCGCTCATCGGCGCGCCACCGGGTGAGCCGCCGCACCCGTCGCCCGGAAGTGTCGGACACCGGCATCGGCTGCTCGTCGATGCGTTGCTCGCTGCTCAAGAAGCGCCTTCGAAGAAGCGGCGTCCGCTGATCGAAGCGGCGCGCGCTGCGCTCGCTAAAGACGCGCACGAGCTGTTCCCGGGAGGGCTTCACGTTGAGCCTCTCCCCTCCCCCATCGATGAAAGGGAAATGAATGAGTCCTGAAGTCACTTCGATTGCCGACTACTTGACCGCAACGGGGCCATACGGCCTGGTCGCCGCCCTCGCGTGGGCCTATTGGAAAATTTCCGAAAGGAAAGATTCCGCTATCCGCGACCTGTATGAACAAGTCGCTGACCTCGGGCGCAGCCAGACCGAGGCCATTACCAAGATGGAAGCTGCGCTCGTCGGCCTGAAGGACGCCGTCACGGAGCTGCTCGAGCCCGCACGAGGCCGTAACGCTGACGCCGCTCAGTGAGTGAAGCGCAGGGCCCCGTCCGGACCTTTCCGGACGAGGGCGCCTTGCGCGCGGAGGCCGTGCGCATCGCGAGCTATGCGTGCGACGGCGACCGCGGCCGCGTCGAAGGCGATCCAGTCTTCGACTCCGTCACCGAAGGCCGCCAGCACAACAAGGGCTACTCCGCGTGCGGTGACCTGCCCCACTACATGCTTCGGGAGCTCGGTCTTCGCGATGAGCGACTCCTGAACCGCGACGACGACGACGGCGTGATCCCGTGGAGAATGGGCAAGAACCTCTCCCGCATCGTGTTCTCTGCCGGAGGCGCGTTCGTGTGGGCATGGGGGAAGAAGCGACCCAAACCAGGCGACGTGCTCTACATGTCGAAGCCTGAACACGTCGCCGTGCTCGAAGCGCTGGACGAAGCGAAGGGTACCGTCGCGGTGCTCGAGTACGGGCAATTCGACAAGGTGAGAGGGAAGCACCTCGGCATCCGTCATGTGAAGCCGTTCCGGGTGCTCAAGAACACCATCAAGATCGGCAAGTGCACGCTGCACGGTTGGCTCGACTTGTCGAAGCTGAAGGGGCTCATCGTCCCGAGGAAGGAGCCGGAGCCGCCACTACCCAAGCCCGCGCCCTGCGCGAGCTGCCCGTACGCACCAGCCTAGTTCCTCACGGCACCAAGCGAGGTCGATTCCGCTTCAATCGGCCTTGCTAGGTCCGAGCATAAAAGCCTGTATGTCGCCCAACAACGGGGCACGAAGCCCCGGAAGGAGAAGACATGCTGGTGAAAGAAATCCTGGAGTTCCTAAGCGGTGCAGACCTGGAAGACGAGGTCCTGCTCATGACCGAAGGGACCAGCCCGGAGGGCGAGCCCATCGTCGCGCTTACCACACGCAAGCGGAACACCGAGGAGGACGCACGATGAAGGTCGGCGAGCTGATGGCGATCCTCGAAGAGCACGACGAGGACGCGGAGGTGATCCTGGTGACGCAAGCGAACTATCCGCTAGAACACGCTCTGGGTGGCGTCGCCCTCCGGTCGGAGTACCTCGATTCGGACGGAGGGCGTCTGGGCAACGGCAAGCAGACAAGCGACGTGCTGCTCGTCGAGGGGCAAAGCCTCGGATACGGAAGTCGCAGCGCTTGGGACGTCGCGATCCGATAGCGCCGCTGCCCCGCGAGCAGAGAAGCCGAGTCCTCCACGGGGCTCGGCTTCCTCGCTTTGTGCTCACGACAATCGACCTGCACGTCGCAGAAAGAGTCCCGAGTTCGCTTGATAGTACCGCGCGGCAATGCCTTATGTCCGTCACCAAGCACGGAGCACAACATGAACGACAGCACGAAAACCAACACGATCATCGGCGGAGACACCACCTACATCGGCACGGAGGAGGCCGACTTCATCGGACAGCGAGTCTGCGTCGCTTGGATCCTCCGCACCTCGGTGGTCTCTTCCCGCGAGCTCGACTTCGACAACCCGGAGCACCTGGTTGATAGCGACGAGCACCTGGCTGCGCTCGGTGGAGCACATCCCGGGGACCGGGCAGAGATCGGAATCATCGACCCCACCACCAAGGAACTCACCCGCACCGACGTCCCCGTGACGGACCTCGAGTGCTTCGCCCATCTTCGCAGCTAGCAGCGACAACGCAGGAGCCGAGGGTCGAACGCTTCTCGGCTCCTGCGCTCGGACGAGTTGCCGCGGCCCGTACCGCACGGAAGAGCATCGCGTCTCTCCCAACAACAACCCAATCCCAAAGGAAACACCATGCAACACCTCGACTTCGACACCCTGAACTCCATGCGACTCAAGGACTTGCAGGCCACGTACGAGACCGTGGTCGGCGAGCCCACGCGCTGCCCGAACAAGACATTCTTGATTCGCAAGATCGGAGAGACGCTCCGAGCCCAGGAGGACCAGGAAGAGCCCGTCGCGCTCGCTGAAGAGGACGTGCTCGACGCGGACGACGCGGAGCCCACCCCTGAAGAGTCCGCAGCTGAAGCCGACTCCCAACCCGAAGAAGCGGCAGAGGAGACAGCGGGAGCCCACGCACAGGAGCCCGACGCCGACGACTCGGAAGATGAAGCACCGCCCGTCTCATCACCGCGCGCCACTGGGCGTCCGCGGATCGCGAAGCCCACGAATCAGCGGCGTGGCCGCTTCAGCTCGATGACTATCGAAGAGCTGCAAGCGAAGTACCTGGAGGCCGTGGGACGGCCAACGGGTAGCGAGCACCGCAACTACCTCATCTGGAAGATCCGCGAAGCGGAGAAGGGCCGCATCCCGGTCGGTCCACGCCGCGCGCGTCCTGGGGGGATCCCGCTCGAGATGAAGGTGCTCCCGCTTCGACTCGAGGCGACCGCCATCGAGCAGATGGACGCAGCGTGGAAGGAGCGCGGCATCAAGAGCCGCACCGAGTTCTTCCGACAAGCGCTGGCGCACTACTTGGCTCACGTGGGCGCGGAGAACGCCGCACGGATGTTTGCCCCGAGCCCCGCGGAAAGCGCGTGACGAGCCAACGTGAACGGAGACGCAAGATGACTGTGCAATTCTACATCGACGACACCAACCCCACCGACGAGCACCCCTGCGAGTGCTGTGGCACAACCGAGCGCGGCCACGCGATGAGCTGCTCCGTGGGCCGGATCCCCAGCTGGTTCCTGCACCGACACACGCTGCGGCTCACCCCCTACCAAGCAGTCCTCACCGAAGCGCTCACCAAGGCGCGGTTCGGAGAGACGCTGACGGAGAAGGAAGCAGCGGTCCTGAAGTCCCACGGGGGCAGAGGAAGCTCGTCCTCCCCCATCGCGCTCTCGCCTGAACTCGCAGCGGAGTTCGGACTAACCCCCTACAACCCGTCCAAGTAGCGCGTGTCCGTCGAATCGCCGTCGATTGCCTTGATAGTTCCGCACGGCAGAGCCTGTATGACCGACATGCAACGCACCAACACGCTTCGCAACACCAGGGCCAAGATGACCACAGAAACGCAACCCAGCACCCCCGAACTGACCCAGCGCGTTCACCTCGGAACGAGCACCTACGGGACCCCGAAGCCTTCCATTGAGCTGACCGCGCCGAACGGCACACATCACCGAATCCTGAAGGCGCGGCTCCATCAGCTCGCTGCGGAGGTCGAACTCGCGAGCATTGGGGAGTCCTGGGTGGTCGTCATGGACGCTTTCGCAGAGCGAAACGGGTGTGTCTATCTGGAGCTCGTCCACGGGACCGCCGAGGAGGCGAAGCGGGCCATGGACGTTCTGGAGCGCGTGGTGGGCGAGCGCTCCGCGCAAGGTTGAGAAACATCAGAATTCGACCTCACTGGCCTTGATAGTTCCGCGCGGCAGAGCCTGTATGGCGCCACGCAACGCAGCGCGACGCCGCGCGGAACAGGACGGGCAGCATGAAGACACTTCGCTTCGGGATCGAGATTGAGACGGTGGGCAAGAACCGGGAGACGCTCGCACGAGCCCTTCAGAGTGTGGTCGGGGGCACGCTGGTCCCGATCGCAGAGCGCTGGGAGGTCATCGACTCCCGCGGACGCACCTGGAAACTGGTCCCAGACGGGTCGCTCGCCGATCGCTACAACAGCGGCGAGCTGGTCTCGCCCATCCTCGAGTACGCGGATATCGAGGAGCTGCAGCAGGTGGTGCGCGCCCTGCGGAAGGCGGGAGCCCGCACCGACCACAGCACGGGGATCCACATCCACGTCGATGGCGCACGCTTCGACGCGAAGAGCACCGCCAACCTGGTGAAGATGATCCACAAGCAAGAGCTGCTCCTCGAGCACGCGCTTGGAGTCAGCGAGTCGCGCCGCCGGACCTACTGCCGACGCATCGACAGCGAGTTCATGCGCCGCCTCGAAGCCCGGCGCCCCAAGACGCTGAGTGACATCAGCCGCGCCTGGTACGGGAACGCGACCACGAGCCCCTCGCGCTACCACCACAGCCGCTACGCGGGCCTCAACCTCAACGCGCTCTTCTTCCGCGGGGCATTCGAGTTCCGCTACTTCAACGGAACGCTGCACGCGGGCGAGGTGAAGGCCTACATCCAGCTGGTCCTGGCGCTCGCCGCCAAAGCACTGAAGTCGAAGGCCGCGTCGAGCAAGCGCCGCGACTTCAACCCCGCCACCGCGAAGTACGACATGCGGGTGGTGCTCCTGGGGCTCGGCTTGATCGGACCCGAGTTCAAAACAGCGCGCCTCCACCTCACGAAGCGCCTGGCCGGCTCCGCCGCTTGGAAGGGCGAGCGTCGCGACCGCCGCACGGGAGGAAGCCATGCGCACGCCGCGTGAGTCGACGCAGGCCGCCCGGGGCGCGCAGGACGCGCCCAGGGCGTGCCCGAGCGTTGAGAGCGAGGCGCAGGCCAGTAGTTCCCCGTCCGCGCCCAGCGGGGCGATGTGGGGCCCCTACGCGGAGCGGCTGATGCGCCGCCCGGAGCCACGAGCCACGAGGGTGTTCGTGTACGGGACGCTCCTCGCGAACGAACCGAACCATCGGTTGCTCCGCGACGCTCGTTTCATCGCCCGAGCCCGCACCGCACCGCGGTTCACGCTCCTCGACATGGGTCCGTTCCCCGGGATGATCGACGTGGGCGACAGCGCCATCGGGGGCGAGGTGTACGACGTCACCGAACGCATCCTGCGCGCTCTTGATCGCTTGGAGAGCCATCCCCACTTCTTTCGTCGCCAGTGGATCACCCTTGGCGATCGCTCGCACGCGCAGGCCTACCTGCTGCGCACCGAGCACCGCCGAGACTATTCTGTTATTCCGTCGGGCAACTGGCGGAGGAGGAACGAACGATGAAGATCACGATGCGAGACGGCCGCGTGTTCCAGGGCACCGCGCTGCAGATCGTCCGCGCGATGCAGGACATCGCGTTCGACGCCAGCCATTTCACCACCGCCGAGTACGTCCGCTGGGTCGTCGACAACGCCCAGCGCTTCGAGGAAGTCGCGCTGAGCGTCACCGGTGAGACCGACGACGAACTCTCAGAGTCGCTGGTGGGCGAGATGGTGCGGGCGGGGTTGGCGCGCTAGATTCAGTCGAGTGCGTACCAGACGCCGTAGAAGAACAACACGGTCAGCGGCCCCGCGAGCACGCACGCGATCGTCGCCCGGTTGAGTCGCCGCGCGAGCTTGGGATCCGACTCCCGCTTGAGCAGCGCCAGCACGGCCAGCACCATGGGCACCGGGCTGAATGGCCCGCACCCGTAGCACGGTGAGAGCATCGCCACGACCAACCAAGCGATCACCCACCGCGGCGTCATGAGGTCCGGATTGGCTGCGTCACCGCCGGGTTGTGGAGGCTGGTACGGATTCACCGACGCGAGTGTGCCATCACGCTTCAAAACGGCTCAAGGGCGTTCGTTGAGCGTTTCCCTGAACGCTTCCGCATGAATAGCCGCTTTTCCTACAAAGCGGCTATTCGTTCCTCGGCATCGCAGCTAGTTCGGCAGCATCTCCAGCCAGTGCGAATCGTCTTCGAACTGGGAGAACTCCAAGAGGTCCGGCGTGAAACCCGCCGGAACTCGTTCTAGCTTGCGCGCAGCGTTCCGGACGCCACGCAACACAGCGGGCGTAGGCCGCCCCGCGAACGCCTCCGCAATCCGACGCCGGTACGGCATCATCAACCTGATGTAGCCCCTGAGCGAACG
>JBFXBK010000224.1:0-14385 GCA_050183255.1 Polyangiaceae bacterium | reverse complement strand
AGAGTGGATCAGCAAAGAGCGCGTTGGCTACGGCGGAGTGTTCGAGCGTTCCCTCTCCCACAACACTCTCGCGGTGGAAAACTCGAAGCCCGATCACCACGACGACGCGAGGCGCCGGGGGCTCTGGGAGTCTGGCTCTCAGTGGGCCCTCGGCCACACTCGCGATCCGGAGCTCTTCACCTTCGTTGGCAACGACTACGTGTCGACCCACTGCAGCATGGGCGGGATGTACAACTCAGCCTACGAAGGCGTGCGTGATGTGGAAGCCGTCGAGCGCCACTTGCTCTGGCTCAAACCGGGCGTGCTTGTCTTCTACGACGACGTTCGCACCGCTCGGGCCGATCAGTTCAAGCGAGCGTGGCTGCACTTTGCGGCGCTCCCCAAGGTGGAAGGCGATCACGCGGACGTGACGACACCGGGTGGCCAGCACGTGCGCGTCAGCGCGCTGCTACCGGAGAATGCCAAGCTCCGCGCCGAGGCGTACAAGGTCACCGACGACTGGGAGTCCAAGCCGGCCTCTGGCGAGACGATGCTGTTCGACCTGTTGACGGAGGCTGGTTCGAAGGCGAAGCAGCAGCAGTTCCTTCACGTGCTGCAGGTCGCCGACTCACCCGCTACGCCCACGCGCTTCAAGCAAGGCCAAGGCGACGAGCTGCTTGGTGCAAGCGTGGGCCCAGCGGTGGTCGCGTTCTCGACCAAGCGCGACACTCCGAACGCCGACTTCAGCGTTCCCGGCGGGACGAAGCTGATTTTCGTCGCGGGGCTGAAGCCGAACACCGACTTCAAGCTCGCGAGCAAGGCCCAAGGCGACAAGCTGTCGGTGAGCATCGAGCCTGGCGCGGGCGTGACGAGCGACACCGCAGGCGTGGTTCGCTTCGCAGTGCCGTGACCCCCGCGACCTAGGCAGCTCGAGAAGTCCGGCAGCTCGAGAAGTCCGGCAGCTCGAGCAGTCCACCAGCGACGTGTCCTAGCCGCTTTCTGCCCAGGCGCTTCGCTCGTTGCCTGTACGATAAAGCTGCGGGAGAGCGCCCGGCCGCGCGGAGCGGGCTGGGCACGAGCGGTAGCCACGATGAACACCACACAGCTGATCGCGGAGCTGGAGAGTCGCTTCGCGTTGGATGAGCTCAAGCAGCTCAGTCAGAACCTGATGGGCCTAGATGCAGGCTCGATCGGGGGGGAGGAGAGCCTGGGGTCGTTTGCACGCGCCTTGGTGCTGCGTGCGGTCGCCTTGGACGCCGTGGAAGCGCTGTGCGACGCCGTCTCGGCCCAGCGCCCCGACGCGCGCCAGAAGCTGGAAGGCTTGCGGCGCCTGGGCCTCTCTGGGGCCCCCAGCTTGCCCGTTGGCTCAGGTCTAGGCGGCTATCGCATCGTTGAGATCCTCAGGGAAACGGCCATCGAGACCAGCTACCTGGTCGAGGCAGCAGCGGGCGACACGCAAGCAGCCCCCAAAGAAGAAGACACGATCACCCGCGAGCGGAACCTGGTCGAGTTGACAGGCAACCTGGATCTGAGTCAGCTCGCGGCCCAAGCGGGGCGCAAGCGGCGGCTGTCGGTGCTGCGCCCCGAAGCGACCTTTGATCGCCGGGGCCTGCAGCGCTTCCTCACGACTTCACGCATCAGCGGCAACATCCCGCACCCGGCACTCCCGCGGCGTGTCCTCGCTGGACCCCTGGGCGAGCACATCGTGGTCATGCAGGATCACTTCAGCGGCATGTCCCTCGCAGAGTCTCTCACCTCCCATGGCCCACGTGGCTTCGAGGGAGCGCGCTGGATCCTGCATGCCTTGCTCGATGCGCTCTCAGCGCTCCACGACGCGGCAACGGCTCACGGATTTCTGACGCTGCAAAACGTGTTGTTGAGCGAGGGGTCGCAGTCAGCGCCAGCCCTGATGACCCTCGGGGCCGGCTCGAGTTTCCTGGTGGCATCGATCCCTGGCTGGGGGCGAGATCGCTTGGACTTGCTGTGCTACGGCCTCGCCCCGGAACAGATCCAGGGCCACGTCCCGGACGCTCGCAGCGATCTGTACGCATTCGGCGCGCTCGCCTACGAGCTGATGAGCGGGCGAGCGCCTTTCAGCACCCGCAGCGCCCAGGGGCTGTTTGAGCGGCTGACCCAGGATCCGCCAGCGCTCACGCGAGTTGCTGCCGCTGGCAGTGTGCCAACGGCAATCAGCGACCTGATCGCGGCGCTGATGGACCGCAATCCTGAGCGGCGTCCTCGCAACGCGCGCGAAGTGAGCGACGCGCTGGAGCGCGCCGGACGTCGCGCCCAGGTGCCAGCCGCGTACCAGATCTCGGAAGAGGAGATCCAACAGCGCCTGAGCGCCCTGCTGGAGCACCCCGGCTCCGAAGACCTGCTGGCCGCGGTTGAGGGAGCAGTGGACCAAGGCGCAGATCCCGGGCGCATCGGGGATGGCCTGGTGTGGGTGTCATCCAGCCTCGCTGCGAGCCTCTCCCGAGGCTCGCGCACCGCCCAGAAGCGCCTCCTATTCCGTGCGGCAATGATCTTCGAGACCGCGAGCGGCGACCTCGAGAAGGCAGAGAGCTGCTACGCGCGCATCGTAGAAACCGACGCCGCCGACGGCCCCGCCGCCGCGGCGCTGGAGCGCGTGCGCCGCCGCCTTGGCAAGCACGAAGCGTTGATCGAGATGCTGCTCGAGCGGCGAGAGCTCGCGACGAGCCCAAACGAACGCGCCCAGGCGCTGGCAGAGATCGGTCGCATCTACAAGAACGACCTGGATGACGCGACCCAGGCGCTGGTCGCCTTCGCCCAGGCCTTCGCCGAAGATCCACTCTCCGACGACTATGCAGACGAGGTGGAACGGCTCGCGGGCAAACGCGCCGAGGCGTGGACTGAAGCCGTTCAGAGCCTGGTCGATGCGCTCGGCAGCGACCAACCAGCGGAAGCGCGGGTCGCGCTGCTCAATCGTCTCGGTGCCTGGTACAGCAAGCAGCTGAGCCGTCCGGACCTGGGGTTACCCTGCTACCAACAAACGATCGCCCTCGACCCCGCCAACACCGTTGCGCTGGAAGGCATGACCCAGCTCTACCGCCAAGCCCGCCAGTGGCCGGAGCTCGGCATGGTCCTCACGGCACGTGCGGACGCCGCCGCGACGCCCGCGGAAGCGCGCGACTTTCGCGCCCAGGCGGCAGAGCTGTTGGCCAGCGAAATGAATGACGCCGAGAGCGCCCGCGCGCTCTTCGAGCAGGTGTTGGAGGAGGACCCCCATCACCCCGCCGCCTGCGCCGGGCTCGACCAGCTATATGCTTCCGCAGGGAGACATGCGGAGCGTCTGGTGGTCCTCGAACGCCGCCTCAAGCTCGCCACGCCCGAAGAGCGCACGGAGCTCCTCTTGGCGATCGCCGACTTGTGCGAGTTCGCGCTCAAGAACCCCGCGCGAGCCTTGGAGGCCTACGAGTCAGTGATTGAAGTCGATCCTTCCCACATCGACGCACTGAAAGGCGCAGACCGCTTGTACTCGCAGTTCGAGCGTTGGACGGACTTGCTCACCAATCTCGAGCTGCAGTTGCGGGTGTCCGTCACGCCACGCCAAAAGACCACCCTGTGGTCTCGCGTCGCAGCGATCCATGGAGAGGAGTTCCTGGACCACGGTCGAGCGGCGGACGCACTGGAAAATCTGCTCGACCTGGAGCCGAACCACCAGGACGCCCTGACGGCGCTCGTCACTCACTACACCGCCCTGGAGCGCTGGAGCGACGTCGCCATCGTCTACGAGCGGCGACTGGACGCCGCGACGCAAAAGGCGGACCGCGTCCGCCTAGGTCTAGAGCTAGCTCAAATCCTCGCGGAAAAAGCCCAGGTCGAAGACCGAGCGATGTTCGCGTATGAGCAGGTGCTCGAGATCGACCCGGGCAACACCCAGGCCTTGAGCGCTCTGGCCGAGCTGCGCGCGCGCAGCGGAGACTCCCACCAGGCCCTCGAGGCGGTGGAGGCTCTAGCCAAGAAGGCCGAAACCCCCGCTGAGCGCGCTCGTCACTACATCAGCGCTGCTCGCCTGCTAGAAGACCGCGGAGACGGCGATCTAGCGATCTCGAGATACGAGCTCGCTCTCCAGGCTGAGCCCACCCACGCCGAGGTGCTGGAATCCCTGGAGACCGCCTACGTCGCCCGGGGCGAGCTGGAATCGGCGCTCGGTATTTACGAGCGGGCGCTGAAGGAAGACCTCAAGCCCACTCTGCAGGCGGCGCTGCGCACGCGGCGGGCAGCGCTCTTGTGGGAGCAGGCGCAAGACGGAAAGCGCGCCTACGCCGAGGCGCGCCGTGCGTTGGATCTCGACCGGCAGAACCTGGACGCCCACAGCATCCTCGCGCGCATCAGCCACCAGAGCGAGGACTTCGCCGAATCGGCGAAGCTGCTCGAAGGACTGCTGAGCCGCAGCTCTCAGCTGTCCCCCGACCAGCGGCTGACGTTCCAACGCAACTACGTTGAAGCCCTGGCACGCACGGGAGACACCGCGCGCGCCGTGGCCGAAGCGGACCGTCTGCTCGAGATCTCGCGCACCCCGAGCGAGCTCCGCTTCGTCGCGGACCTCAGCCTGGATCATGGATCTGCGCGGAAAGCATTCGAGCTCTACTGGGAGTTGCTCCACGACCCCGAGCAGCGCCTCGACCCTGATGAGCGCGCGGAGCTGAAGCTCCGCGTGGGACAGAGCGCGCTCAAGAGCGGCGACCTCGACACCGCAGAAACCCAACTTCAGGAGGCGCTCAAGCAGAACCCGGAGGAGCACCGTGCGCTGCGCTCCCTGGCGGAGCTCCAGGGTCAGCGGGGCGCTCATCGCGAGCAAGTCGCGACGCTCTACGAGTTGCT
Source organism: Polyangiaceae bacterium (assembly GCA_050183255.1). Classification (GTDB taxonomy): domain Bacteria; phylum Myxococcota_A; class Polyangia; order Polyangiales; family Polyangiaceae; genus JAHBVY01. The sequence continues at coordinate 9,558 of JBFXBK010000224.1, read as the reverse complement.
TCAGCTCGCGCCCCAGAGCGAGCATTTCGAGATTTTGGTGCAGCTCGGCGACGTCGCTGCCGACCGACTTTCGGACTCCGAGTACGCCACCACGAACTACCTGAGCGCGCTATCGAAGCGCCCCGGCGACCGCGCCGTGTTGCTCAAGCTGATGCGCCTCTATTCCGAAGGGAAAGACTGGGCGCGCCTGGTCGACGTGATCCTGGAAGTCGCTGACCTGGTCGGCGACGAGAAGCAGCGCGCGAAATACCTGATGACCGCGGCAAACCTGTGTCAGGACGAGCTCGCGGACCTCAAACGGGCCGCAGACCTGTACCAGGAGGTGATGCGCCTCGATCCTAGCCTCGAGGGAGTCCAAGCACGTGCCATCGACGTGGTGCGCGCTCGCGGCGACTTCGACTCGCTCAAGGAGCTGCTCAAGGACCAGCTCAAGCGCGCCTCCGAAGCGCGAGATCAGGCGCGCATGCTGGAGCTGATGGATGAGCTGGCGCAGCTCTATGATCAGCATTTTGGTCGTATCGATCAGTCGATCGCACTCACCCAGGCCGCGCTGCAGGTTGCGCCGGATGGCATTCACCGCCAAGAGCGCTTAGCTCGGCTCTACGCACGGGACCCCGCTCGCTACCTCGACAAAGCACTGGCGACCCACGACGCCGTGCTCGCAAAGGACCCCTATCGCGTCAGCATCTATCGCTCGCTCTTCGAACTCTACTCCCGTCAGCGTGACTCGGACTCCACGTGGTGCGTCTCCCAAGCCCTGTATGCGCTGAACCAGGCCAGCCCGGAGGAGTCGACCTACTTCCGTCAGGGCCGCCCCGGCGAGCCGCCGACCGTCAGTAGTCAGCTCAGCCACGAGGATTGGCTCAATGTATTGATGCACGAGGACGCCGGACGCTTGCTAACCGGTGTGCTCGCCCTGCTGGGCGGCACGGTGCTCGAAGTGCGCGGCACTCCCCTCGAACAGCTCGGCTACAGCGAAGACCACGCCGTCGACCCCGCAGCGCGCCTGCCCGGTGTGTACACCCTGAGCCACGACGCTCGTTGCCTCGGGGTAACGCTTCCCAGGCTGTACCAAAACTCTAACGACCCGCGTAGCTTGAGCCTCTTGCACGCGACCCCACCCTGCATCTCCCTTGGTCAAGGAGCTCTGGAGCTGCGCGGCCGCAGCCGCACCTTCAGCTTCGAGAGCGCGCGAGCCCTCGCCTACTTCCGACCGGGGTTCTACGTGCGGCACCTGGTCTCGAGCCACAAGGAGCTCCGGGCTTGGCTCTCGGGGGCCATTCGTCTGTTCGCCCCGCGGTTCCCCGTTTCCAAGGACATCGCAGAAGCTGCGCAGGGTGCCGCGATCGCCATCGAGCGCAAGTTCACCCCCGAGCGCCGTCAAGCTCTTGGCAAGATCGTGAGCGAACTACTTCAGCAAGGTGCGGCGCTTGACCTCCGGCGCTGGATGCGCGGGATCGACTTGACCGCCGATCGCGCTGGCTTCTTGCTGTGTGACGACCTCCCAACTGCCCTACAGGTGATCCGTCAGGCCGAGGAGGGAGACGATATCGCGACCCGCGCCGAGCGCAGCAAGGCCTTGGTGCGATTTGCCGTCAGCCCAGAGTATTTCCGCCTGCGAGCCCAACTGGGCCTACGGCGGGGGTGAGGGCGCCACGCCTCCCCCCAAAATTGAAGGCTGATCAGAGCGTGGCGGGTGGACGCGAGAGCACCACGGCTCCGTCGGGAAACGCCGCGCGGCGCTCCACCAGGTCGTTGACCGTGTCGCGCAGCGTCTCACCGGGATCGCGCGGTTTGAAGCCGAGCTCGCGCTCCGCCTTCGATGAGTCGCAGTACCAGAAGTACTGCGCCATCTCGACGCTGATTTCGTCGACCGGCGGCGTGCCGCCGACGGCCTCGATGGCGCGACTGAAGAGCTTGTTGGCGCCAATGGCCAGCGCGCGCGTCTTCGGCAGCCGCAGCTTCGGTCCCGGGATCCCAGTGAGGCGCTCGAGGCGCTGGAAGAACGCAGCAATGGTGAGGTTCTTCGCGCACAAGAGGTAGCGCTCGCCACTCCCGCCCTTTTCGAGCGCGCAGATCATCGCGCTCGCCACGTCCCGCACGTCCACGAAGCTCATGCCGCCACCGGGAATGGCAGGCACCTTGCGCTCGAGGAAGTTCTTCACGTCACCCGTCGACGAATCGCGCTCGTCGCCGGGACCAAGGAGCAGCGTGGGGTTGACGATCACGACCTCGAAGTCGCTGGTGATCGCGTCGAGCGCCTCGCGCTCGGCGTAGAGCTTCGTGCGGTAGTAGGGCCAACGGGCGATGATGTCCAAAGGCGCGTGATCGCGCTCGGTGAACAGGCAGTCGGCGTCGCGCCCAACGGCGATGGTGCCCGACGTGCTGGCGTATACAACGCGCTTCACCGCGGCAGCCTTGAGCGCCGACATGGCGCGCTTGGTGCCAGTGACGTGGAGCTCGTGGAGTGCCGCTGCGTCTTCCTTGTCGCGGCTCACCTTACCCGTGCACAGGAACGCGGCATCACACCCTTCAGCGCTTTTCCGTACGGCTTCTTCGTCGAGGATGTCGACGGTGCCCACCGTCAGGTCATCCAGCTTGCCACCGCTGCGACTCACGGCCACCACGTCGTGGCCCGCTGCGCGCAGTTGGCGCACCAGGTGACTGCCCAAGAAGCCCGTAGCTCCAGCTACCCAATAGCGGCCCATATCAACTCAGCTTTCTGACTGCAGGCCAAAGGCCTTTTGGAAGGTAACCAGGAGCCCGATGTTGTTCGACTTCACCGTGCCAGCCATGAACTCCGAAGGGCTCGGCGTGTAGGCCTCGCGCACGATGCGCGTGAACATCGCGGGCGAGGTCTTGAGCACACAGTCGGCGTCGCCCTCGGGCTTACCCGCCCAGATGCGGCAATTCTGCGGGGAAATTTGCATACTCCAGCGCTCACCGTCACCTAGGGAGAAGTAGTAGCTGACGGCCTCTTCGATGCTGCCAACCTGGAAGCGTGACTCCAGGTCCTTGAACACCTCGGCGAGAGTCTCCTTCTTCTTTTGACCAGTCACATCCTCGATCTTCAGCTGCTTGAGATCGAGCACGCGCCCCGCGGCGAGTTCTTCAACGGCGCGCTGCGCCAAGCGGGCCACGGCACGCGACGCCTCCGTAACGCTCATCCCCTCGGTGAGGCGACGTAGATCGGCGACCTCGAGCGGCGGTCCGATGCGCACGTGAACCTTGCGGCTGCGAAGCGCCAGAGCGCCCTTCGGGAGCGCCGAGAAGGTGCCACCGAGGTACACCGGTAAGATGTCGGTGTTGTACTGCAGCGAGAGGTGACCGACGGCGGGCTTGAACTCATGGATCGCGCCATCGACACTGCGTGTTCCCTCGGGAAACACCAGCACCACGTTGCCTCGCTCGAGCAGCTCGCCCGCCTGGCGCAGGCTCTGACGCAGGGAGCCGCTGCGGCTCATCGGCACCAGATTCGTCAGGTTCTCGAAGTAGGCCTTGCGCCACTTTCCGCCCTCGAAGAAGTAGTCCTGAGCGGCAAGGGACACCATGTCTTGGCCGTAGCCACCGAGGGCGTACTTCACGAGCCCCATGTCGAGGTGGCTCGCGTGGTTCGCAGCCACCAAGGTGTTGCGGTTGTGGGGCAAGAACGCCCGACCGTAGACCTTGGTCGTGAGCACCTTGTCGTAGAAGCCCATTTGACCGCGGCCGAGCCACTCCATGGCGGCCTTGCGCATCGGCTCGGGGATCTCCAGCGGTTCGTCCGCTTCCTTCTCGATGCGGGTGTCGAGGGCCGTCGTGGTGCGACCGCTTCGTAGCTCACGCATCAAGGCCTCCGCGTCTCCGATCGTGTGGCAGTTGGTGAGGCGCTCGGCGTCCACGCTGCGCCCCGACTGACCTTCCAGGGCCACCAGCAGCTCCAGCAACATCAGCGAGTCGAAGCCTAGGTCACCGCGCAGACTCATATCCGTGCGGAGCTCGGCCTCCTTGCGCCGGGTGATGGTCGCGACGGCGACGCGCACCATCCGGGCAGCCGCGTCGAACCCGGAGGCGTCCACGCCTTGAGTTGCCAGCCGTGGCGGACGCTCGGAGAGCGGTGCGACGCGATCGAGCAGGCGCCGCAGCTCCCGGCGCTTGACCTTGCGGGTCGCGGTGCGAGGTAGCGCGACATCGAGCAGCGTGGTCACGCCGGGACGCATCACGGCTGGCAGCCCGTTGAGTGCTCGCTCGAGGGATTGCTTCGCCCGCGCGTGGCGCGCCGCGCGATCGTGTTCTGGGTCCTCTTCCGGCACCGCGACGCAGGCGATGCGCTCGCCTCCCCGCGGATCATCCACGCCGAGGATCGCGTACTCCTCGATGTGATCGATCTTGCCGAGGCGCGCCTCGACGTCGTCAGGGTACACGTTCTCGCCACTAGAGGTAACGATCGTGTCCTTCGCGCGGCCGACGATAGTGAGCCGTCCCTGCCGATCGAGCTTGCCGAGGTCACCCGTGTGGAGCCAACCATCGCTGTCGATGACCTGAGTCGTCGCCGCCTCGTCATCGGCGTAGCCGAGCATCACGTTTGGTCCCTTGGCGAACACTTCGCCGACGCCTTCGGCGTTGGGTTCGTGGATGCGAATTTCCACACCGGGAATGGGCTTACCCACGTGGCCTGCCTTGGCCTTCGGACCGCCGGGCGCGACGGTCAGTACCGGCGACGCCTCCGTCAGGCCGTAGCCCTCAGCGAGGTGCAGCCCGAGGCCACTGAAGAGCTTGTGGGTGCTCTCGGGTAAGGCCGCGCCGCCGCTCACGAGGTAGCGTAGGTGCCCACCGAGGCCCTGATGCACCGGGCCGAACAGTAGCCGGCCGGTGTCCAAGCCGAGGCTCTTACCGAGGCTGCGATTCACCTCCACAGCGACGTCGAACACACGGGATGCCAGGGCGCCGCGCTCTGCGACCTTCGAGAGCATGCGCCGCTCGAGCATCTCCCAGAGCGCTGGCACGCCGACCATCGCGGTGATGCGTCCTTCGTTCAGGCCGACTTCCAGGCGCTCGGCGTTGAGTTCGTCGAGGTAGACGATACGGCAGCCACGGCTCAACGGGAGCAGCATGCCGCAGGTGAGCTCGAAGGTGTGATGTAGCGGCAGCACGCTGAGCACGCGGTCGCGCTTTCCGAGAGGAAATAGCGGGGCCAAGCTCGCGACCAGCGCCGTCAGGTTCTGATGCGTGAGCATCACGCCCTTGGGGGAGCCGGTGGTGCCACTGGTGTAGATCAAGCAGGCGACGTCGTCGGGGGTGACGCGGCGCGCGTCGGCCGCGGCTTGTTGCTCTGGCTCCACGGCGACGTCGCGCGCCATCGCGCTCTCGAGGGCGTGCGCCCACATCGGGAGCTCTCCCTCCGCGGCAACGTCTTCGTAGCGTAGCCACACGACGCTGTCCCCGAGCTCACCGGCGCAGCGCTCCTTCACCTCGAGATCGGAGATGAAGATGCGGGCTCCGGAAGCCCGCTGGAGGTTCGCGGCGATCTGCGCTTCGACGTTCGCGTCGAGGGGCACCACCGTGGCACCCGCCAGGAGGATCCCGAAGAAGCTGATCGACCACGCCGGGTGATTTGCGCCAGCCAGCAGCACGCGATCGCCCCTTTGCACGCCCTGAGCTTCGAGCCTCGCTGCGCACGCGAATGCGTGATCGCGCCACTCGCGGAAGCTCAAGCGGCTGAGGCCTTGCTCTTCGGTGCGCTGCAGGGCGACCGCCAAGTCGTGGCGCTGGGCCATTTCGAGCAAGAGTTCGGTGAGCGTCTCGTGGCGCCGCGGCGCGGGGCGCTCCTTCTTGACGCGCTCATCGATGAGCGGGAACACATGCTTCTCGAGACCGGGCATGTGGACCTCCATGAACCACTCGCGCCAGTCGATCTTTTCCGGCTCCCAGAACGTCAGCCGCTGCTCCTCTTCAGAGAGGCGCGCGTAGGCGGCGCGAGTGTTGTCGCAGCGGAAGATGTAGTGATAGCGGCAGACGAAGGGCAAGAACTGCCCGAGCACGCTGCCCACCTTGTCTTGCTGGCTACCGAATGAGCCAACGACCTTGGCGAGCGGCTTGAGGATCGGCGCCGCGGGCCCGACGCCCGCACGCTTCAAGAGCCCAGACAGACCTGCACTCGCCTTGCTCACCGCTGGCGGGCCATAGCTGTGAAACTGCTTCTCGGTCAGGAGCGCGCCTTCGAAGTGCGCCTGCACATAGGAGAGCAGTGGGCCGCCCCGGCCGGTCTTCTGATAGTACTTGCGCTTGTACAGGCCCGAGAGCTCGAAGAAGCGCCGCATGGTGCACGGGTTGGTGTCGCTCGACGCGTACTGGTAGACGAGCGGCGCGGTGCCCTCGAGCAATTCCGCAAGGGAAAGCGTCATGGCGCCTGCGACCATGTCGCAGGGAATGAAGTCGAGGTAGTTGTCGGAGCCGGGGATCTGCGTCTGGCCCTCGCGCAGCGAATAGATCAGCGGCGCGGAGGTGTTGATGCCTTCTGCCCAACCTTTGATGGGAAACTCGCAGCTGCTCTCGATGATCGCCGGGCGCACGATGGTGAACTCGACGCCCGAGTTGGCGATGATCTGCTCACCGATGCTCTTGGTGTAGGTGTACGTGTTGGACCAACCCCAGAAGTTCGCACGCTCCGTGCCGAGCTCCGCCAGCTGCGCCTCGATGAACTTGCGCCGCACGCGCTCGATTTCATCGCTCAGCGCGGGCCCGCGCGCCGGTTCGCCGCGCTTCTCCAGGTTGGTGCGTGCTTCATCCAGGAAGCGGCTCTGACGAAACTTGTCGTTCGCCCGGTGGCGCGCCTGCTCGATCACGTCCAGGCACTCGGCGATTTCGCCTTCGGGATCCCAGTGCGCCTCCTCCAGCTGCCCCGCTTTGGGGAACGGCTTGAGGCGCGGATCGAGCTCTTCGATGAACCCGGTGCGATCCCCCGCCGTGAAGCAGGTGGACGTGTGCATCAGCTTGGTCTGCTTGGCGCCTTGCAGGTCTTTGACCAGCGCGATCAGGTTCTGCACCCCGAACGCGTTGACGTCGAGGGCCTGATCGAGCGGCGGATCGAAATCGACGACACCCGCGGCGTTGATCACCGCGTCGATGCTGCCGCGCAGCTCGTCGCGCAGCGGCGCCGGCAGGCCGCAGAATGGAAACGCGACGTCACCCGGAATGGGCACGATCTTGTCGCGCATGAAGGCCTCGTAGCCATCACCGTAGCGCGCACGCAGCGGAGTCATCACCTCGGACGTGATAATTTCCGCGTCGAAACGCTCCTGCGCCGTCTGGTGCTTGCGTTCGCGCACCACGAGGTAGATGCGCTCGAGCTCCGGGAAGTGGTGGAGCAACATCGCCCACCACACCTTGCCCAGGAAACCAGTGCCACCAACGACCACGAAGCGACGCCCGCGGATCTGCTCGCGAATGCTGAGCGGGCCCTTGGGCGATGCCTCGGGCGACGCGACGTCGCTGACCTGGGGCGCCGTCCGTGTCGAGCCCTCAAGCACGTTCTCTAGCGTGGAGAGCCCGTTGCCGGGCCCGTGAACACCGTTCTTGCCGCTCATCCGCCGCGCGCTCCACTGCCCGGCAGCGACACGTCGGCCATCAGCATCGGTGCGACATGCAAGCACGCGATGTCGAGGCTCCGGAGCTCGCCTCCCCGAGCGCGATACAGCGCCTCGTCCATGGTCGGCGCCGTCTCGTAGCCCAAGATCTGCGGGATGTACTCGTTGTCCGCCCCGACGACGATCACGCGGCCCAGGTGCTGGCGACCCGCTTCGCCCCAGTACCACATGTAGAACGGGTGCACCGGATGGTAGGCGTGCCCCGTGCGGTACATCTGAATGAACGCCGGGTCTTGCGCGAACTTGTGCTCGTAGCGCTTGTGCAGCTCGACCGCGTCGCGCGTTTCCGGGAGTAAACGGTGGACGAAGTCGATGTACGGAGCGTGCTGCTCGTGATCGAACTTGTCGGTGCACGGGTGCGTGATGATGAGGGTGCCGCCCTTCTTCACCAGCGGCGCGTTGCGATACAGGTTGAAGAGGTAACCCTGCGCCATCACCTGCACGAGTAGCGGGTTGAGGAAGGAGTGTACGTTGTAGGGACTGATGAACGGTACACCGCTCACCAGCACGTCGACCTGGCCCTGAAAGGGCACGCAGTACTGCGCGAAGTTCTTCTCCAGCGTCTTCTTGTGCACCGCCTCGGTCTCGCCGGCCACGACGCTGATCACGCCGTAGGGCGCCGGGAACTTGTCGAAGATGGCCTGGCGGGCCGGCTGGGGCAGGCGCTTCAAGGTCGCGATCAACCCCTTCTGCAGCATGCGCTCCTTACCGGTGAGTTCGTCCTCGTTCTTCCCGAGGAAGTCGAGGTTCTTGTCGAACATGCGGTTGTTGAGCGCGGTCTCGATGGTGAACACGTTCAAGTGTTCGTTCGCGATGCGCCCCATCCGCTCCACGCTGCTGGCCAGCGCCGAGGTCGCGGGGTCCATGTAGGAGTGACAATCCCGCATGGTAAAAGGGTTGTGGTGGGCGCGCAGGCTCTTGTAGCCGCAGAGGCCGACCGCCACTGACTTGTGACCGCCGTCCATCGGCACGAAGTTCACGTTGACGTAGATGACGAGATCGCTCTCCACGGCGCGCCGATTGAGCTCCACCACCTCACCGAGCTCGGTGGTGCCGATCTCGACCATGTTCTCCTGGTCCTCGGCGTCGTGGTTGTAGAGGCGGTCGGGCCAGTACGCGTCGAAGATCTTGTCACCAACGCAGTGGCGGATCTCATGGCCCTTCATGCGCCGATGCACCGCCGTGGCGATGATCATCTCGATGTCGTCCACCCCGTGATCCGCGAGCATGTCGAGCACGATGGTCAGAATTCGCTCACGCACGTCGGGACGACGCATGGGCGGCAACGGCAGCGAGATGTCATCGATCGCGATCGTGACCTTCATCCCCGGACGCAGCTTCGCGTAGAGGGGCTCGCTGTTCTCCGGGTGATTGATCGCGTAACGGATAGCTGCATCCACGTCGCGCAGCCCCTCCATTGGCGGCTTCGGGTAGATCACCCGAGTGCCCGCGGGCAGGTCCACCTCGACCAGCGAGTCTCCAGCAAACAGTACGCGGGGAGCGCTATCGCGCTCCAAAGTCACCACACAGGGATGGTTCATAGCTCTTTCCAAATCATTGATTGGGCGCGCCGGCTCGGGCGCGGTTACTCGTTTCGCACCGGTGGCGCGATCTAAAGGCTGGCGTGATCAGGGGCGGGCGAGTTCGAAGCTGGGCCAGCTGTAGGCCTTCGCGAGGAGGCGCAAACGCGCATCGGGGTTTACCGCCGCGGGGTGACCCACGACGCTCAGCATCGGCACGTCCGAGTAACTATCGCTGTACGCGTAGCACTCGTCCAAGTCGTGGCCTTTCGCGCGAGCGTGCTCGCGGATCAAACGAGCTTTCTCAGGCCCCGCGACAACCGGCTTGAGCAGCTTTCCGGTGGCGATCCCGTCCTTGATTTCCAGACGGTTCGCGATCACGTCCGTCGCTCCAAGATGCGCCCGGAGCCTTT
>JBFXBK010000223.1:0-14491 GCA_050183255.1 Polyangiaceae bacterium | reverse complement strand
AAGGAGCGCCCTTCGACGATGGCGCCGTCCACGGTAAGCGCCATCAACATGCCGGCGTCCGCGTACAGGCTCACGAACGGCGAGCCGAGGCCCGGGTCCTCCCAGCCGACTTCGAATGGATCCTGCTCTCCCGTCGCAGAGTCCGCCAAGTCGCGCACCCAGAGCCGCCCGAGAGATGCTGCCCACTCGCGTCCGAGCACGTCCAGCGCGACGCTCGAAATGTCTGGTGCGCCAGGCAGTGTCGTCACTTCCGCGCGGCGACCCGGACGGTGCGTCATGATCAAGCCCGTGCTCCCCGCGGCAACGCCGATGTTGCGCTCTTGTGAACCTGTCAGGCACACCAGCGCGCGACCAGGAGGTGTGTCGATGTTCTCGAGCTCCCACAAGAGGGGCCGGAAGACGCCGAGGTACGGCGAACCGGCGTGTGAGCGGCCCGCCACCAGCCACTCCTCGTCGCTCACGCGAGAGCACGACGCGACGTAGCGCGCGGGCACCTGGATCGGCTTCAGCCAGCGCCCGGCGGAGCACGCCTGGAGCACTGGGCCTTCGGGAGTGAGCCCCACCAACACGAACAGATCATCCGGGTCCCCGCTGCCCGCGATGGGCTCGCAGGGCACGCGCGGCGAGGCGATGGGGCGCGGGCGCTCGAGGGACGAATACACCGCGAGCCGCGACTGCTCGTCGGCGAGCAGCCACTCCCCGGGGCCCAAGCGATGCACCAGGCGCGCGTTGGGTGCGCTCACTTCCAGCGTGCCGGGCGCACCCACCCACGCCTCGCCATTCCAAAACTCGAGGCCCGAAGAGGTGGAGACGAGGCACTGGCCATCGCCCGCCCAAGCGGCGCTGCGGATCACGCGGCTGTCCCCCGTGGGGTGGCGCATTGACCAGGCCCAGTGCCGCGGGGAAAGCCGGCTGCGCAAGCTCATCACGCTCTCCACACGCTTGACGTGGCTGCGTGAGCTGAGCGCGCGCGCGCTGAGCCATGGTACCAGCATGGTCGCGAAGGCCGCCGCGCGCTGTGGGCGCAGGTTGCCGCGTACCTGCGTTGCCTCGCGGATCAGTTCGTCGATCGCCTGGCAAGTCTTTGGGTCGCTCTTCAGCTCCTCGCAGAGGCCCGGGCAATCCTGCAGCTTCTTGCGGGTGTCCGTCCCGCGGGCCAGCAGCAGGCAGTCGGTGGCGCTCTTCACCGGAAAGTAGTCTTCCCCCGTGAGGATGTAGAAGGCGATCGAGCCCAGGCTGAAGACGTCGCTCCAGGGGCCGATGCCCAGCGGGTCTTCGAAGGTCTGCTCCGGCGCTGAGTACCCGGGAGTGCCGAAGGCGATGTCCCCGAAGGTCGCCGTGACGCCCTCGGCGCGAGCGATGCCGAAGTCCGCGATCTTGAACAGCTCTGCCTCGCCGAACCCACAACACAGCACGTTGCTCGGGCTGAGGTCGCGGTGCACGACGCCCACCTCATGGATCGCGGACAGCCCGCTCGCGATGCACTGAACCGCGCGGGCGGCGCGCCCCGCATCGAACGCCGCGCCCGTCTCCGAGAGGCAGAAGTTCATGCGCTGGAACAACGTGGTGCCTTCAGCGCCGCCGTGGACGTACTCGAGAGCAAGCCACGGCACCTCGATGCGCTGCTTGCCGACTTGCTGCACGAGCTCGCCCGTGTCTACCAGGCGCACGACGCACGGATTCGGCGGGACCTGTTCGTTCAGTCGGCCGAGCGCGACCGCTTCCTTGCGGAAAGCCATTAGGGCCATCTGGCCCTCGCGCAGCATCGTCTCCGGTCGGGTGACCTTGAGCACCACCGGCGTGGAGCCCGACGGAGACTGACGGCGCGCCAGATACGCGACAGCCATGCCGCCTTCGCCGAGCTGGCGCTCGAGGAGGTAGCTGACACCGGGGACGAGCTCCGAAGGGATCACTCGACCGTCGGTGGCTCCGGATTCCGCAGTCACGGCATGAAGACTAGCGGAAAAGCCAGCCGTTCAACAGATACGAGGGAGTTGCTCCCCCGACAGGAGCGTCAGCAGCCTAGAAGAGCCGTATGGGCTCTTCACGCTGACTTCGCCCGGTCGCTCGGGGCCGTCCATAGATGCTCTTGAAACACTGCCGATGTGGGTGAGGGCGTCGCCCAGCACCTCCTGTGCTGCCGCCGCCGCGGCCGTCGGTAGGACCACCAAGCAAGCCCCCTCGCACGCGATGTACAGCGGATCCAGCCCAAGCAGCTCTGCCGCGCTCTGCACCGCGGGCGTCACCGGGATGAATGTTTCCTCGAGGCAAAAGCTCAGGCCGCACTCCCCAGCCAGTTCCAGGCACGCGCTGGCGAGCCCACCCCGGGTGCAGTCCCTCAGGCAATGAAGCTCCACGTTGGCGGCCAACAAGGCCTCGACGTCGGGCCACAAGCTCCGACAGTCGCTCTCCACCGGGCTCTCGAGGTGCAGCGTTTGGCGCGCGCACAGGATGGCGACGCCGTGGCGTCCGACGTCACCGAGCAGCATCACCGCGTCGCCGGGCTGGATTGAGCTCGGGTGAATCCACTGCTCGCTTCGCTCCCCAACGCCGCTGGTGTTGATGAACAGGCCGTCCGCCTTGCCCCGCTCGACGACCTTGGTGTCTCCGCTCACGATGGGCACGCCAGCTGTCTGCGCCGCGGTGCCTGCGGAGTCGAGCACGCGACGTAGCGTTTCGAGTGGCAGCCCTTCCTCCAAGATCAAGCTCAGGGTGAGCGCTCTCGGCCGCGCACCGGCCATTGCCAAATCGTTCAAGGTACCGCAGACCGCGAGGCGACCGATATCTCCTCCGGGAAAGAACAGTGGGCTCACCACGTAGCTGTCACTGGTCAGCGCGAGCTTGCCGGTGTCGATGTCCAGCGCTGCGCTGTCGTGGCGCGTGTCCTTCACCCAGGGCGCCGCTTCCAGGCTCCTCCTGAGCGCGGGACGAATCAGCTGCTCGATCAGCTGACCCATGCGCCGCCCGCCCCCACCATGCGCGAGCTGGATGGTTTCGCCGATGTGGGGTACACCGCACTCGACAGCGCTGGCTTTGGGGTCGCTCATGACTCGGCTCCGCGACTCGATCGAGCCCGATGTTGAAAGTACGCTGCACACGCTCCTTCGCTCGAGACCATGGGCGCCCCGAGGGGGGATTCCGGCGTGCATTCGCCGGCAAAGCACGGGCAATCTGCTGGCTTTGCCAGGCCCCTTAGCACCCTGCCCGCGATGCACGGACTGGCCGGCTGATTACCGTGCGGATGATCCGTGGCGCGGACTTCGAGCCCCCGGCGCCTCTTTGCGTCGAGCTGGGCGTAGCCTTCTCGCAGCTCGAGACCGCTGCCTTCGATGTTGCCGAGGCCGCGCCAGTTGCGCGGCGCTTCGCGAAACACCCTGGAGACCAGCGACTGGGCATGTACGTTGCCCGACTCTCGCACCGCGCGGGTGTACTGGTTCTCGACGCGAACCGGAGCTCCCGTCGCTGCTCGCGCTTCGAGCTGCTCCACGCAGGCGAGCAGGCCTTGCAGGATGTCCAGCGGCTCGAAGCCGGTGATCACGATGGGCACCTGGTAACGTTCGCAGAGCGGCTGATACTCGGCGCTACCCATCACGCTGCACACGTGACCCGCCGCCAGAAATCCATCGATCTCACACTCGTCAGACGTGAGGATGGCCTCCATCGCGGGCGGGACTCGTACGTGGCTGGACAGCACAGAGAAGTTGCGTAGGCCGAGCTGCGTCGCGCGCTCGATGGCCGCGGCGCTCGCGGGTGCGGTCGTCTCGAACCCCACGGCAAAAAACACCACGTCCCGATCGGGCTCCTGGATCGCGAGCTCCACGGCGTCGAGCGGCGAGTACACCACGCGTACGTCAGCGCCGGCGGCGCGCGCCTGTAGCAGGTCGCTGCTGGTCCCGGGCACGCGCAACATGTCGCCGAACGAGCACAACGTTACTCCCGGGAGCATCGAAACGGCGATCGCTTGATCGATCTCTTCGATCGGCGTGACACACACCGGGCAGCCTGGGCCGTGTACCAGAGTGATTCCCGGAGGTAACAATTGGTCCAGTCCATGGCGTACGATGGCGTGGGTCTGGCCTCCGCAAATCTCCATCACCGTCCAGCGCCGCGTGGTGACGCGCTGAAGCTCCGCGATGCAGTGTCGTACCCGCTGGGGATCGCGAAACTCTGCTAGGTACTTCACGTATCACCGCCTCGGGCGTCGCGCGCCGCGTCGAGCAGCGCGAGGGTGCGCTCCGCCTCCGCGCTGTCCAGCACGCTGATCGCGAAGCCGGCGTGGACGATCACGTAGTCGCCGATCTGGGCCTCCGGGACGCACGCCAGGCAAACCGGCCGGAGCACTTCGCCGAAGCGCACCTTGCCTGGGCCCAGGGGGTCCGCGGCGAGCTCCACGATGCAGCCCGGGATAGCTAAGCACATGATCGGATCTCCTTGCTGCCGCTCGCGCGCTCGTCGAGGCGTGCGCGCGCCAGCGTGGCTTGCCCGAACGCGAGGCCGCCATCTCCGGCGGGGACACGACACGGGACGAGACAGGTGATGCCGAGCGCCGCTGCGCGCGCCCTCGTGAGTTCGACCAGGAGCGAGTTCTGAAAGCAACCCCCGCCGAGCAGGAGAGTATCTGCATGGAAAAAATCTGCGAGGTCCGCGAGCGCTCGTGCGAGAGCGTGATGAAAGCCCAGGGCAAGCCGATTCACCTCAGCGCCGCGCTGCAACGCTTCACACAGATCGCGCACGAGGGGCTCCCACTCCAGCGTCCAGAACCCCGCGTCCTCCGACCAGGGCAACTCCAACCGGATCGGCGTCGCGGCGCTGCGCGCGCAGAGCTCGAGCCAGCTCGCGGCGTGAGCTTCATACGCGTTTCGCTGGCACACGCCGAGCAGGCTGGCTACGGCGTCGAACAGGCGTCCCACGCTGCTGCAGTCCTTCGGTGTGGTGAGCTGGAGTGCTTCCAGCACGCGCCGCTCGGTGTCGCTGAACTCGGCGTCCAGAGGGGCGTGCGAGAGCTGTGCTTGAAGCAGCAGGCTCTTGGCCACGCGCCGGGGCTCGCGCAGCGCTCGCTCTCCGCCGAGTAGCGCGAAGGGGCGCAACGTGGCGACGCGGGGCGCGTCGCCGAGACCTTGATCTGCACGGAAACGGAAGGCCTCGCCGCCCCAGAGAGCGCCGTCTTCTCCCAGGCCGAGGCCGTCCCAAGCGAAGGCCAAGCACTCACCCAGCGCAGCCTGCTCCGCAGCCACCGCCGCGACATGAGCGCGGTGGTGCCCGATCTGCACCAGCGGTCGGTCGAGACGTTCGGCGAGCGCTTCCGCCACCCGCGTCGAGGCATAGTCGGGGTGCATGTCGCACGCGATCGCGTCCGGTAGCCCGCGTCGCGCGAGCAGCTCCTCGAGTGTCGCTTCGAACGCTCGGAGGGCTGCCACGCTGGACAGGTCCCCGATGTGTTCGCTGAGCTCGGCTTGCTGGCCCTCGAGCCAGCACACCGAGGATTTCAGCTGCGCGCCCAGCGCGAGCACGACGGGGGCGCGCCCACCAGGCGCTGCCCCTGGTTCGTGGATGAGCATCGGGCAGGGCACGAGTCCACGTCCCCGGCGCACGACTTGGGATAGCCCGTCCGCGCTGACTCGCAGCACGGAGTCGTCCAGGCGGCGCACGATGCGTCGTGTGTGGTCGAGGGCGCCGTCGAAGGCTCCAGGCAACTTCAAGCCTAGCTCCTCCACGTCGACACACAGCGGCTCGCTGCTCAGGTTTGCGCTGGTGCACACCAGTGGCTTACCGAACCGAATCGCTAGCAGGCGATGCAGCCCACTCGTCGGGAGCAGCGCGCCGATCCAGGGCCGGACGCGGCTCGCCCACGGGGAGCTTGGCAGGGGAGAAACGCCCGCCGCGATGGGTGGCGCGCCGGGCGACGGCTCACGGGCGGTGCAAAGCACGATCGGACCAGCGGCGGAAGACAGCTCATCCATTTCCGTGCGGCTCAAGCTTGCGTACTCTTCCAGCTGTCGGAGATCGCGAAAGAGCACTGCGAAAGGTTTCGCGGGGCGCTGTTTTCGCTCTCGCAGGCGCAGGACCGCGTCGTCGTTGGTCGCGTCAACCAGTAGTTGAAAGCCGCCGACTCCCTTGAGCGCGATGACGTCGCCGGCGCGTAGCGCCTCCACGGCTGCGTCGACCATGGACTGCTCGCTGCGCTGTCCGCCTGCAGCGATCCAGCGCACCTGAGGCCCGCAGTCGGGGCAGGCGATGCCTTCGGTGTGAAAGCGCCTGTCCTCCACGTTCGCGTACTCCGCCTGGCAGGCGGCGCAGAGCGGAAATTCCGCGAGGCTCGTACGCGTGCGGTCGAAAGGTGCTGCGTGGGTCATCGCGTAGCGCGGTCCGCAGTCGGCGCAGCTGTTCAGGGCATAGCCCTGGCGTCGGTCGCCGGGCGTTTGCATCTCGCCCCAGCAGGCGTCGCACAGCACGCGGTCCGGAGTCAGCGCGGGTACGCCGTCGCCCCGCGGTTCGCTGCTCCGCACCACGAACTCGCGCTCAGGTTCTTGCACCGCGACTTGCGCGTGCTCGAGGCTGTCCAAGCGCACCGCAGGTGGCATTACCTCGCGGAATATCCGGAGGCAGCGTTCCAGGTCTTCGGGCGTACCCTGGAGCTCGACTTCAACCGCGCCGTTTAGATTCTGGATCCAGCCGCTCAGCCCAAATTGCCGGGCGAGGCGCACGACGGCGGGGCGCAGCCCGACGCCTTGCACCGCGCCCTTCAGGCGCAGCGCCAGCCTGCGCGTCTGGGTCTTGGGCTGCGCGGCTGTCTGGTTCATCGCGGGGGCGTGCTCGGGTCGTCGTCCACATCGATGCTCCTGACGCCAACGCCAACCTCATCGAGCAGCGTGGCGTCGGTGGCGTCGCAGTGCGGACACATCAGCACGTGAGCCTCCGGGAGATAGACCTTGGCACAGCGCTGGCACTGGGCGCGCACGTGGGTCACCTCGAGATCGAGCGCCGCGGCCTCCGCGACGGTACCCCGCGCGAGCGCGTGGAAGTGGAGCTCCAGGCTCTCGGCGTTCAAGGTCTCGGTCTCGGCGACGAATCCGCGCACGCGGCGCACGCTGGCGGCACCGGCTTCGTGGGCGCTCTTCAGCACCGCTTCGAGCAGTGCTCTCGACAGGCTCGCTTCATGCATCGCGTAACCTCGCGGCAATGAGCAGCGCCTCGGCGCTGGCTTTGGGGATGACACGCTCGAGCTCCGAGCTCAGCCCTGCACCCAGGGCGACTTGACGGGGGTCGATCGCGATACCCAGCAGGTGGACCCGCTCCGCGTCCACTTGGTCGAGCGCGCTGGCGATCCCCAGGCTCTCCACCACCCCGAGGGCGTGGCTCGACGTACCCAGGCGACTCCTCGGGCCGGCTTTGAGCTGGTGCGGCTCGAGGTAGTGCAGCTCTCCGACGTGCGAGGGGTCGGCGACGGCGTCGACGAGCACGTACGCTTGGCCCGGCTCGAAGAGCTCGAGCAACGCGGCGCCATCGCTGGCGCAGGCAAGCGACGTGTCGTTCGGCAAGGGCGCCGCCGTGAGGGCCTCGATCACCCGCGGCCCGATCGCATCGTCTCCCCGAGCTGCGTTCCCCAAGCCCACGATCGTCACCTTCATGTCCGCTCGATCTCCTGGCGGTGGTAGTGAGTCGCGCTGGAGATGCAGGGGTCGTGGTTGCGGATGGCCCGCTCCGCGAGCAACGTCGCCTCCGCCAGGGGCAGGCGCCCTAGCTCGGGTGCGAGATCCCACAAGTCTCGTTCGATGCTGCCTTGGTTCTGCGAGGTGGGAGGCACGATCTGCGCCTCCGTTATCAGACCATCTGAATCCACGCGGTAACGGTGGTAGAGTAGGCCGCGCGGCGCCTCACTCGCCCCGTGACCTTCGACTTCACCCGCCATCGGGGGGAGCGGGACGCTGGGCTCGGTTGGAGGGACGTAGGCTCGAATGATGCGGGCAGCTTCGCGGCAAGCGAACGCGATCTCCACGGTACGCGCGAGGATCGTCTTGAAAGGGTTCCTGCATGCTGGCTCGAGGCCGGCCTGCCGTGCCGCACTGAACAAGTCGCTCGGCAGCTCCGCGTGGTTCAAGGCGAAGCGCGCCAGCGGCCCGCACAGGTACTCACGCGGGTCGCTCTCGGGTGTCAGCTTGATGAGTGAGTGCAGCGCCGTGGAGTGGGGACGCTGGAGCTCCTGGAAGTGTTGGGTGTAGTCGCGCACGTCGATGTCCAGGCCGCTGCTCGAGCGGATCCTCCCGGATTCAATCGCGTAGCGGCCAGGCGCGTGGAGTGCCACGAGCTCGTAGTCGCGCTCGAGCCGCGGGAACTCGAGCTTTGCCAGGCGCTCCAGGGCCTCCAGCGTTGCTTGCTCGGCCCACTCGAGCTCACTCACGAGGTCGTTCAAGGCGACCCGATCCGGGGCCTTGTAGAAACCGCCAACTCGCGTGTTCACGGGATGAATCTCGCGACCGCCCAGCACGCGCATCAGGCTGTTGCCCACCTTCTTGATGCGTAGCGCGCTCTTGACGAGCGCAGGCTCCTGCTTCGCCAAGGTCATGGCGTCGGGCAAGCCGAGAAAATCCGGGAGGTGCAGCATGAAGACATGCAGCCCGTGGCTCTCGATCCACTCTCCAGTGTAGAGCAGGCGCCTGAGCGCGACATGTTCCGCTTGGAGCTGAATGCCGTGTGCCTGTTCGAGCGCTGCGCAGGCGCTCGTGATGTAGGCGACCGGGCAGATCCCGCAAATGCGTGACGTGATGTCGGGCGCCTCGTGTTGGTCGCGCCCGCGCAACAGAGACTCGAAGAAGCGCGGTGGCTCGAAGATGCGGAGCTCGATACGTGTCGGTGCTTCGCCATCCAGCTCGATGCGCAGCGCGCCTTCGCCTTCGACCCGGGTTAGGAAATCCACCTCTAGGGTGCGGCTAGCCATGGCGCTGGCTCTCTCTCTGGAATTCCGGTGCGAGCGTGTTGAACGTCTGCAGCAAGCGTCGCAGCCGAGCGCCCTTCACCAAGGCGTCCCGCGGGACGTCGATGTGTGGATCATTGGGGGGCGCCTCTCCGAGTAGCCGGCGACTCAGGGCGCTTGGGTTCGCAGCTTCCGCGGGGCCGAAGCAGCCGTAGCAGCCTCGATCGTAGGTTGGGCACAAGGCCCCGCAGCCCGCGTGGGTGATGGGTCCGAGGCAGGCTTCCCCGCTGCTGACCAGCACACAGGCGTTGCCCCGCAGCTTGCACTCGATGCACACGCTGTGCGCCGCGATGTTCGGCTTGCGTCCGATCAAGAGCGCGCTCAACACCTCGAGCAGTTGTTGCTTGTCGATCGGACATCCTCGCAGCTCGAAATCCACAGGGATATGTTCAGCGATGGGTGTCGACGTCTCCAGGCTGTCGAGGTACTCAGGGTGCGCGTACACCAGGGACGCGAACTCCTGGAGGTCGCGCCCGTTGCGGAGCGCCTGGATGCCGCCAGCGGTTGCGCAGGCGCCCAGCGTCACGACCCACTTCGACTGCTCGCGTACGTGCTGGATGCGGCGCTTGTCCTCGTGAGTGGTGATCGAACCTTCCACCAACGACACGTCATAGGGCCCCGGGGCGGTGGCCCGGCTCGCCTCGAGAAAATAGGCGATCTCTAGCTGTTCGGTCAGCGCGAGGAGTTCGTCTTCACAGTCGAGCAGGGACAGCTGACAGCCATCGCACGACGCGAACTTCCACACCGCGAGTCGTGGTCGGACTTTGTCCGTGGCGCTCGCCACTTCGGGTTTGGGGGGGAGGGGGGTCACGCCTCACGGACTCCTTGCCAGTGTTCGATGCGCGATACGGGCACCACCGGGCCCTGCTTGCAGACCAAGAGCGCGCCGTACTGGCAGTGGCCGCAGAACCCCAGCGCGCACTTCATGCTGCGCTCCAGAGAAACGCACTGAGCGCTCCGCGGCACGCCGAGCAGATCCAGCTCGCGCCCAGCGAAGCGAAACATCACATCGGGGCCACACGACAAGACCGACGTCTTGGCAGGATCGAAGGCGCTCAAGAATTCTCCCTCGTGCAGCAACTGGGTGACGACACCGACCTGACCTTGCACGCCAGGCAGACCGCTCCAGCCGCTCGGTGCGTGGTCCACCGTGAGCATCACCTCGATCGCCCGGCCCGCCTGCCAAGTAGCCAAATCCGCAGGGAACAGGATGTCCGCCGGGCTCCGCGCGCCGACGAGCAAACACAGCCTTCCGAAGCGCTCCCGCAGGCGTAGCAGCTCGAGAATTGCTGGGCGCAGCGGCGCGAGTCCGAGCCCCCCGGAGATGACCACTACGTCTCGGCCCTCGAGCTCGCTGATGGGCCATCCAGCGCCGTAAGGTCCACGCAGCCCAAGCTGAGTCCCCGGCGCCAACTCGCAGAGCGCACGGCTCACGGCCCCGACGTCGCGAATCGTGTGCAGCAGGCGCTCCGGAGTGGCCGGGTGGGAGCTGATCGACACCGGGATCTCGCCAACGCCAAACGCATAGAGCATGTTGAACTGCCCAGCTTGAAACGCAAACCCGGGTGGCGACTCGAGCTCGAGCGTGACGACGTCCGCGAGTTCACGCCACGCCCGGAGCACCCGCGTGGGTAGCGGCTGCCAAGGGTCCGGACCAAGTTGCCCCGAGGAACCAAGCCGGGGGAGACTCATGTGGCCCCGGGCTTGCTGCCAGCGTACACGTCGAGGCGGCTCAGGCGCACCTGATTGAGTCGCCTGTAGAGCTCCCGTGTGAGCGGCTTCGTCAGCGCGAAGCCCAGGCTCGGGTCCTGCTCCATCTTGGGGAGCAAGCACGTCGCATCGAACTCGAGCGCGATGAGCGTCTCCGTCGCTCGCGCATCCAGGGTCCAGGTGTGCTCGGGGAACAGCCACGAAAAGCCGACCACGCCGCCGGCGCCCACGCTCTCCACCTGGATCTCACCGCGGCCCGGGACGTGAACCTCGAGCGCAACCCGCCCTTTGCGAATCAAGTAGAAGCGGGTGGCTTCGGTGCCTTCCTTGAACAGGAACTCGCCGGCCTGGCGTCGCACGTTGCGCGCGCAACAGGCCAGCACCGCCAGGTGCTGCTGGCTCAGATCCGCCGAGAAAGGGTGCGCTTTGACGACTCGCTCCAGGTTCTCCATTCAACCTCGTTCAGCGTTGCGGACTTCGTGTGCCTGTTCTTCGAGACCAGCGACGCGGGCCGCCTCGCGGGTGATGTCGATGCCCGCGGGGCACCAGGTGACGCACCGCCCGCAACCCACGCAGCCGCTGGAATCAGCGCTTTCGCGCGGAACCGATGCGCCTTCGCCCAGTTGCTCGCGCCAGGTGGAGAGCTTGTGAGTGAGCCACTGGCGGTAGCGGGAGCTCGTCTTCGACCGCACACTCCCACCGTGGACGTAGGAGTGGTCTGAGGTGAAGCACGAGTCCCAGCGGCGCGAGCGCTCGGCACTCTGGCCGTCGATACTGCTCGAGTCTGCGACGCTGGAACAGAAGCAGGTGGGGCACGCGAGGGTGCAGTTGCTGCAGCTGAGACAGCGCTCCGCGATCTGATCCCAGATGGGGCTCTCCAGATTCTGCTGGAGCGCCGCTGCCAGGCCGGTGAGCGGCAACGCCCGCTGAATGCTCTGCGCAGCGCGGTCGAGCACCGCTTCCTCCAAGGCCAGCTGTTCAGCGTCCGCAGGCTCTGTCGTCAGTCGCAGCAAGAGCTCGTTGCCCCGCTCACTGCCCGCGCGCGCCACGTACGCCACGCCGCCCTCGGTAGCTAGTTCGCTCAGCGCGACGTCGAAGTAGGCGTCCGCTCGCGGGCCGGTGCCGGTGGAGGTGCAAAAGCACGTGCTCGCCGGGTGACTGCAGTTGACGGCCACGACGAAGACGTCCAGGCGCCGTGAGACGTAGTCGGGATCTGCCGGGGCCTGTTCGCTCGCGCCGCCCAAGATGTGGTCCTGCATCGCGATCGCGTGGAGATCACACGAGCGCGCGCCGATCAGCGCGAGCTTCGGGTGTCTTCGTGGCTCTGACAGGACGTCGAAGCCAGCGCCGTCTGCGCTGCGCTTGGTGCGCAACAGGATCAGCTGCGGTACGAAGAAGTGCCGCTTGAAGGAGCTGGCTGGCGCAGCATAGGCAAAGCGCGCGGCTCGATCAGGCCCCGTGTGTTGGGTCAGGCGATAGTGGCCAGGGCCCTGCTCTGATCCAATTCCTCGCGGTAATTCGTCCAAGTGCTCCAGGGGCGCGTAGTCAATCACCTGCCCGACGCGGCGCGGACCGACCAGCAGGTAGCCGTCAGTCCTCAGTGCTTGCAGCAGTTGGCCTAGCCCCGACTCGTCGAGGACGAGGGGCGCGTCCAACTCAGACGTGCCGGTGGTCGAGGGGGTCATTGCGAGGCGAGTATGCCTCAACCCGGGCTGTACTTCCTGCGCTGGATTTGCGTGATTTGCCGACGCTACACGATCGCGATTGGCACCTGGGGCCCAGGCGTCACGTTTAGCGAACGCAACCCGGGGAACTGCTCGCCGTCGATGATTGGCGCCAGCAGCTCGTCACCGAGCGCACGGATCTTCATCTCGGTGCCCGCAATCTCGCGCAGGTTCGCGCTTCGGATAGCCCCACCGCGCACGAGGTCG
Source organism: Polyangiaceae bacterium (assembly GCA_050183255.1). Classification (GTDB taxonomy): domain Bacteria; phylum Myxococcota_A; class Polyangia; order Polyangiales; family Polyangiaceae; genus JAHBVY01. The sequence continues at coordinate 1,879 of JBFXBK010000223.1, read as the reverse complement.
GGCAACGCGGCGATGATCTCCAGCGGCGTGATGGCCCCCGCCTGAAAGTGCAGCTGCCCCGGCTCGGCCGCCAAGGGAAACACTCGGAACACGCCACCCAGGGACACGTCGAACGCACCCGCGTGAATCGCGCCTTGTTCGGTCGTTCGCAGGCGCTCGCCGTCCAGTTCTACGTTGGCCAACGTCGGTCGGAACAACTGCTCGGCGTAGCTCTGGAGCGTTTCCGTGCGGGGCACGTGAAGCGCACCTAGCGCGAAGGACGCGACGGTGCGCAGCACGATCGCCACGATGGTGGCCGGGCTTGGATCTGGGGACGAGTAGTAGTGATCGAAGAAGCGCTGACCCACGCCTCCGGCGGCGAGGGCAAACCCAAGGCGATCGAACTCGCTGTCGTCGGCGTTCATTCCCGACAAGCGCAGGCTGTCCAGGTGAATGACTCGAGGTGCTTGCTTGCGCTCAGCGCGCTGAATCAGGCGCTCCACGATTTCATCTTGGGTGCCTGCGACGCCGACCTTGCGCGCGACGAAATCGATGGTTCCACCGCACGTTGGCACGATCGGGATCAGCGCTTCGTCGCCGCGCAGGCGCCGCACTTCGTTCAGCGCCCAGTGAAGGGCGCCATCACCCCCGTCGCTGACCAGGTACTCGACCCCGTCGGAGACGAGCTCTTGGATCGCGACGCGCAGCTCGTCCGTGGATTGCGTCTGAACGACGTGCCCCAGATCACCCACGCGCTGCTTCAAGTGACTCAGCCGGTCCGCCGCGGCTTCGCCTTGGCGACGGTTCTTGCGGGAGTTGGGGTTGAGGAGGATGCCGATCTTCATCTGGAAACATTCAGCCAGCGCGGGAAGGGGACGGCGCAGCTGGCTTCAGGGGCTTCGGAGGGAGGCGACGCAGGGCCAGCGCGTGCACTCTCGCTGGAAGACTGGGGCGCCCTAGAGCGCGGGGAACATACGCGATCCGCTGCACAAAAGCGCGCAACCGCGATGGCCGCGGCGAAGGCCGCGAGCAGTGTGCGAAAAGGAAACGGAGGCGACGCGATGGCGTTCCTGCAACAATGTCACAACAAAGGTCTCCCCTCGGTCGTCGGTTTCAAGTAAGCCGAGAACTTTCTGTTGGGTGGCCCCTCCACCTAAGCTTTTGATTCCAGCCCCTGCGTCCAGCGCAGAGCGGTACGGGGAGGCAGCCTTTTTTGGCTGGTCCGATGTGCCGTCCTTGCTTTCGCACCGCTTCCTTCCGGGGAGCGGACCTTTGAAAACGTGTCCGATCGTTCACCCCCAGTCTTGAGCGTCCGTGCGTGGCTTCTGCGCCATGTCCGCTTGGGGTGCGCCTTGGGCTGTCTGCTCGCCCTCGCGGACTTGGTCCTGGTGCCTTGGGTCGGCGTGCCTGAACTCGGCGCGCTGGGGCCGCTCAGCTGGCGCCTTCGGATCTTGGGTGCCGCCTTGACCGTCGCGATGAGCGTCGCGCTTGCGTTGGTGCTCGGGACGCTCAGCGTGCTCGGTCTGCGTTGGCGCGCGACACGGGTGCTCGCGATCAGTCTGAGCAGCAGCATCGCGACGGTGTTCGTTGCGGCCCACGTGGTGGGTCTGGTCGTGCGCATCATGAGCGGTTCCTTCGTCACCCTCGGTGGCCTGGAGTTCGTGATGGGCAGCCTGAGCCACTTCGCGGACGCCGCGTTCGTTGGCTATGCGCGCTACACCTATCCGCTGTTCATCGCTGCGGTGGGTTTGGGGGTGAGTCTCGCCGTTTACCTCCGGCGCCCCGCACCAGGCGTCGGTTCCGCTTTCCGCCAGGTGCTTCCCGAAGGCGTGATCGTCGTGAGTCTTGCCGCGGCGGTGCTCTTCGCTGGTGTCGGCGACAGCATGCGTGGGGTCTGGCG
>JBFXBK010000222.1:0-14498 GCA_050183255.1 Polyangiaceae bacterium | reverse complement strand
GTGGATCGAACCAACGATTCCAAAGCGCTAGTGGCGGCGCTCGTCGAGGCTGCGCCCACCTCTGGCTCGAAGCTCGAGCTAGCGCGCCCACCGGAGAATGCGCTACCGCATATCTTGCGGCACTGGCGCACCCAGGCGCAGCTCGAGCACGCGAGCGTCGCGTCGTTCGCGCAAGCGCGTCTCGAGTTGATCGCCCTCGGCGCTCCGCGAGACCTGGTGCGGCGCTACGCGGCGGCGGCTCGCGAGGAGCTTCAGCACACCTTACTGGCACTGGACGTGCTGCACGCTCTGGGAGGCGCGCGCCTCCGCTTCGGAACGATTCCGCTGCCTCGCCCTTCACAACCGGAGCCCACGCTGCGCCAAGCTGCGCTGCTGAAGATGGCGCGACGCAGCGCTGACGAAGCGTTCGAGCCCGAGGCGACCGCGGCGCTCGGGCTCTACAACGCCGCCGAGCGCTGCGTTTGTCCGGTCCTGAAGGGCATTCTCACCCGCATCGCCACGGACGAGCGGCGACACGCGCGCTTGGCGCTCGACACCGTCGCCTGGTGCCTCGGGGAATCGAGCTCAGACGAGCAGTTGAGCCTTCCGCACTTCGTCGACGACGGTGTGCTCAGCGTTCAAGCGCCTGATGAGCGCGCGGCGCGCGCGTATGGAGTCATCTCGGAGGCAGACTGGGTCGCTGCGCGCACGCGCTGTCGTGGCCCACTGGCCGGCTTGTTGGCCAAGGCAGCCCCAGGCCCTGAAGCGTGATGCGCGCATTCAGTCGCTTGCTGACGACACCCGAGCAACCAAGCGGGACGCAGTAGGCAGCGCTCAGCAGCCCGTCGGTTCCAGACTACAGTCGCGCCAGAGGGATCAAGGGGGCTCTTTCACCGAACTCCGTGATTTGCTGGCAGAAGTGCTGCCGTCGGGGTTGGCTCAAGTTCTGCAAACGCGTGCTGCTATGCACGAAGAGAGACTTCACTCGAAGCAGATCTGGCTTGTCGATGCCGCCCTGCACACGCGCGCTGCGATTGCGCAAGGCCTGATGAGCGCGGGCTGGGAGGTCACGCAGTTCCCCTCGCTCGAAGCTGCACTGACGAGCCAAGCGCAGGAGCGACCCGCGGTGGCCTGTATCGGGGTCGATACCTTGAGCGGCCTTGACGAAGTGGAGCGACTCAGCGCCAGTCTGCCCCTCTTGCCCTGCATCGTCGTCTGCGCACCCCAGAACAGCGAGATCGCCGAGCACGCGATGGCTCGAGGCGCATATGACTGCATCCCCATAGCGACCGACACGAAGCACTTGCTCCGGGCAGTAAGCAGAGCAGCAGAACACGGCTGGCTGACGGGACGCATCACTCAGCTCGAACGCGCACTGGGCAGCGAGCGAGTAAGAGTGACGCTTGTCGGTGACAGCCGAGCTACGCGACTGGTGACTGAGCAAGTCCGCCAACTGCTCCCCAGCAACGACGCGGTCTGTGTAGTGGGGGATAGCGGCACCGGCAAAGAAGCCGTTGCTCGGGCGCTGCACGCGGGCGGAACACGCAGCAACAGCGCATTCGTCAGCGTGAATTGCGCCTCGATCCCAACGTCACTTCAGGAGAGCGTGCTCTTGGGCGAAGACGCTGGTGTTTCTGGAGCTAACCAGCAGCGCCTGGGACGATTCGACGAAGCCGCCGCAGGGACGCTGTACCTCGATGGGGTCAGTGAGCTGGGCCTTGCGGCGCAAGCTACGCTACTCCACGCGCTCCAGACGAACACCTTCCGTCGGAGCGGGGGCAGCACAGAGCGACCGTTCACCGCACGCGTGGTCTGCGGATCCCATCGAGCTCTGGAGCAGGAAGTCGAGGCGGGTCGTTTCCGCGAAGATCTCTTTCTGCACTTGATGAGGCATGCGATCAAGCTGGCGCCACTGAAGGACCGCAAGTCGGACATTCCGCAGCTGGTAGGCTCCTTCATCCGGCAACTCGCGAGCGATGTTGGGCGCCGTATCGAGAGCATCTCTCCAGACGCTCTCGACGCGATCATGGCGTACGACTGGCCAGGCAATGTGCGCGAACTTCGCAATATCGTGCACCGGGCGATGCTGAGCGCGGACACCAGCGAGATCACCCTGGCTCAGCTTCCACGCTCGATTCAGCTTACGGGTGTGGTTCAGGCCGCTCCACGCCGGCTCACTCAATCAGACACTGAAGTCTTGAATCTGCGCGAACTCGAACGGCGAGCCATTCAGCGCGCGCTCGAGACTTCGGGTGGATGCGTCTCCCACGCGGCAAAGCTATTGGGCATTGGTCGCGCGACCATCTATCGCAAGCTCGCAGCGTTTGACATGAGATCGCAGGCATCTGTAGGAGACCTCTCCTGAACGCTCGCGCTCTCCGTAACGCGCAGCGGTCAACTGCTCCCAGCGCGCCGACTTGAACCAGCTGAGCCAGGAGACTCACGGTACGCTCACAAGCCTTGTACACTTGGGCGCATGCGCACGCAGCTCGCCCTCGCCAGGACTTGCACACTCTCGTTCACACTCGCGCTAGCTCCAGCGGCCGCCGCCAACGGCATGCTCGGCCACATGTACACGAGCGAGCTGGCTATTTCCCATGTGAAAACTACAGAGCTAAAGCAGCTCTTGCTGGATCACCCGGACCAGTACCTGAACGGCTCGTTCCTCCCCGACTCAGGCTACGCCGCGGGTGACGGTTACGGCGAGATCGCCCACTGGTCTGGCTTCGTTCAAGGCTACCTGACCTGGATCCAACAGACCTACTCGCCGCCCTATGATCAGGGCGCGGCGGCGGAGCACGTCGCCGTGTTGCTCGGCGCGGCGTCTCACGGCATGGCCGACGAGAGCTTCGACATCTTGCTCTACGACAAGGCTGCGCTCCTCGACGGCGACACCAACGAGCTCGACACGGGCACCGACGTGTGGCTCGTGAATGATCGCACCATCACCTATGACCCGCCCGTGGTCGTCGACGCCGACGCGCTGAGCCAGGTATTCGGCAACTTCACGAACCACCAAGTGGAGCCTCAAGTCATCCTCGACGGCATGAGCAAGGCGAAGAGCGCCCACGTCTTGGTGCAGAAGCTGCTCAAACCCGGTCACCAGCGCTACCGCGATCAGTATCCTTGGGCCTCGAAGGCCTATTTGGATCCGTCGGTTCCCGGGTCGTATCCCTTCAACGCCCGCCTGATCGCCAACTACTGGGAGCAAATTTGGCGGCGTCTGAACTCCAACGTGAGCGTCGACGACAGCATGATCGTAGGCATCGATCCCGCGCCTGCTGGCGCCGACGCCGAGCGCTACCTCGCCCTGGACCACACGTCGATAGACGGCTGGATCACCCTGTTTTCTGGTCATGGGCTGGAAGGCAGCAGCTTGAATAGCAACAGCGTGCAGCTCCTCGATCCGAGCGGAAACGCCGTTGGCTATTCGCTGCGCGTACGGGGCGACGCTTGGGCGCATACCATTCAGCTCAAGCCCGACGCCAACGTCGCACCGAAGGTGGTCTATCGCGTGAAGATCACACCCGCGGCGACCACACTCAACGGCGAGCACCTGCCGAGCGACTTCATGGCCGAGGTGAAGACAGCCTGCGCCCCAGGGGACGAGGCAAGCTGCCCGGAGTTGGGGCTGCCGGGTGCAGCCGGTGCTGGGGGTGAAGGAGGCGGCGCAGCGGCGGCCGGAGCCGGCGGTACGGGAGCGGCGGCTGGCACCGCAGGAACGGCGGGAGCGCCGTCGCAGAACGGCGCGAACAGCTCCGGAGAGTCCAGCGGCTGTGGGTTCGCTCCTCACCCCCAAACCCGGGGAACGGCGCTGCTTGGGCTGCTGTTGGGGCTGGTTTTTGGAGTGAGCCGCGCGGGGAGACGACGTCAGTGGAACCGGAATCGGAATCCGGGAGGAAACGAATGACGTCCACCCGGCGAGCTGCGGCGCGGAACCTCGTATGAGCTCTGGGCGAGCTCCGCGAGCAAGCGCACCCGCTCGCGAGTGTCCGGATGCGTCCTGAGCCAGGCAGGCAACTCGAGGCGGAGCCAAGGCGGCGCGAGTCGCGCGCTCAACGCCTCCAAGCGGAGCAGCGCCGAGGCCAGCGCAGCAGGGTCGCCGGAGAGCTCCGCGGCGCCGAGGTCCGCCTCAAACTCCCGAACCCGGGACAGGGCGAACGTGAGCAACGTCACCAGCGCTGGCGCGATCAAGAGTCCCCAGACGATCCAGGCGGGCACCAGCTGCATCCCTAGCAACGCCGCCAAGAAATTCGCAGCAACCGCGAGGAAACCCATCAGAGCGGCGAGGCGCGTCACCCGGCGCAGCGCTTGCACGAGCCCCAGCGTCGCCATGTCGCCGTGGCTCACGTGGGCAATTTCGTGCGCCAAGATCGCAAACAGCTCTCGCGGCTCCATGTGCCAGAGCAAGCTGCGGGTGATGCCAAGCGCGGGACGCTGCAAGGACCCGGTGCTCATGGCCTGGACGCCTGGCATCGGCATCACGAACACGCGCGGCGCGACCCGCAAACCAGCACGACGACTGAGTTCCCAGACCGCTTCGAACAACTCTGGGCGCTCGTTGTAGCTGAGTTCTCGACCGCCTTGGATGCGCAGCACGAGGTCACCAGGCGCCACGCGAAGCGCGCCAAAACTCCCAACGACCAGGAGCAACAACAGCACCGCACCCCAGCTGCCCAGCACCAAGTAGCCACTCACCCCGCTCACGAGCGCGATCAGCGCCAAGATCCCCCAAGTTTGCGCACGGTAAAATAGCCGACGCCCCCAGATCCCGGGCGGCTTCGCCGGGACCTGAAGGCGTGGCTTCGGGGATTGCTCGGGGCGGTTCATGGTTCGGCTGGAGTTGCGGGGCAGAACCTGATGAACATAGGTCCGGTGGACGAACCAGCAACCCCAGCAGCTCAGGTCGAACCGACGATGCTCCCTGGCTTCGTGTGGTTCGCCATCGTGTTGCGATCGTAGTAGTGATAGGTGTGCCGACTGCCGAGGTGGTGCTCCTGGGCCGCATCGTGAAGCTTCTGTTCCTCGGGGGTGTAGGCGGGTTCGATGTCGGGCACCTCCTTGTCCCGCACGACGATCACGTTGCAGGGCGCATCACGCACGATCGCCTCGGCAATCGAACCAAGCAAGACGCGCCGGAGGCCCTTCCGTCCGTGACTCGCGACACAGATCACGTCTGCGCCAGTATCGATCGCGATCCGCCGGATCTCGTCGGCAGGGTCGCCCACCGCGAGGTGGATCTTCACGGGACAGGGCAGCTTGTCCCCGTGCTGATGCGCGAATGCGCGCAGCCACTCATCCACCCAATCTTGAGTGAAGGTCGCGGCCTCTTGCGCCGGGATCAGCCGACCGTCGACGCGCTCAGCATTCTCGGTTCCCGGGGGAACTTCCAGTCGCACTCCGTCTTCGTAGGGTGACGCCACGTGGACCACGTGAAGTGCACGGGTCTCTCGCTGGGACGCGAGCTCGAGGGCACCGCTCAGCGCTTTGGATCCTTGAAGCGAAAAATCGATGCCCGCTACGAGCACCTGAGGCTTGGTCGTCATGGTTGTCTCCTTGTTGGGGCTGTTTACACAACACGTGCCACTTGCGACTCATGCCCGCTCGATGGCGCAGTGAGCGCCCCTCGGCGCCGATTCCCCGAAATAAAAGCGTATCGAGCCGACGCGACGTGGAGCAGGCGCACGCCTGCTCCGAGCGATTCTCAGCAAGTGTTGCGCACCTACGCCGGTGCAGCGCAGCCCTTGCGGCTAGGAATGAGCGTCGTCCGCTTCCTCGGCTGGAGGTGGGTCGGGCTTCACGAATTCCACGTCGAAACCGCCAAACAGGCGAGCTCCCGCTTCGCGCAACGCCGCCTCGGCTTGCTTTCGACCATACAAGCTACGGGGTGGCTTCAGCTTCAACCAGCGCACTCCTGAAATCTCGCGCGCGTCCACGAACGAACAGCGCTCGAGCTCCCTGGCCATCGGCTCATTGTCTTGCTGCACCCGAATGTCCTCGAGGATGGCAATCCAATCGCGGATGTCGGGCTTTGATGGAGTTGGCTTCTTCATGCTGATCTTACGGGGCAGCAAACGTGCCCGACGGCCGCGTAGGAATTTCGCAGGGTTGCGCACCTCGAAAGCCCGGAAGTTGCGACTCTACGCCTCGGGCGAGGCGGATTGGCGGACACGCCGGTGAGCAGGCAGTAAGTCTGCTACCGGGAACAACCGCGGCCGAATGGCGATTTCGCAGACGGAAACCCCAGGCTCCGCCTGGGAACGCAGGACCACGAACTCCGCCCCGTGGGCCCGCATGAGGCTGCGGTCGTACTCCATCAAGCGGTAGCACGCGTCGACGTCGCCGCTCCCCCGCAGCGGACATTCCACACGGATTTCACCATATGCCGTGTCCGCGTCCACACGGGTGATGGGCACCATCCTTCGCGACGGCATGAGACGCTGCCACTCTTCGGCCAGAGCCCGCGGTTCGCTCACGACCGGCTTCGACCTGCGGTATGCCAGCGTGAGACGCGCCAACCCGCGGAGCAGGGCGGACGCAAGGCGATCTCGCCGGCCCCTTGCGAGCGTCGCGAGCCCGCCGAGGCAGGCGTTGAACAACTGTCTCTCCCCCTGGCTGAGCCAGCGAGGCCGTGAGTTCTTCGGATGTTCCACGCTCCAAGCCTGGCGTGTCACATCGCATGATCCCAATCGATGTTTCTCATGTGATCATAGATTTGATGAATGCTGAGCCCCAAAAGCCAACCGAGCTAGGTCGACTCGTCGCACTGAACCTCAACCTCTTCGTGGCGCTCGACGCGCTGCTGGCGTCAGGCAGCGTGACCGAGGCCGCGCGCCGAGTCGGGGTCACGCAACCCAGCATGAGCCACAGTCTGCGCCAGCTGCGCGAACTGCTCTCGGACCCAATCTTGGTACGGTCAGCACACGGCTACACCCTCACGGGTCGCGCGGAGGCGCTCGCCGCTCCGCTGCGGGCCGCTCTCAGTGACCTCGAACGGCTGCTGGAACAGGAGGCTGCGTTCGAGCCCGCTCTCAGCTGCAGGCGTTTCCGCATTGCAACGAGCGACTATTTCCAGGTGGTCGGGTTGCCCAGGCTGTTTGGGCGCGTCGCAGCGGACGCGCCTGGGGTCGAGATCCGTTTGCTTCCGACGACGGCTGGCAGTAGCGCAAGTCTGCTGGATGGTAGCGTTGACCTGTGCGCGGGTAGCGGAGAGCAGCTCCCCCGTGGCCCCGGCATCGTCACCGAGCGACTGTTCACCGAACGCTTCGTGGTCATTCAACGGCGCTGTGAAGCGTCACAGCGGCTCACGCTGAAGCGCTACGTGAGCTCTCCTCATGCACTGGTCACGTCCGACGACGGTCCAGGCTACGTGGACGGCTTGCTCAGCCAACGAGGGCTGAGTCGTCAGGTCTCCTTGCGAGTGTCAGACTACGCCGCGCTGGCTGGAGTGATCGCTGAAACACCGCTCCTGGCTACGGTGCCGGAGCGCTACGCTAGAGCAATGGCGCGGCGGTTGCCGCTCACGATTTCCCCTCCCCCCCTGAAACTGCAAGCGTTCGACGTCTACCTCGCGTGGCACGCGCGCTATACCCAGGACCTGGGCCTGCGCTGGCTGCGGGAGCGCATCGCCGAGGCAAGCTGAAGTCGGACACAGTCAACCCGGCAGCTCAGCGAGCCAGCTCGTTGCTTCTCGCCGCGTGGAAAATACGCGCATCGGATAGTGTCGCTCACCGAACCACAAGACGGCGGTGATCATGCCGCGGACAATCGCGGACTCCGTGGCGAAGGCGACCCCACGACACTGCGCATGGTTTCCACGCTCTTCGCGCTCGAGCCAGTCGGCGATCAAGCGTCGCTCCGCAGCGCCAAGCCGAGGGACCCCATCGGGCGACTCGTGCAACGTGCGATAGGGGCCCCCGTGCTCGTTGATGAGTCGATCGTGGCTGGCGATCGACTCACGCACGCTCTCGAGGTTGGTATCCACCACCCACCGCACGTGCATCACGCCGGGCTTGAGCCAATGACTGATGAACGCCATCAAGCGTGAGTATCTGGACGTGACTCCCGTTGTGCAACGGGCACTTGAAGCTGTGCAAGTTACGGCGCAAGTTGTGCAATCGCCCGCGCTACGCGCAGCTGAGCGTGGATCTCGCTTGTCCTTGGGCCGAGCGCGATCAAATAAACGTTGTAGAAATCATGCGCACGTTCCTCTCTCAAGCGGTTCTCGTCAGCGCCCTGGCGTTGCACCTCGCTACTTCAGCCTGCTCCAGCGAGAACACCACCGAGGTCGGCAACGGCGGAGCGACCGCTGGCGGCAGCGCTGGTCAACTCAGCGGCGGCGCAAGCGGGTTCGGGGGTGAGGGTGGCAGCGTCGCGAGCGGCGGCAGCAACCCAAGCGGCGGCAGCGCTGGGTCGAGCGGCGGCGCTGGGAACGGCGGCAGCGCCGGCACCACCGGGGGTGACGGCGGAGGCGGCGCGGGCGGGAGCGGGGGCGCGACGGACGCTGGCGTCGACTCCTCGACTCCGCCACCTCAGAAGGAAGTCGTATTCACCGTACCCCTCGCAGGGGGCGCGAACGACACCACGATCGAAGCCAAGCTCGGCGAGCTCGCGAAAGCAGCAGCGCCGGGTTCGCAGATCCGCATCTCGCTCTATCACTGGAGCCGTCAGGCAATCGCCTACCGCTTCGTGGACGCGCAAAAAGCCGGTGTCGACGTGCGCGTGGTGCTGGACCCCACCAACAAGAACGACCAGGGCGACGACTGGGCCGGTGTAGCCACGCTGAAGAGCGAGCTACCGAGCGGCCACGTGACGGTGTGCAACGAATCCGCGGGGCAAGGAGCTTGCATCGGCAGCGACACAGGCATCAATCACAACAAGTTCTTCCTCTTCAGCGAACTCAACGACGGCTCGAAGCACGTCGTGGTTCAGTCGTCAGCGAATCTCACCACCACGCAGCTTCACAAGCACAACAACCTGGTGATCATCCGCGACGACAAAGCTCTGTACGACGCATACCTCAGCTACTGGACCGATCTGCAGGCGCAGCAGCAGGACCTCAACTACTACCGCTCGTTCGACGGCGACACCGGCACCAAGGCGTACTTCTATCCCCGTGCGAGCGGAGACACGATCCTCGGCGTGCTAGACAACGTGACCTGCGACGCAGGGACGACAATCCGCGTGGCAATGGCATTCTTCACCACCGGCCGCTCGGAGATCGCCGACAAGCTCGTGAGTAAGCAGCAGCAAGGCTGCGCCGTGACGGTAGTGCTCGACCAGGAGAACCTCAGCAGCGGCGTCGCCTCAACGCTCAAGAGCGGCGGGGTGAGCCTGTACGTGTTTCCCACCGGCTCGGCTGGCGAGGGCCTGCACTCGAAGATCCTGATCATCCATGGGACCTACACTGGCACCGCGAACCGGGGCCTGGTGTGGACGGGCTCCCACAACTACACCGGGCCGGCCCTGCGGGGGAACGACGAGGCGCTGCTCAAGCTGGACGATCCGGAGGTCTACGCGGCGTTCGACGCCAATTTCGCGGCGATCCGCGGCGGCGCAGTGAAGCAGTAGAGCGTCGGCAAAAAAAACGGCTGCCGCCTCGAATCTTCTAGCAACCGGGGGCACACCTGGCCGATGGGGACTCGCATGCCCCTCTCCCCTTCTCGAAGCGCAGCACGCGCGCGACGCCTGGCGCTGCTCGCGTTGTTGTTACTTCCCGCGGGTGCGTGCGTCGTGCACCCGACGTCCGCAAAGCGCTCGTCGTGCCTCGACTATTGCAACCACCGTAACGACGGTTGCCTGGTGTCTGCCAGCAACTCTGATGAGGTCTCTCGATGCGACTCCTACCTGCGCAGCTGCGTCGCAAGCTGTCACAACTGACCCCACTCGGCGGGCTCCTGCTCTTGGCTTCCGCGCTGCTCGCGTGCAGGTCCGGCGCTTTCGTTCCCAAGTACGTCGAGCCAGCTCCCGACGAACCCCACGCGATCGTGAAGCTCAGAACGCTCTATGCCGATCGCCCCGGCCGGAACCTCGATGAGCTCGTGACCGTGGACGGCGATCGTCTCGACTTGGAAGAGCCAGGTGAGTCCACTCGCACGAACGGCTTCCGGGTGCGCACCGGATTCGCGGCGGTGAAGGTCGACTCGGACTTTTTCGACACCGAAACTCATATGGTGCGAGAGAGTTACCAGGCGAGCGAGCAGTACTACTGCGGCACCCAGCAATCCGGGTTTGGCGCGAACAAGTACACCACCTCGAAATACTGCACCCGCTACGTAACGAAGTATCGCAACAAGTGGGTCACCGTGCGTCACCCGCGTGGCGCGTGCGGAGGCCAAGTCAACCTCGCGCCAAACCCCGGGGACGTGTACCTCTTGCAGTACACGTTCAGCGGGCCGGGCAGCTGCGAACTCACCTGCGTTCGACAGCACTTCACTGCACCTGGGCAGTTCCAGAACACCCCCTGTGAGTACGTCGCGCCGCCGCCCCCCAAGGAGGGCTCCTAACGAGGTCTCCTCACCCGACGGGCTGGTTGCAGCGGAAGCGCTCCGGACTACGCTTCCTGTTGTGAGCGCCCTATTCGAGATCGTGTACGTCAGCCAAGCCAGCGCCGAGTTGCTGCCCGGCGAGCTCTTTCAGATCTTGGAAGCCGCGCGCAGAAACAACTCCCGAAAACAAATCACGGGGTTGCTGCTGAGTGACGGCGCGTGCTTCATGCAGATCTTGGAAGGGGGCGAGGCCGCGATCGACACGACCTTCAATCGCATCCGCACGGATAAACGTCACCACGACGTGCGGGTCCTGCGTCGTGGCCCGATCGAGTCTCGCGCTTTCTCCGAATGGGCCATGGGATCGGTGCAGCTCGAGCGCTTCCGGGATCACGTACCGGGACTGAAGCAGATCAGGGAGATTTTGGCACGCAGCGACGCTAGCTTCGAACGCGTGCGTGGGTTCATCAGCGACTTTCAGCGTGGGCGGTTCAGCGAGTGCGCGGAGAAGCCCGATTAGTGGGCCCTGGCTGGCCAAGAAGCGACGCAAATCGACACGGAAAAAAGCGCAGCAAAGACGCTGCGCGGAGCGACGCGCCCTTTACAGCATCGGCAGCGCCGGCCAGGCTATGGGTGTTCCACCAACGTGGAGCCTAACCAGGAGACTCCCTTGAGGGACATCACATGGGGCGTCGTGCGACGCGTGTTTGCGTCATGCGCCTTCGCGCTATCCGTTTGTTGGGGAGGCCCCGCGTTTGCCGCCAGCTATGAAGTCGGGCCGGGAAAGGCATACGAGAACATCTCGGATGCTCCGCTAGACTCATTGGACGCAGGGGACGAAGTCGTCGTTTACTACCGCGCGGAACCGTATCGAGAGAGCTTCGGTATCCAACGAGCGGGAACGGCACAGAGCCCCATTACGATTCGAGGAGTCCCAGGGCCCAGCGGCGAATTGCCGATCATCGACGGCGAGGGCTCCAGCCAAGGACCCGGCGCCCACAACCGCGGCTTGGTTCACCTGGGTTCCGGGGCCGCATACGTCGTGGTAGAGAACTTCGAAATCCGCAACGCCAGCGGCGACGCCGGCTTCCCAGACAACGCCTCCGGCGTGTTTGCTCCCGAAGGCAGCCACCTAACCTTCAGGAACCTCGACATCCATCACTCCGGAAACGGCTTCTTCAGCTGGGTGGGCGCGAGCGACATCATCGTGGAAGGCTGCTTCATTCACGACAACGGCAACGTCGGCAGCATCTACGAGCACAACATCTATACCGAATCTAACGGCATCGTCTTTCAGTACAACGTCATGCTCCCGTTGCGCCCTGATGCTGGTGGCAACAACCTCAAGGATCGCTCGAAGGGCACCGTGGTACGCTTCAACTGGATCGAAGGTGGGAGCCGTGTGCTCGACTTGGTAGAAGCCGAAGACGGCGACTGGGACCACACGAACGATCCGATACGCATCTACGGAAACGTACTGCTCAAGCACCGCGACACGAGCCAGAACCAGATCGTGCACGTTGGTCAGGACAACGGTTTGCCGCCGCGGCGCCTGCTGTACTTCTATCAGAACACGGTGCTGTCGGATCGCGACGACGGAGCGACGATCCTCTTCGTCAATTCGCAGACGCGCGTCGAAGCCCACAACAACGTCTTCGTGAGTAGCGGAGGTGACCTGGAGCTCCTCGATCCGGATCAATCGTCGGACGCGACGCTGGTGCTCGGCGCGAACTGGATCCAAAGCGGCTACCGCGCAGGCAGTGACTCTGCGACCTACCAGGGCATCGAGAACCTGATCGAAGGCAACGACCCAGCGCTCGGCGATGGCTACCGCCCGACCAGCGGCTCGCCGTTGATCGACGCTGGCGATTTGTTACCCCAGGGATACGACGTGGTAGACCTCGAGTTCGCGGGTCAAGGCCTGTCTCGGAAGCGCGGGGACTCCGGGCGCCCCGACATAGGTGCCTTCGGTTCCGAGAGCATGGGTGATCCAGGCCCTGGTGGCTTTGGAGGTGGTGGCGCCGGGGGTTCCGGCGATAGCGGCGGCAGCGGTGGCAGCGGCGGCAGCGGCGGCAGCGGTGGCAGCGGCGGCAGCGGCGGCTCCGGACAAGCAGGGAACCCCTCGACCAACGGGAGTTCAAGCGACGACGCAGGGTGTGGCTGCCGTGCGACGCCAGGCAGCACTCAATATCCGCTCGGAATCAGTGTGTTGGCGTTGGGCGCCCTGGGGCTTGGACGAAGACGCCGAACCCGCCGCTAGCCGGGCTTAAAAGCGGGTGCAAGCGTGGACCAGCTGGGTCGCGGTGCCGTACACCACGTGCACCACGCCGTCATTGCTGGCGACAATCCCTGGGCGGTCGAGTTCTGACGTGCCCACGCTCCCGCTTGCACCCAGCTCCTCTGAGGTCACTGATGTACAAGCGGAGTCCGAGCACACCGTTACTCGGATTGCGCCAGCAGCGCTCTTGTGGACGGCGACCGGCCGACTGCCCACGGCAGTGAGGTCGGGCTGGTACCCGACGTCACCGTCGTCGAGTAGCACTGGTGTGGCCGCCTGAGAACACTCCGTGTTCAAGCACCTGGCTGCGCCAAGCCCGACCGTCGCGTCGTCACGGAAGACCACGAAGGGCAGCCCCCCGATTTCGAGGGCGGCGGGCCAACGCCCACGCCCACCACTCAGCACCTGATGGTTCGTGGTGAGCGTCTGATTGCAGTTGGGGAAGTCCGTGCACCCGGTAGCCCTTAGCCCACCAGTACCGTCGTAGTGGAACACGAGCGGAAAGCCACTACTCCGCTGCATAGACGACGGAAAGTCCTGGTCCCCACCAGCAGTTTGATAGAGCGGAGGATTCTGACTTCCCGAACAGGCCGCGTTGTCGCAGCGCCGCGCCAGCATTCCAAGCGTTGCCTCGCGGTAGAAGAACATCGCAGCACCGTTCATCACGGAAACATCAACCCAGTTAACGACCTCCCCTGGAAGCGTTCCCGTCACTGGCGTGGCTCCGTTACAATCCATGTCTGCGCACATCATGACTCGCATGCGAGCAGTTTCATCCGTAAAGGCGAGGAATGGTCCCATGGGGCCAACCTCGAGGTCGATTCGACTGCCGACCCAGCTGTGAGATTGGATCGTGAACTCCCTGGACTGCGAGCACTCGACATCCTCGCAGAAACGCATTACG
Organism: Polyangiaceae bacterium; assembly: GCA_050183255.1. Taxonomy (GTDB): domain Bacteria; phylum Myxococcota_A; class Polyangia; order Polyangiales; family Polyangiaceae; genus JAHBVY01. The sequence continues at coordinate 850 of JBFXBK010000222.1, read as the reverse complement.
GCATCGGCCGTATCCGCGCGAAAAAAGGCAATGACCGGCAGGCCATCCGAGCGTAGCGCTACCCGAGCGGTGCCCGTGGGGACGCCCGCGACCTCTTGAGTGGTCCAGCGCCCTGCGGGGCACAGCGTCACGCCCCCGTCACCGCCAGCTCCAGCGTCCGTTCCTGCGTCCGCCCCGCCGGTTCCACTGTTGGTACCACCCGTTCCGCCAGTACCACCCGTTCCGCCAGTACCACCCGTTCCGCCAGTACCACCGGATGCACCGCTGCCTCCGCTGGCATCCGAGGCAGACGTACCCGCGGCCGCATCTACGCCGCCGTCCCACTTCCCTGCGGAACCACCGGAGCCACCTAGGCTTGGTGAGCCGCTGATAACGGTCGTGTCACCGCAACCGACCACGAGGAAGACAGCGGTAAACAGCCCAGGCGCGCGCATGAGCGCGCGTATATCGCCAGCGAATCACCCACGCAAGCCAACGCGAGCCAGGTGCGACCCGTTTCCGCGCCTGAGATGCACCAACGACGTTTCGGGGGAGAGGAAAACCAGCGCAAATTGCCGGACAATTCCTAGTAGGCAGGCCACCCGAGCGCCGATCGGCTCATCAGTGCTTGACTGGCTGCCCAAGGTACGTATGCTCCCGCGCCCCTGCCACCTTAGCTCAGTCGGTAGAGCAACGGTTTCGTAAACCGTAGGTCTCCGGTTCAAGTCCGGAAGGTGGCTCTATGATCAGGCGCCCTGTTGGGCGCCTTTCTGCTTTTGTGTTCCGGACTTGGACCTTACTCGAGTACCGGGCTCAAGCTGAGAGACGCCGAACGCGATGGTGCTTCCCTTGGTCCCGGTGTCAAGTCCGG
>JBFXBK010000221.1:0-14537 GCA_050183255.1 Polyangiaceae bacterium | reverse complement strand
AGCTGGTGGTGCAGCCCAAGAAACTACTCGACTCCGCCTATCTTGGCGTGGCTCCCCGCGGCATCTCTATTTCCGCAGAGAAAATTACAATTGGGCTCGCGAAGGACAGCAAGGTGGCCCTGGGGCTCGACGTCAACTTGACGGATTTGAGCACGGAGAAGGCCTTCGAGGAGCGCGCTCCGGGACGAGTCGTGGCGGTCACTCCAACGCCGGACCACCGCTTCCTGGTGACTCACGATCGTCAGAAGCGCGATGGCGCTGTCGAGTTCAACGCGGGCATGACCATCGGTGCGAGGGGCAGCCGGCTCGAAGTGGTCCGCGATGGCAAAGCCACCGAGCTCGGTACGCTGCCTTCGGACGAGGTGACGACGCCCAGCATCGAGCGCGCTCAAGATAGCGGAAAGAGTTACGCGCTGGTGCTGCGTTCCGGTGGCCAGGAAGGCAAGCTGGTGTTTGGCTGGCTGGACGGCGACGGCAGCCTCAAGGGAACTTTGGGCGCGGTCAGCATGCAGGACGCTTTCCTCGGCACCCCCAGCGTGAGCACCAGCGACGGCAACGCGCTGATCACCGTTGCGACTCGCCCGAGCTCCGACGCGTATTGGGGGATCACGCTGGCGAGCGCCGCGCTTCACCAGGCACCGAAGTCGAGCAAGAGCTTCACCCCGCCTCCGGGAGGGCCCGGCGGTGAGGCGATTTCTCCAGCGGCGAGCGCTCTCAGTCAGGGCCGCTGGGCGCTCATGTGGACTGAAGGGCCTCGCGGCAAGCACCAAGTCCGCGCTCAAACGCTGGACGCAGATCTGATCCCCTCCGGGCCGGCCGTGCGTCTGTCTGCCGACGGCAGCGACGCGGGTCAAGGAGCGCTGTTTGCCCATGGTGATCGCGCTTTGGCCGTGTTTTTCGTGCGCACGCCCGGCGGGGCTGAGTTATGGGGAACGGGTCTGTCATGTCAGTGATGCCTCCCCACGCACGCAAGCCATCCTCCTCCAATGTGCGGCGCGCCGCCGTCTGGGTCACCGCCGCCGCGATCGCGCTGAGTTCGACCGCCTGCGTGTTCGCGACGCCAGGACCAACACCGGTCGCCCGCGGCCTGGAGTTTCGCGCAGGGAACCAGCGCTACGACGCGTTCTTCACCGAGCTTCACGACCTCCAGGTCGAGCTAGCCGAAGCGCCAGGAAAACCCAAGGAGGTGCGCGGCGGCCTCGCCGAGTACCTCGAGCTGGATGACAACGCGTCGATGTCGCTCGTGAGCCGCAAGCTCGAGCAAGAGGTCGAGCGCTTCAATCAGGCGGGCACCGGCTTCGAGTTTGAAATCGGCGGCGCGAACGCCGAGGGCGAGAGCAGCGTCGAAGGTGGTGTGCGTGGCAAGCCCGACGAGGAAGCGGAAGCGTTCTTCAAAGGCGTCAAGGCCAGCGCCCTAGCAGCGGCCCGTCTTGAGGGTCAGATGCTGCGCGTCCGAACCCGCTTGGATGACCTGCAGAGCGAGATCGCTGAGCTGACCCGGGACATCGACAAGACGTTCTCGAGTGAGACGCCTGGTCGCCGCGCGGATATTGCCAAAAACCTAGCGGACGCGAAGAAGCTGATCCCGCTGATGCGCGAGCGCGCTGACAAAGTGAGCACCGAAGCGCACTCCATGGCTCGCCGCATCGAGAAAGCGATGGACTCCGAGGATCGGATCCAAGCGCCGGAGGCGGTCGAGGTCGTGGAGCCAACCACGCCGGCCGCGCCCACCAGCGACGTCGAGGTCGTCGAGCCCGAGGGCGGCGACAAGCCAACCGATAAACCTGGTGACAAGCCCAAGCCGGCTCCGAAGCCAGCGCCCAAGCCGGCTCCGAAGCCCGCTCCAAAGCCGGCGCCGGCTCCGAAACCTGCCCCGAAGCCGCCCAGCGACTTCGAGCCCTGAAGTGCGTCGATGCGCGCTTCGACTACGGCGCGTTCACCTCGTCTGCCATTTGCTTGACGATGGAGTTGAACACCACCGGCTGGTCCCAGCTGACGAAATGGTTGCTCTCGTCAACCAGCTGAATGCCGCCATGCCAGAGATCGGCGTCCAGGTTCAGGCTCTCGAGGTAGCTCAAACGCACTGAGCGCTCGTACTTGCCGTGGATGATTCCAATCGGGCACGGATAGTCCCTGACCATCCCGACTTCGTCCGCCAGATAAGCCAACGAAGCCGGCAGGTCGCCGCGCGCGTCGGGGTCCGTCTTGCGCACGGACCGCTGGAAGTGATCCGGGATGTCGCTGTAGTAGACGGTGGCCTCCCAGTGGTGGCTGTCTTCGGCGCTCCGGTTTGCCGTGAGGTAGTGAGGCCCGCCAGGCATTGGAAAGAACGCGGCCCCACGCTGCTCGGGCGTAGAGACAGGCGGCGTTCCGAAGATCAGCGCGCCCGCAGGTTCCGTGAGGAATTGTCCAGCCTCGATCAACGCATGACCACCCAGGCTGTGGCCAACGTATACGGCACCGTGTAGTCCAAGCGCGTCGCTAAAGGCCTGGATCGCCTCGGCGTAGAGCTGAATGCTGTAGCTATTACGCTGGCCGTCAATGCGGCGCGTGCCCCCATGACCCGGCATGTCAAACGCGAGCAAGCGATACTGGCGCAGTGGGTTTGGGGTGCCGTCCGTTTGCGTCGCTGCAAACTGACGCTCCCAGCACTCCTTCGAGCAGGAGTTCGAGTGCACGAAGACGATGGCAGGAGCGTCGTTGCCCGTATCCCAATAGGCGAGCTTCTGAACTCCAAGGCGGGGTCCTGTCACTCGCACTCGCTGGGTGACGAGGCCACTCGAGTCGTCGCGATGATGAGCCTCGGCACGCTGCGCCACACCCTCCGTCGACTCGTTGTTCTCCCCCGAACAAGCGGCGAACAAGCTCAAACACCCGAGCATCGCAACCGCACCAACAAACTTCTTTCCAATCATCGCTCCTCCTCCTGCGCTTCCGCGCGGGCCGGGTAGAGCACATCGACGCGCCGTCTTCAATCGCGTGTTTCAACGCTGTAACTCAAGAAACTCGAAAAGCTGGGCAAGCATCCAGCGCACACCCTCTTGGGCCACCAGGTCAAGCTACCTGCGCGTTCCACAGGCCCTGTAGCTTCCGCCAGCGCAGCGGAATAGCGGCAAGGCAGCGTCCGAGCGTTGCTGCGATTCTTCTGGGGGGGAGAGGCGCAGCTGCAGCCAGCGTCGCCAAAGACCGCCCGTGATGTCCGGCGCGCCGACTCAGTCTTCGCCAGCGATGAGCTTCGTGATCAACTCTTGAGCTCGGTTCACTTCGGCTTCGAGCGCCACTTGGAGGGCGATGCGGCCAGTGGTAGAGCGCTTCACGAAGTTGTCGAGGTAGCGCAGCGCCGCGTCGCTCTCCCCCAGGTGAAACGTCAGCTCGCCAAGCACGAACTGTCCGTAGCCCTGACCGCACGGAACCGATTCGAGCGCGTCACGCAGCTCCCGCAACTCCTCGAACGCGGAGTCGTCGCCGAACTCGAGGCGCGCCAGCGCGAGCTGCGCTCGGTACAGCGGCTTGTCTCGAGTCCCCCAGCGCACGGCTCGGGTGAGCGCGCCGACGGCAGGCTGGTGCGCGCCGGCCAGGTACAGGGAGCTGCCTAGCGTCCACAGATGAAAGGCGCGGCGAGATGCTGGACACACGCGGGTTGCGATGCGCAGGTGCTCCACCGCCTTGCGATGGTCACCAAGTCCCAGACAGGCGCGCGCGGCGTCTTGGCGGGCAACATCAGGCATCACACCGGTTGCCACCGCGAGCAGCGCGCTCTCGTGGGCTTCGCGAAAACGCCGCCCCTCCATCTGCGACAAGTAGAGCTGCCGCAGGAGGAGCGCTCGCGTATCCAGATCGACGCCATCGGGATGGGCGAGGCCGCGCTTGGCGTACTTCGCTCGCGTCGAAGGCGTGCGTGCCCGCGAAGCCTTCTGCAGGAGCAATTCAGGGCTTTCACTCCCACGAGGTCGAGCTCGTGCAAGTGGCGGGGCGGGACACGATTCCCGGACAGCTCGTTCGCGAGAGCGCGACATTTGCAGTGTAAAATTAGCAGCACCTGCACAACCGTCCAGATTTCGACAAAAACGTCCCTTCTCTCGCTACAAACCATGTCCGCCGGACGCAGGGTGCCGGGGGGTCCAGAGTCGATTTACAGCTACGGCGGACACGCCTCAGGACTTGATGAGTCCCAGGTCTGGGCCTATTGAAGCTGCGCCGCAGTGAGTCAGGGACTCGGCGCCCTCGAGCCACCAACTCCCTGAGCCATGCGAAGCCCTCTGGTCCCTGCTCCGCTTCTTGAAGCGGTCGAATCCTCCGAAAGCGCTGCATGCTGCCCAAAACCCTCGCGTCGATGCTCACCCTGACGGCTTGCCTATTGGGCGCCACTGGCTGCGGTCATCCCGCTACGGAGAGCGAATGCAAGGAGCTCGCTGAGCATATCGCGCGGCTCCGCCTCCAAGGCCGTGGCTTCGACGAGGCCGAGGTGAATCGCCGCGTGGGGGAGGCGGAGAAGGACCCAGAGTACCAGAAGACGATGCAGGGCTGCGTTGGCAAACGCATCACCGAGTCTTCGCTGGCGTGTGTGAAGGCAGCCAAGACACCCGAGGAGATCAAGACGAAGTGCGCTCGCTAGGCCAGCGCGGCTCGCTTCCTCCCGGAAATACTGGCCGACGGAGAACACAGCTGCTTCCGCTGGCGTTTGCCTGCGGGCTATTCAGCCTCGCTACCGGCTGTTCGAAGCCTGTCGAGCGGTCTGAGTGCGAGCAAATGCTCGATCGCTACGTTGGCTTCTTGATGCGGAACCAAGACCCCGAAGTGCCCTTCGAAGAGGTGCGCAAGAAAGAGCGGGAGGCCCGAGTGAAGGCAGAGACCAATCCGGAGTTTGCCGCATGCACCGACAACGTAAGCCGCGAGCAATACGAATGCGCGATGCAGGCGCCGAACGCCGACCGCCTCGAGCAGTGTCTGGTGTTTTGATTCGACGCGGGCGCCAGTCGACGCGAGCGTTCGACTACTGGTGGGGAGCCAGTAGGCGCTCGAGCTTCGCGACCGCCGACACCACGTCCACCTCGACGTCCATTAGACCGCGCAGCGGGTCCTCACGCTCGGCCATGCGGGCTGGCACGGTGAACATGGTGTAGGCCGCGGGATCGAGCGCCAAGTGCACTTCATCCCATTCGAGCGGCGTGCTCACTCGGGCTCCGGGGTAAGCGCGCACTGAATAGGGACCGACGATGGTCCTCGACCGCCCCGTCTGGCCGACGTCAATCAGTATCTTCCCGCCCCGCTCGGTGACACGCCGCTCCATGGTCGTGATGTCTTGATGGCGCAGCCATAGCAGGCGCCCGATCAATTCCACGAGGATTTTAGCTGTTTCGAACGGGACCCCGCCACCTCGGGCAGCGTCGCCCATCGGGATCATCACGTGCATGCCCGTTTGCCCGCTGGTCTTCGGGAAACCAACCAGCCCAAGCTCCCCCAGCAAGTCCCGCAGCGAGAGCGCGAGGGTGACGGCATGGCGAAACGGATTGTCGGCCATGTCGAAATCGATCGTCAGGAAGTCGCAGGTGTCGAGGGATCCCTCCCGGCAAGCGAGGACGTGAATCGGGATGCAGCCGAGGTTCGCGATGTGGATGAGCCCGTCGGCATCATCGATGAGAAACGTGGAGACCGTCTTGCCGTCGCGTTCCTCGTGGCGGATCTGCAAGGTCCGCAGCCAGTCCGGCGTGCCCTTCGGGGCGTTCCACTGGTAGAAATTCTTACCGGTGATTCCGTCGGGATACCGCACGAGCATGATCGGGCGGCCTTTGAGGAAAGGCAGCAACGTGTCCGCGATGGCCGCATAGTACTCGCACAGCTCCCCCTTCGTGTAACCCTCGTCAGGCCAAAACACTTTGGCTTGATTGGTTAGGTGTGCGCGGGTGATCAGGCGCTCGCCGCGCCGCCCCGCGGTTTGGGGCCTGGCGGATGAAAACGGCGCGGGCATTGACAGCGGAGCATCGTCTTCACTATCGGCTGGCGGGGCGATCTCCAGGCGACTCTCACCGGGCATGGCGGTGCAATCCCGCGGGTCCTTGTCGATACGTAGCCCGCGAAACACAGGGAAGCGCAGTGACCCGGAATCGGACCAGCCGAGGTAGCGCACGCTGACCACGTAGCGAGGTTCGACGAAGTGCCGCTCCATGGGCGCGCGCTCGAGCTCCCCGCTGGCGGGACAGCTGTCGATCTCGATCGGGTCAAGACGTTCGATCAGCAGGTCCTGGGTCGCGTCATCGAGCCCAGAGCCGACCTTACCTCGCAGCTTGAGTTCGTCCCCCTCATACGCGGCGAGGATCAGCGAACCGAGGGTGCGCGAACGCTTCTTCCGCTCCCAGCCCACGATAACAAACTCGTCGTCACGCTCGGTCTTGATCTTCACCCACTCTTCGAAACGCTTGGGGCCCGGTCGGTAGACTGCGTCTTTGCGCTTGGCGACCACGCCCTCGAGCCCCTCGTGCTTGCACAGCTCGAAGAGCGGACGCCCGTCGTCGTTCAGGTGATCGAGTGCGCGCAGGCGACCGCGGCCGGGCAAGAGGCGCATGAGGATCTCTTTGCGCTTCAGCAGCGGCATCGACGTGAGATCCCAGTCCTCTACGGCCAGCACGTCGAAGACCATGTACACCACGGGTACGTCACGACGCGCCCGCGCGACATCGAGAGGCCGCGTCGCGTGGATACGCGTCGCCAGGCGCTCGAAGCTCGGCTTGCCTTGATCGTCGAAAGCGACGATCTCACCGTCGAGGACGATGCGTTTCGGCGCGAGCGCCCGCACGGAGCGAACGACCTCAGGATAGGTCAAGGTGGCCGCACGCTGCTTGCGGTAGCGGAGGTTGACCTCTTCCCCCTGCTTGTCTGCGACGATGCGCACGCCGTCGAGCTTCAGCTCGTAGATCCGCGAGGTGTCGTGGAGGGTTGCGCCGTCAGTCGCGCACAGCATCGGACTCAGGTTGCTGACATCTAGCTTCTGCTTCTTGGCGCCTCCGGCCCTCGCGAGCTTCACCAAGTCCTCTACCAGCTCTTGCTTGCTCTCCAGCTGCTCGACGCGGAGCCCGGAGATGACGCTGTAAGGCTCCTCCTGGACGATGTCCCGTTCATTCGAGTAAACGTCGGTCTTCTTCAGCAGCAGCCACTGAGGTTGCTTCGGCTTCGGCTTCTGGCGGGAGCCGGTCTCAACCAGCGCGAAGCGCCCCTTGAGCTTGTAGCCATCGAGCCAGAAGTCGACCTTACCCTTGGCGAGCCCGTCTTCAACCGTATCCTCGAGGTAACGTACGGTGCCGGTGTCCCAGACGATCATCGGACCCGCACCGTAGTTGCCGTCGGGGATCACGTCTTCAAATTCAAGGTACTCGAGCGGATGATTCTCCGTCTGCACCGCCAAGCGCTTGTCCACTGGGTTCAGGCTCGGTCCTTTGGGCACCGCGAAGCTGAGCAGGGTGTTGCCCGCCTGAATGCGCAGGTCGTAGTGCTCTCGCGAGGCGTCGTGGAGGTGCACCACGAAAGAGCCCACACGGGTGCCTCCCGCTGCTGGCACACTCGCGAAGGGCTCGTTGGTTCGCCCAGGGTCCCGCTTCTCGCGGTACTTGCGGAGCGGATCTTCGCCTGGCTCGGGGGGATCGGGTTTCGCCACGGATGTTCAGGTCAGCGTTGGAGCCTTGATGGTGCCACAGCGAACTTGGAGCGACGAACGAAGCGGTGCCGCCTCCCCCCCGAGCTCGAGGGCAAAACGCGCTGGAGAGCTGCGTCTGAGGTGGAGAGCGGCGTTTGTTCGCGCGGAAACGCCTCGGGTGGTTCAGCACCACTGGACATCTGACTGGGGGCGCTTATGCAAGCAGGCTACGACCGCGAGGAATGCCGCGAAAAGCGCTGAGAGCCGCTGCGTGGATGTTGGAGGTTTGCGCTGGTCGACCGTAGCATTGCGCTCATGGCGGCACGCGCGATCAGCTCCGGAACAATCAGCTTCGGCTTGGTCTCCATCCCGATCAAGCTCTTCACGGCGGCATCTAGCCAGTCCGTCAGCTTCAACATGCTGCACGGCGAGTGCGGCAACCGCATCAAGCAGCAGCTGTACTGCCCGGCCTGCGACGTGGTCGTGGAGCGCAAGGACTTGGTGAAGGGCTATGAGTACACCAAGGGGCAGTTCGTGCAGTTCACGGACGAGGAACTGAAGAAGCTCGAGGCCGAACGTAGCAGCACCTTGGAAATCGTCGAGTTCGTTCCCCTCGAGACCGTCGACTTCATCCAGGTCGAGAAGAGCTACTACCTCGGTCCCGACAAGGGCGGCGACAAAGCCTACAAGCTGCTTGCCGAGGCGATGCGGCGCAAGGAGCGCGTTGCCGTGGGGAGTTGGTCCGCGCGCGGCAAGGAACAGTTGGTGATGATTCGCCCGTATCAGGACGGCCTGATCCTGCATCAGTTGTATTACGCGGGCGAGGTGCGCGCGTACGACGACGTCGACAAAGGCGCGACCTTCAACTTCAGCGACGCCGAACAGGACCTGGCAGACAAGCTGCTCGACCAGCTGACCGTCGAGGAGTTCGACTCGGAGAAGTTCAAGGACGCCTACGCAGACCGCGTGCTGGAAGTCGTCGACCAGAAGGTGGCGGGCCAAGAGATCACCCTGGCGCCCGAGCAGCCCAAGGCCCAGATCATCGACCTGTTCGAGGCGCTCAAGAAGAGCCTCGCCCAGGGCGGGGACAGCGCGAGCGACGAAGCCAAGGACAGCAAGAAGGCCGAGGGCAAGAAGGCCAAGGCCAAGCCCGTAAAGAAGGCTGAACCAGGTGCGAAGAAGGAAACCAAGACCCGCGCCAAGAAGACGTCCACGGGCTGATCGGGCCCTCTGAGCCTAAAACGTGAGCAAGCCCCCGGACGACGACGTGGTGGTGATGGAGATCGAGGACAGCCTCGATCTTCACACGTTTCAGCCTCGCGACATCCCCTTCGTGGTCGAAGACTACGTGGAGGAAGCCTACAAAAAAGGCTTCCGCGAGGTAAGACTCATCCACGGGCGCGGCAAAGGCGTCCAACGCAGCCGCGTCCAGCAGGTGCTCGCCAAATCAGCGTATGTCGCAGAGTTTCGCGACGCGCCAGCGACCCGTGGCGGCTGGGGCGCGACCTTGGCCTGGCTCAAGGACCCCAAGTCCTAGGTGCTCGCAAGCGCCATTCGAGGCTGCGGTTGATTGGGGCTGCGGCTAGTCAAGCGGCGTGTCTTGGCCCATGCGGGCGAAGAACGCATCGAGGCTCTTGTCTGGGTCCAACGGGAACTGCTCCTCCAGCAGACCCGCCTTCTCCATTCTATCCAGGCGGAAATTGCGAAAGTCCTCTCGTAGCTCGCAGTAAGCGAGCAGGGTCCAGACCTTACCCCAGAAGAACGCGCCGAGTGGCCACACGGTGCGCTCGCTGCTCTGGCCGTCGCCACGTTGGTAACCAAAGCGCAGCTTCTTGCGGTCGAACACCGCTTGGCGCACGAGGCTCAAGTTACCGGAGCTCCGCTTGTCGAGGGGTAGCGGCGAGAAGAGCGGCGTCTGCTTGAGCAGTGGCTTCAGGTGCTTTGGAAGCACCGACTCCACCTTCGAGATCACCGATCGGCTGGCTTTGCCAAGCTCGTGGTCTCCAAAGCTCGCGACGATGCGCGCGCCCAGCAGCAGCGCCTGGATCTCATCCGCGTCGAACATGAGCGGCGGCAGGTCGTAGCCGGCGCGCAAGGAGTAGCCGACTCCCGCCTCGCCGTCGATTTGGGTTCCGGTGGACACGAGATCCCGCACGTCGCGATACACCGTGCGCTCGGAGACCTCGAGTTCCTCCGCGAGTTGCCGCGCCGTCAGCACCTTGCGCCGACGCAGCAGTTGAATGATTTGAAACAGGCGATCCGCGCGACGCATCGACAAGGACTGTACTGCAAAGCTTGGAAGCTACCGAGCACCGGGCGAACGGCGGGCACCATTCAGCGCGCGCCGCTGCCGAAGCGCGGGCTCCTGAGAGCGCGTGATCCGGCTTGCGACGCGCGCCAAACGGGCGCACCTCACGGAGTGGACAGGCCCACGACATTGCCTTCTGGGTCCTCAAAGAGGGCGACGCGGATCCCTGCCACTGGAGTCGGAGGCGTCACGAGCTTGCCGCCGAGCGCGATTGCACGCTCGAGGCTGCCCTCGAGATCCTCCGTTTCCACATAGAACGTGATGCGATGGCTAAACACGCCGCCGCGCTCACCGATACCCCCCGCAATGCCTTTGCCGCCGGGAGGCGCGAGCACGCCGTAGCCCGCCGGGTTATCGCGATTCAGCGGCCACCCGAACAGCTCACCGTAGAAGCCCTGGAGCTTCTCCTGCTTGTCACCCCGAATCTCGAACCAAACCACTGGATGCTGACTCATTTGAATCTCCTTCGAGCGCGGCGGCTGCCAACTCAGCCGCTCGACGCCCCAAAGACATAGCGACCTCGCCCTGACAGCGTCTTGTCAGGAGGCCGGACACGCCACTTCCCTCCTGACAACGGTGTGTCAGCGGGTCACGGCGGCGAGCGTTTTCTTGGCCCTTTGGGACAGGACCCGTTAGGCCTCTCCCAGGCGCAGAGCGACCGCTGAAAGGGACGCGCCAAGTCTGTGCACCGCTCTTGAGCGGAAACGCGGGGGAAGCAGCATGAACCTTGGATCGCGCGGAAAAGCCACGTTGGTGGTGATTGAGTTTGGCGGCAGCTGGCCGAGCTGGCTGGAGCCTGGGTGCTCCGCGAACGGCAACATGGCCGTGGTGGCGCAGCACTACGAAGGCCACCCGAGCGAGCTTCTGACTCAGGTCGCAAATCGGATTTCCCGCTTGGAAAATGGCGGATGGGACCTGGAGCGCGTCGTGCTGGTGAGCAACGGCAGCGTGGACCATCAAGCGGAGACCAGCCGCGGCGTGCTGTGCCGCGGCTTGATGGCTCGCCTGGAGAAGCTCGGGCGCGGTCAGTTGATCTTGACCTACGGGACCACCGACGACCGGCGCGTCGAACGAGGCTTGACCCGCTGGGTGCGTACGCTGGAAGCCGACCGCAGCACGCCGCGCATCCAGATCGGCTTGCGCACGCCGCCGACGCGGCGCGCTCGCGTCGCGCTCGTCCGAAGCGCCTAGCCCGCGCCGTCGCGCCCACGGGGCGGGCCTCTTGGCGAACACGTGTCATACCGCGGCGCCGTGGCAGGGAGGCAGAGCATTCAAGAGCTACGCGAGCGCGCGCTGAGCGACCTCGAGTGGCCCCTGGTGTGCGCGGAGCTCGCGAGATTCTGCGCGAGCGAAGCCGCGCAGGCGCGGCTCTGCGAGCTGTCTCCGGAGCCGACGCTGGCGCTCGCAGCGCAGCGCTGTCGCTTGAGCCAGGCGGCGATCGACGCCGAGCAAAGCGACACGCCGCTACCGCGCGTGTCCACTCCTGATGTGATTGAGGCGCTCGACGGCATCACGCGCCAGCGCGTGCTGGCAGCACCTGACTTGCTCAAGGTCCTGCTGCTGCTGCGCGATGCAAGCGCGCTCCGGCGCTTTGCGCAGGGTCAGCGCGCTACACGCGGAGAGCTGGCTGACGCGCTGGACACCGCCCCAGAGCTTGCGGGCCTGGAACAAGAGCTCGAGCGTTGTCTCGATCCCGACGGTACCGTTAGTGACGACGCGAGCCCGGAGCTCGCACGCGCGCGCGCCGCGGTACGTGATCGGCGCCGTGAGCTCACGACGCGCTTGCAGCGTCTGGTCAACAAGCACTCGGACAAGCTGGCTGGCGGTTACTACGCAGAGCGGGACGGGCGCTACGTGTTGCCGGTGCGCTCCGACTCCCACGGCACCATCGAGGGCTTCGTGCTCGGCTCCAGCGGCTCGGGCGCGACGCTGTACGTCGAGCCGCGAGAGCTGGTGGACCTTGGCAACAAGCTGCGCATCGCCGAAGCGGACGCCGAGCGAGAAGAAGCTCGCGTGCTCGCGCGGCTATCAGGGCACGCTTCCGGACTCGGTGCGGAGCTCGCAGTCGCCTACGAGGCGCTCTTGGAGGCGGAGCGCCTGATCGCGATGGCCCGCTGGGCGGCGAAGGTTTCTGGCCTAGTGTTTCCTCCCGGAGACAAGCCTAGCATCCAGCTCCTGGCGATACGGCATCCGCTGCTCGCCGTCGGCGAGGAGCCTGTGGTGGCAAACGACGTGCGTCTCAGCGCGGGCCACGCGTTGGTGATCTCCGGCCCCAACGCCGGCGGCAAGACCGTCGCGCTCAAGTGCCTTGGGCTGGCTGCCTTGATGGTACGCGCGGGTGTCCCCGTGCCTGCCGCCGCGGGTTCGAGCGTCGGCTTCTTCGATGAGGTCTTGAGTGACATCGGCGACGATCAGTCCCTGGCGCTCTCGCTCAGCACCTTCAGTGGTCATGTGCGAAACCTCGCGGAGATGCTCAAGACCGCCCAGCGCGCCCATGCTGAGGGCGAGCCTGGGGGCACCCTGATCCTGCTAGACGAGTTGGCGGCAGGTACTGACCCCGATCAAGGCGCCGCCCTGGCGACCGCCGTGCTCGAGGCGCTCGCGCAAGCTGGCGCCGCCGTCGCTGTGACGACCCACTACGAAGCGCTCAAGGAGCTGGCGGCCCGGGACTCACGCTTCGAGAACGCCTCCGTGGGCTTCGACATGGCGGCGCTCGCCCCGACCTTCGAGCTACGTCTGGGGATCCCGGGCCCGTCGAGCGCCCTCGCCGTCGCGCAACGCTTCGGCATGGATCCGTCCGTCGTGGAGCGCGCGAAGGCACTGCTACCCGAGCAGCGCCTGCTGCGAGACGAGCTGCTCGACACCATCGAGCGTCAACGCCAGGAGGCGGCGCAGGCGCTGTCTTCAGCCAAGGCGCTCGAACTCGAGATGCAGGTCACACGCAACAAGATCCAAGCGGAAACGCTAGCGACCGCAAAGCGTGAGCGCGAGCGCCTGGAGCGCGAAGCCCGTGAGCTGAGTCAGGCTGTGCGCCAGGCCCGCGCCGAGCTCCAGCACGTGACGCAACGGCTGCGCGCAGCCGAGCTCTCCCAGCGCGAGCTGAAGGAGCTCGAGAAGCAGGTGGACTCCGCCGGGCGCCAGCTCGGTATCGGCGGTCGCCTGGACCAAGCGACCCGCGGCGCTCCGGGAGGCAGCGCGCCCGCGGCGGAGCAGCTCACACTGGGTGGACGCGTGCGCGTGCTGCCCGGAGGTCAGATCGGCAAAGTCGCCGAGCTGCCTGTGCGTGGCAAGCTTCGGGTGCGAGTGGGCAGCTTGACGTTGCTATGCAAACTCGAGGACATCCGCCTCGTCAACGGCAGCGAAGCCCAGGTAAGTTCCGTGCGGAATACGGCCAGAGTAAAGGCACCCAAATTTACCAGGAGTGCTCCGGCGCCCAAGGAAGAGGTGCTGCTGCGCCACGACGGCATCACCCTCGACCTACGGGGCATGCGCGTCGACGAGGCGCTCGACGAAGTGGATCGCTTCGCGGATGCGCTGCTTCAACGGGGCGAACCGGCAGGCTTCGTGCTGCATGGGCACGGCACGGGCGCGCTCAAGCAAGCAGTGCGCGACCACCTGCGCGCCGGTCCGGCGATTGCGACCTCACGGGCTGCCGAGCGCGAAGAAGGCGGCGACGCCTTCACGGTGTTCTGGGTGCGTTGAGCGGACTGGCGGGCATGTCGCTCATTGGGACTTCTTGAGTTCTTCCTGCACGTCAGCCCATCCTGCCGGCTCAAATTCCGCGGTCGGAACTATCTGCGACAGAACCCAATCAAACGCATCCGCGGCATTGACGTTCGGCATCGGGACGCGGACCTCGGGTCCGGTCTTCAGGTCCGGTCCGACGTGGCAGTGCAGCGCCGCATGGCCGCAGGCACCTCGCCCCTGACGATCTCCATCGGGGTTCTTGTCGGTCTCGCGATCGTCCGGCAAGTGCACAGCAAGGGTCCACCTTGTGCCATCCAGGCGTTCACCTTCAATAGTCACGGTGAACATGTGAAGGTGTCCACCATCTCGGTCGGTCAGCGCCATTAGCGACAACGTCGCGACGGTCAGGTGAGGTACCCCGGTCAGTTCTGCCGGCTCGGAGATCGACCACTCAAGTAAACCTCGCTTGCGCGCGTTCTTCCCGTAGGAGAATCGCCCTTGTACACTCCGCTCGCAGAACCCGGCATTGGCCAGCTTGATAAGCCGGCTGCGGAACTCTCTGTCCCATTTCCCTGATTCTAGTCGGCGTGCATCCCGGTGCGCGGCGTACAGTTCGACCCAAGGTTTCACGTGCCCTCCTCGACCTCGAGCAAACTAGCGTGATGGGCTATGCGGAGATTTTCTCCAGTCTCGGGTAGCTCACCAGCGCGCCACTGCCTGAGCCACGATTCCGGGGTGGCACCGTGTTTCCTTGTGAAAATCTCACGCTCATTTTCAACATCGATCTCCGCCAGTGCCTCGGGATCGGCGTCGCTTCCTCCAACCCAACTCCGAAGACTTGGCGCCTCCTTGGCGAGCGCGCGTTCCCCATCGCCGTCTCGAAGAAGGAAGAGCACAATGGGATAGGACCGTTCT
>JBFXBK010000220.1:0-14545 GCA_050183255.1 Polyangiaceae bacterium | reverse complement strand
GTCACGGAGACGGCCGGGGGCACCGGTCGAGTCCAGGGGATCCCTCCACCCAAAGCCGCGGCGCCACCCGCCAAGAACAGCGCGGCGCTCACCACCGCAGCCTTTGGAAACCCCCGCCTGATGCGCAAGACCGATCGCGGCGCATGGGACGGGGCCCGCGGTTCGGGCGCCTCCTGAGGCGCGGGCTCAAGGCGTGGCTCGGAACGGTCTCCGCTCCGCTGCGCGCGCTCGTCGAGTTCCAGATCCAACACGTCGCGCTCCGCCGCGCACTCCAAGGCAAGCTGACGCTCGATGCGACAAGCCGCGCAGCGCACCAGATGCGCCTCGAGGTAGGCGCGCTCTTCCGAAGTCAGGCAACCCTCGCGCTCACGGTCTAGAAGGTCCTCGGGATGGATATCAATCATCGGCCACCCCCAGTTCCGAACGCAGGAGCGGGTCCTCTTCGATCCTGCGCCGCAACGCCTCCTTTGCGAGGCGCATGCGACTCCGCACGGTATTCACCGGTGCTTCGGTGATTCGAGCGACCTCCTGAAGGCTGTACCCAAGCAGGGTTCGCAGCGCGAGCGTATCCGCGAGGTAATCTGGAAGTTCGTCCAACAGCTGTCGCAGAAGCTCCCTACGACGGGCAGCCGCGGACAACTCGCTTGGGCTCGGGCTGAACTCAACGACCTCCTCCTCGAGCAAGTGCCGACCTTGGCGCGCGCGCTGTTGCGCCTTGCGACGGCTCGCGAGCGCCAGTCTGAGCGCGATCCGGCTCGCATAGCCCGCCGGATGACACTCGCCGCGAAAGCGTGGGAGGGCCCCCACGAAGGCAATCAGTGCTTGCTGGGTCGCGTCCTCTGCATCGGCGTGATTGCGCCCGAGGACCATCAGCGCCGTCCTCCGCACCGGGTGCCGCACCAGCTCCAACAACTCCGCGAGCGCCTCGGTGTCACCCTTGCGCGCAGCTTCGACGAGCGCAGACCACGGGGCGCGATCGCTCTGAGGATCTACGGCGGGACCAAGCCCAGGCTGAGGATTTGAGGGAGACAAAACGCCTGTTCAACGCGAGAGCCATCGCGCCTGCCCATGTGTGCTCTCTCCCCCCAACAAGCGATCAAAACGCGAGCACCGCAGCCAACAGCGCACCGCGTTACAGGGAGAAGCTAACGACAAGTAGCCTCCCTCGCGCGTTCTGTGGCCATCGCATCTGAGTCGCGTACGGCTGCGCAGCTGTTGAGGCGTGGAAACGAATCTTCGAGTTCCCTCGAACGCGTCTAACCCGTGCCGCCCCAACCGCCGTACATTGGTAAGTTCCGATGGCCCCCTTGGCATTCACCGCGCCCTTGGTGCTCGCGTGCGCGCTCTTGCTAACGACTGCGTTGATGACGCTGGCGCGAGGCAAGCTGTGGGCCGACCTCGGAGTGCGGGGCCGCATCGTCACCGCGCTCTTGCTGCTGTCGGGAGCCATTTGGAGCGGCGCCTACCTGGTCGAGCTTCAAGCCAGCACGTTACCGGTGATGTTGCTCGCCAAGCGTGTACGGCACGTGGGCATGCTCGCGTTTCCGGGCTTCTGGTTAGCCCTGACCTTGTGGCGTGCCGGCCCCGACACCTGGGTCAAGCAGCGCGGGCTTGGATACTTCCTCGTACCAACCATCCTGTTCGAGTTGCTGGCGTGGCTGAAGCCCGACCTGTTCTGGACTAGCGAGCAGCTGGTGGACATCGGCCCTTTCCAGCAGGTCGACCACGCGCGTGGGCCGGCCCTGATTGCCTTCATCGCCTACTGGTACGCGCTCACAGCGTTGAACGTCTCAATATTTTTCCGCGCGGAAGGCGTTAAGCAACCCGGCGTGGGTGCGCTGACCGCGGCTGGGGTTGCGCCCCTCGTGGCCAACACCCTCGAAGCCCTGGGGTTGGCACCCATTCCGCACCTCAACCTCGAGCCGTACGGACTCTTGGTGACCGCGCTGGTCGCCGCCCGCACCAACGGCTTCTTGCACTTCGAACAGCTGCGAGATGTCGCGCGAGGACTCGCGCTCCAGCACATGCAGGACGCGGTAGTCCTCATCAGCGGCCCCGGCCGAGTGCTCGACGCCAATCACGCGGCCCGGGAGCTCTTGGGGACAGGAGCGCTGCAGAGCCTGGAGGCACTCGCCGGTGTGTCTCGGGATTTCGTCGACGCCCTCAATGGCGACCAAGACAACTTTGAGCTGTCACTCTACGGCAGCATCTTCGAAGTCCGAGTGCAACGCCTTGACCGAAGCAGTGGGATGCCGGGCGCGCGGCTAGTCGTCCTGCGAGACGTGACCACGAAACGCAAGCTCGACCAGCAACTGGCAGAAGCCGAGCGACTTGCTTCCGTAGGGATACTAACCGCCGGCGTCGCCCACGAAATCAACAACCCCCTCACCTATGTGTACGCCAATCTGAGCAGCCTGCGGGAAGGCGGCGTCGACCAAGCAGACGCTCCTCAGCTGCTCGACGAGGCGTTGGACGGGGCTGAGCGCATCCGGCGCATCGTCCGCGATCTGCGGACATTCTCAGCCCAGGAAGAAGAGCAGATCGAGGCCGTTGAGCTGATCCCGGCGCTGGAAGCTGCGATCAAGCTTTCGTGGCACGAGATCCGCCATCGGGCGCAGCTCGAACGCGACTTTGGTGAAGTGCCGGCCGTGCGCGGCAACGCCCGGCGCTTGACGCAAGTGTTCGTGAACCTGCTCGTCAACGCAGCCCAGGCGATAGAAGACGGGCACGCTTCTTCCAACGAGATCCGAGTGCGCGTACGACGCGACGGCCGCCAGGTCAGCGTTGAAATAAGCGACACCGGAGTCGGGATCCCCGAGGCAATGGCTGCACAGGTCTTCGAGCCCTTCTTCACCACCAAGCGCGGCCGCGAAGGCACAGGGCTTGGATTGCACGTCTGTAAGAGCATCGTCCAGGCGTTCGGCGGTGAAATCGAGTTGGTCAGGAAGGAACACGGCACGCTCGCGCGCGTCTGCCTGCGGGTCGAGGGCGCGTCGAGCACGCGTGTACGGGTGTCCTTGGTGCCCTCTCGGTCCGCGGAGAGCCTGCGTATCTTGTTGGTCGACGACGACCCACTCGTGGGTCGCGCGGTTGGCCGCATGCTCAGGGAGCACCACGTGGTCGTGGCCAGTGGCGGCAGCCAAGCTCTGGAGCTGAGTGAGACAACGCCTTTCGACGTCCTGCTGTGTGATGTCATGATGCCAGAGATGACGGGTCCCGACCTACGTGCGGCGCTGGAACGACGTGGTAGCGCCCTGGCGCAACGCACCGTGTTCATGACTGGCGGCACCTTCACCGAGCACAGCCGCGAAGCGTTGGAGGCGAGCGGCGCCCCGGTGCTAGACAAGCCCATCAGCCCAGAACGTCTCCGTCAGGTAGTCGCTCGCGTCGCCAAACTCGCTCAGGTTCGCGCGGCGCCCCATGCCGGCTGAGTGCTCCCGCGACAAGGAGCGCAGCGCCCCCGAAGGGCAGCGGCAGGTCGCGCAGAGCTCCAGGCCTTGGGCGCTGGCCCTCTTGCTCCTCGTCGGAGTCGGCGTCCTGCTATTTGCCCCATGGAAACACTGGCTCGTCAGCGGCCTAACTCACACCAGAGACCTTGGTGTGGCCGGTGCGCTCGTGTTCATCTTGATCTACGCACTGGCCAGCATGCTCATGTTGCCGGGCAGCGTGCTGACGCTTGCCGCTGGCTTTGGCTGGGGGCTCGGCTGGGGCAGCGTCGTCGCATGCGTGGCGGCGAATCTGGCGAGCAACACGAGCTTCGTGATCGGTCGCTTTCTGGCGCGGGACTGGGTAAGTCAGCGCGCCGAGCGCATGCCACGCTTCGCTGCGATCGATCGCGCGATCGCCAGCTCAGGCCTGCGGTTGGTCCTCCTCTTGCGCTTGTCACCGCTCGTCCCCTTCAACCTGCTGAACTTCGCGCTCGGCATCACGCGAGTGCGCTTTCGCGACTACGCGCTGGGGGGAGCAATCGGTATGCTTCCGGGCACCGTGCTCTACGTCTACCTCGGCTCGAGCCTTAAGAACCTAGGCCAGGTGCTCACTGGAGAGCGAGCGAGCGCCACAGCCGCGGAGACTTGGGCTTTCTGGCTGGGGCTCCTGGCGACGTTGCTGTCGGTGATCTTGGTCACGCGCACTGCGCAACGGGAGCTGAAGCAGCAGCTTCAGAGGCACGAAGCCGGGGACGCTTGACGCTTCTATTTCCGCGCGGACAGGTCATCATCTTCGCGAAGGAGCCTCGACCAGGTCGCGTCAAGACACGCCTACGGTCGCTCACAGACGTGCAAGCGGCGGAGTTTGCCCGAGCGGGCTTGCTGGACACGCTGTGGGCGGCCTCTGAGATCGCGCGCACAACTCTCGAGTGGGATGGCGCCTTAGCAACAGTCCCAGCCCTCGAGCCGCCGCTTCACGTCCGGCTCCAGAGCAGAGGCGATCTCGGCCAACGGATGGGCGCTGCATTCGCGGCCAGCGTGGCGGAAGGTTCGGCCTGGGTGGTGGCGCTTGGGACGGATTCACCTGGGCTGCCGCGAACCGCCCTGGAAGAGGCTGGCGCTTGGCTCGAGCAGCCGGGGACTCCGCGCGCCGTGCTCGGGCCCACAGAAGACGGCGGCTACTACCTGCTCGGGCTTTCCTCCTGGCAACCCGGGCTCCTCGACGATTTACCCTGGAGTCAACCAACGACACGCGCGGCGACGCGAGCCCGACTGGAGTCTCACGGCTATGCCTGCCGAGAAGTCGAACCGTACTTCGACGTCGACGTTCCGGAGGACCTCGAGCGGCTAGCTCGCATCTGGCGCGCTGGTGCGCTGAAAGCCCCTGCCACGGGGCGCTGGCTCGAGCGCTGGCTCAGCGCGCGGGACGACTCGCCGCCTGAGGCCTGACATGGGATACGACGATTTCCACCGAGCACGCGACGCCGTCAGCGGTCCGCACATCAAGCTCGGAGGTCCCTACCAGCGAGAGACGAGCAGGAACTTGAAAGCGGGCCTCACTGAGCAGCCCCATCGCCGCCTCTCGAGCCGCACGCTGGGCGCGTTGCCCCGCGGGACCGAGGCATGACCCCGGCTCCTGCGCCCACGCCCGCACACCCAACACACCTGCCCTGCGCTCGAGAACCGCACCGTCGTTGGAACTCGTAACCAGCAGCGGCCGGCGCGACACCTCGGACCCCTCCGGCAATCTGAGGTGAGCTTGAAGCGTAGGACGCGCCCCAGCGACGCCACCATTCAGCAGGACCGCACCGAGCAAGAGCCCGAGGGCACTTCCACACGGCAATACGCGACGCCTTGGCCCCATGCGGACGCTTCGGGTTTGGGGGCGAGGAGTGGGTGGCTGCGGCATTGGATCCAAGCGATGATCAAGTGAGGAACGGCGGTCCGCCGCCCGTTTCGATCCATCATTGTCCTTCAGCCACCTACACCGGATCCAGTATTTCTGAGGCGCCGCACCAGCGCTGAGCCACAACTCTTTGTTATTGCATCGCTTTTTCCATCCATGACCACTGGAAATTTTCACCTCAGGTCACAGCGCAACGCTACAGCGCCGCCTGCTCGCGCGGAGGAGGAAGCTGAGCGGTCACGCCTGAGCGTCATTGTGCCGACCCTGAACGAGGCCAAGCGGCTCCCGGGACTCCTCACCTACCTCCAACGCCTGAACGGGCTGCATGAAGTGGTGGTGAGCGATGGCGGCAGCACCGATGGCACGCGCGAGCTGGTGCTTCGCTGGGCTCCTGACTGGCCCTGGCAGCTCAGGTTGGTGAACGCCGAGCGGGGTCGCGCGAAGCAGTTGAACGCAGGTGCTCAGCGGGCGCAAGGGGACGTGTTGCTTTTTATCCATGCGGATACTCTCCCTCCAGCGGATGCGGCGTACTGGGTGCGCAGAATCCTGGCGCAGCCCGGGGTCGTCGCCGGCGCATTCAGAACCTGGCACGTAGCCGATGCGATGCTCTCGCACGCCGCTGCCCACCAGCACTCGGACGTTGTTAGTCCTTGGTGGCTCCACCTCGCGGACATCCGCTCGCGCTACACCGGACTGCCATACGGCGATCAGGGGCTGTTCCTCACGCGAAAGCAATTCGAACGCTTGGGCGGCTTCCCGGATCAACCGCTGATGGAAGACCTGGAGTTTTCTCTGCGACTTCGCGCCCACGGAGTGATCCGCACGGCACCGAGCCGCATCCTGGTCAGCGGACGACGCTTCGAAGCACACCCGCTGCTAGACACGTGTCTCGTGAACGCGTTCCCCGCGCTCTATCGGCTCGGCGTGCCCGCGAGGCGCCTCGCTGGCTGGTACGCGAACACCCGCTAGGAGGCTAGCTCTTGGGGGCGGCCCAATCGGGGCGGATGATGTCCTGGATCCCGCAAAGCTCGAGTCCGTAGGCGTCGAGCCCCACCAATTTCTGGATCGAGTTCGAGAGCACCTTCAGCTTGGTGACGCCACAATCGGCAAGGATCTGGCAACCGATCCCGAGGTCGCGAAACTCTGGCTTCACTTCGCTGGTGCTGCGCTGGCGCGGCCGCGGGTCCTTCTCCTTGAGAGCGTAGCGGCGCACGGCATCGTAGCGCCCCAGCTCGGAACCTCCGAGGTACACCACCACACCGACTCCGGCTTTGGCGATCGCCTCGAGCGACCCGTGCAGCTGCCACCCACAGTCGCAATCCCGGCCCCGAAACACGTCACCGATCAAGCACTCATGCTGAACCCTGACCGGTACCGGGCCCGACGCCTTGGCTGGATCGCCGTTGATCAGCACCAAGTGCTCAGCTCCGTCAACCACACCGCGGTACACCCGCAACCGGAAGTCGTCCCCATAGGCACACGGAAAGGGTGTTTCCGTGAGGAGCTCAACCAGCTTGTCGCGCTTGAAGCGGTAGTCGATCAGGTCCGCGATGCTGCACACGAGCAGGTTGTGCTCTGCGGCAAAGCGCTCGAGATCTGGCAGCCGCGCCATGGTGCCGTCCTCGTTCAAGATCTCGCAGATCACCGCCGAAGGGCGCAGCCCGGCCAAGCGGGAGAAGTCCACGGAGCCCTCGGT
The DNA here is from genome assembly GCA_050183255.1 of Polyangiaceae bacterium. Lineage (GTDB taxonomy): Bacteria > Myxococcota_A > Polyangia > Polyangiales > Polyangiaceae > JAHBVY01. The sequence goes on along the minus strand of JBFXBK010000220.1, from coordinate 7,515 downwards.
CTGACCGGTGCGCACCAGCACGCCACCCGGGCGCGCTCGCAGGGGGAACACGTGACCGGGCACCACGATGTCCTCCGGGGACGCGTGATCCGCAATCGCAACTTGGATGGTGCGGGCCCGATCCTGCGCGGAAATCCCCGTCGTCACTCCGGTTCGGGCTTCGATGCTGACCGTAAACGCCGTCTCGAATGGGGAAGAGTTGTTCTCGACCATCATCGGCAACTCGAGCTTCTTGAGCTGCTCGTCAGTCAACGAGAGGCAAATCAAGCCGCGGCCGTGCTTGGCCATGAAGTTGATCGCCTCGGGCGTGCACTTCTCGGCGGCGATCACTAGATCACCCTCGTTTTCCCGGTCTTCGTCGTCGACCAGGATGATCATTTCGCCGCGGGCGATGGCTTCGATGCCGGCTTCTACGCTTGAAAGGGCCATGAGTCGCGGGAGCCTACTTTCCAGGCTCCCCTTCGACAATCAATCCCGATGCAGAAGCGATCTGCAGCGCTGCAGCGACTACAGCTGCTCGTAGATCTCGCCGGACTCGCCGGACATCCCATCGGGTGCGGGATTGAGGTTTCCGCCGAGGCGCCCCCCATGTCCGCCCAGCCCCCCGCTACCAACCTTGAACGTGCAGCTGTTGGTCTCCGCCGGCTTCGTCCCAGCGTAAACCAGTCCGTAGGATGGTCCTCCGGCTCCGCCTGCACCCGATCCGCCGTTCCCACCGTCTCCACCAACGCCGCCGTTGCCGCCCTTACCAACGCCGGTCACGTTGGTTCCACCGTTGGCGCCACTGCCGCCGGTGCCACCGCCAGCGCCGTCTCCACCCTTGCCACCAACACCACCGTCAGCCGACTCAAGGTAGCAATCGGTGAGCGTGGTCGTGCTCTGCCAGACGAGTAGGGCAACGGATGCGTGACCCCCCATGCCCCCCGTGCCGTGACCGCCGCCACAACCGCCCATGCCCCCAGCGCCGCCGCTCGCGCCGACGCAGATCCCGTCTCCTGCGCTTGCTCCACCTCCGCCGCCCCCCTGACCGACGGAGCCATCGCTACCAGCAGGCGCGCTCGGAGGATCGTAGCCATCCTGATGGAAGGTACCGAGCGTTGCAGAGGCGGCGCCGTTCGAGCCGTTCTCTCCTTGTGCCCCCTCGGTGCCGCTGGTCCCGTTGAGACCGAATACCGTTGCCGCTCCGCCTCCGTTGTCATGACCGCCACTGGGCACGACATTTGACGTGGGGAGACCAGCAAGGCCGGCGCCCGAAGCCTGATTCTTCCTTGCCGTCCCGCCTTCACCCCCGAGTGACCCGCAAGCGCTCTGAGACTCCCAGACCCCTCCAGACTGCGAAGCAGGAGCGGTAGTGCAGCTCGCGGACTTTCCACGCTGCCCGTCTGAGGGGGGAGTTCCTGGATCGCCTTGTTGACCCGCAACTCCATCCTGGCCATCCGCACCCTTGCCAGCGATGAACTGCACGCGCTTGAAGAGCACGCCATCACTGTCCTTGACCAAGGCCCCGATACTGGAGTTCTGCGTCTGGTCAACCGCGCGGAAACTGAAGTCTTCGATGCGCAGGCCCCCTTTGACGCCGTTTACGTAGAGCGCAGCGTAGTCCCCGACAACAGCCGTGGGCTTCGTGGCGTCGTACTCCCAACTCTCGCAGTCGAGTCCGCCGTACAGCTGGCTACCGCTCAGGCTGTCATCGATCACCAGCAAGTTGCCGTTGGGTTTGAATTCGCCTTCTGTGCTGCACGCATAGACGCGTTTCCCCGCGGCATAAGCAGCCGCAAGTCCAGCCTCGAGGGTGGCGTACGGCGCGCCCTTCGAGCCATCTGCCGTGGCATCATCACCCTTCGGCGAGACGAACACGCCGTAGTCTTCGGTGACGACGCAGCTGTCCTCCGACGGCGTCGCTGCACCGTTGCACGACCCACCGGTCCCACCCGCGCCTCCGGTGCCTCCCGCGCTAGCTGCACCGGCAGCGCCCGCGCTACCTGCCGTGCCGGCGGCTCCTCCAGTACCAGCGGTGCCACCGACACCAGCGGCACCGCCCATTCCGCCGGCTCCGCCTGTTTCCCCATCGGCAGTGAACTCAGCCGTGCAGCCAGCACCGAGCGCGAGCAGGCCGAAACCGGAAGTGAACAAAGCAAGTCGAAGCATCGTCATGGTCACCTCATGCTGCTGCGCCAAACTGCGCAGCCTGTTCAATCGCGCAAAGCGATAAGCCGTAGGAGCGAAACACCGCTCGCCCACACCCAACCCTCATGCCCTTGGAATACGCTAGGTTCAGCGCATGCGCCAACTGTTCGCCGCCGCTGACTCTCGGCGGCCCGGGCTGACTTATGCAAGCGTCCGCAAGGGAGTGTTCGGGTTCCCTACATGCTCGGACACCTTCTCGCCTCGGGTCGCTGAGTGAGGAACGCCGTGCCAGTTGCGTGCCAGGCCAAGCATTCTCGCTCGAGATCCGCAGATCGGAACCGAAGCGCTGGTTTGAGGACCTGACCGTGTTGGTTACTGGACGCTGGGGCATTTGAGCACCGTGCCAAAGTCGAGCTGCGCGAGAGCCGCGCCCAACCCAAGCTTTCGATCAGCTACGACCGAACGCCCGATTCCTTCCTAACGCTGGCGACTCACATTCCCGCGCGCGAAGGCCATTCCGGCACTTATACCGCTACCCGCGACTCCGGTTCTTTTCCGCACGAAAGCGACGACGCAGCGGCCACAAGGCGAGCCCCAGCACCGCTACCCACGCGCCGCGCGATCCGCGCGTGCCAGGTGCGCGACATCCGCAGCCCGAGTCGCTCTCCGTGGTATCGCCGCGACCGATCAGAGCGCCTCCACTGCTGCTGCTGGACCCTGCAGTCGCCCCGGCGCCCGTGCCGCCAACGGTACTCGAGCCACCAAAGGACGTGCCGCCGATCCCAATGCTCCCGCTTCCACCGGTTGCTCCACCGCCGGTTCCACCTGTGGCGTTCTCGTCCGGAATGCAGCTCCCGGCTTCGCACTTCTGCCCGGCTGGGCACTGGGCTCCGGCGCAGTCGTCCATGCAGTTTCCGTCGACGCAGTGCGTGCCCGCCGTGCAAGTCACAGTCTCACACGCGCTCTGCACGCAAGCCGACGTCACTTGACTGCAGGCCTCTCCACTCGCGCAGCCGGTGCAGCCGCAGCCGAGCACGCACACACCCACGCTCGGATCGCAGTAGTAGTCGCTGTCACACACCACGCCATCGCAAGGGTCGACACACGCTCCCTGACGACACGTCTTTCCGTGCGGACACACAACTCCGTCACACGGTGCCTTGCACTCACCCAGCACGCAGATCTTGCCGGCGTCGCAGGTCTTGCCAACGCAAGCGGTGTCGACGCAGAGGTCGTTTTCACACTGGTAGCCGGCGGGGCACTTGAACTCACCACCGCTGCACGACGGGCGACACACGCCGCGGTCGCAAACCAGCCCTGGGTCGCACAAGTCGCCTTCATCAGTCTCGCCGTTGCAGTCGTCGTCGATCGCGTTGCACTTCTCTGTCGTGGGCTGCTCGTTCTGCAAGCACTGCACGCTCCCGCCGACACACTGGGTAGTGCCGAAGGCGCACTTGCCGATGCCACCGGTCTCACAGGGCTGGCCGCCACCAGAGCAGCGGATCCCCTCCACGCGCATCAGCAGATCTTCGAAGTCGTTGTCTCCCCCCGAGAACAAATCCTCCCAACCGAAGTAGAACGCGGGCTGCAAGTCCGCGCGGGTGGTGTTCATGATCAAGAGGTGGATCCAGTTGCTCGGGTTCCCTGGGACGTTGTCGTCGTTGTAGCGGTCTTCGGAATAGTAGAAATAGCCGATGGTCCCCGAGATGTCGGCCCAGTTGGCGCAGTTGCCAGGCTTGCCCTGAGTCGTCGCCTGAAAGAAGCCGATTTCACCGCCGAGGTAGCGACTGTCAGCTCGCACATCGAGCGCCTTCACCGTACCGACGCCGTCGCTGCACGTGATGAACTCGTACAGCTCTTGGGGCGATGGCTTGCTACCGGTCACGTTGTACCAACCGAAGGAGTTCTGCTGGTCGCCACCGCGGGTGATCACGGTGAAGGTCAGAGAGCACTGAGGAGTGAACGTCTGCGGGGTGATCGCCGCGTCGTTCAGGGGGTTGATGCTCTCGCCTTCCCCGTTGAGCGCGTTCAGCAGTCGAGGTGGTTGGTTTGCGTCGCTGAACGGGATCACCGTACCGTCCGGTTGCTGGAGAGCCAGCGCGCGGGTGGAGTATAGACCTATGAAGCCGATCGCGAGGAAGCCGAGGAGGCGGGTCATATTCCCTAGGGTAACGGGCGGCCGACTCGGAACCAACACGCATTCCAGTGACATGGCTGGCTGGCGCTCGGAGTGCAGCAGCCAACTGGTTGGTCGCGTCGCTGCGGCGCGTCAGTTCCGTGCGCCCCGCAATGGCGCGAACAACTCCGAGTCAGAATCGAACTGCCGGTCAGCCGCTTGTGCCGCCGGCTCCTTCATTCCACCGACGCCGTAACGAAGCGAGGCCCGCTTCAGACGAAGCAGGCCTCGAGGAGTGGGCGGACACGGGCTCGAACCGTGGACATCAAGCTTGTAAGGCTAGCGCTCTACCAACTGAGCTATCCGCCCGCGCGACTCATCGCGGGGCGAGCTTGTAGCATGCTCGGTGAACCCGCCCAACCCTCAAACCACCGACCCGGGCTGGGCTCAGCCAATCGACTCCCGGCTGAATCCCTTGCGAATCAGCTCACCCGCGCGTTCGGCGTCACTCGGCTGCACGAACAGCGCGAGCGGCAGATAGGGCCCGAACGTCTGGCTCAGGACGCGAAAATGCACGCCTCGAACGAAGGCAGGGATCTCAGCGAGGGCCAGCATTTCGACCGCCGCATCCGCCGCGTACACCCGCTGAAACCAGCGTATCCGTACGGTGAGCCCGAGCATGGACGCCCGCATCTCCTGCACCAAGTCGACCAGGAAGCACGTCAACGGCAGCACCAGCACCCAGCGCCCAACCTCCGGAAAGCTATCGGTCAACAGGATGAGCAGCGACAGCAGCGCAATGGTCAGCACCGCATAGCCGGTACGCAATGAGACGACTTGTTGCCGCCCAGCGCGGGACACCCCCAACGTCTTTCTCAGCCCAGCGACGCGGGCGGCGGGCTGAAATAGGACCGCTGCGAGCAAACCCAGCGGCCAGAACAGCAAGAGTTCAACCGTCGAGCTGTGACGCGCGGGCACGTCGAGCGCCACGGCCAGCGCCGAGAAGCCCACGAGATGACCGCACGGAAACATCCGGAGTAGGGGCACTCGATGGGACGCGCGTTGCTCCAGCTTGAGCCCACGCGCCTGCAGGCGCTCCCAAATCGGTGTCGACGTCAGCACCACAACGAACCCGCCGACCAGAGCCAGCACCATCAAAGCAGGCTCGAGCAGAGACTCCCCCGTTCGCACCAACGCTTCACCGTCGGCCACCATGTCTTGTACGAAGCGCAAGCAGAGCAACCACGCGAAGCCGTTTCCGACTCCCCAGCGTTCGATTACACGCGCGAGCCCCAAGTGAAACAGCGCTCCCATCACAAGGGCACCAATCACCAGCGGACGGCTAAACTCCGGCTGGAAGAAGCCACCAAGGGTGTCCACAAACAACCCTTCGAGCATGTAGCTGACCCCTAGCGCCTGCACCGTTGCGGTGACCACGCCCGCCGCCAGTGCCGCCTTGTCCCAGATACGGACCTCTTCGCCGCTTACCCTGGAGCGACGCCACGAGCGCCGTAGCAGGCTCACGAGCTCGACCACAAATGCCGCGCTGACGAATGGTGTGATGCCCAGCGCACCCACGCTCAAGTTCCGCAGGCCGATGCCAAACCGCTCGACGTCGTCAATTGGCAGCAAGACGCTTTGTGACGCGGAAGCAGCCGCGACACAGCCCAGACTGATCGCGAGTCTCAGCCACGGGCTCGTCCCCTCACCCCCCGATCGATCAGGGGGGGAGGAAGCTTCGGGTGATTTGGGCGCGGCGTAGAGGTCCTCGTCCACGGCGGGCGAGTCTACTCAACCCGCCGCACGCGGCTCACTCGTTTTTCGCTCAGGCCGCGCCGGGCTGCTCGCCGGGATTATTTCCGCTCGGAACACGCCGAACGGCACCACTCTCCTCGGAGATGAACTCACCCTGCCGGTACTCCATCACGAGCTTGCGTGGGCCGAACATGCGCTCCGCGTCGTCGAGCAGGAGCGCCTCGCGCAGCACGTCGTCCATGTGATCCACGAGCACCAGGCGCATTTGCTTCAGCACTCGTCGGGGCACATCCCGCAAATCCTTGCGGTTTTCCTTGGGGAGCAGCACCGTGTCGATGCCGTTTCGATGAGCGGCGAGCAGCTTCTCACGCAGCCCACCGATGGGCATCACGCGGCCGCGCAGGGTGATCTCCCCGGTCATCGCCACGTTGGAGCGCACCGGAATGCGGGTTAGCGCGCTCGCGATGCTGGTGGCCATCGTCACACCGGCGCTCGGCCCGTCCTTCTGGACGAACTCGGGGAAGTGCACGTGGATGTCGACCTTTTGATAGAAGTCGGTCTCGACACCGAGAGTGCCTGCGCGGCTGCGGATGTAGCTCATCGCCGCCTGGGCGCTCTCCTCCATCCCCTTCTCGAGCAAGCCGGTGATCACCAGCTTCCCCTTGCCAGGGACGACCGAGACTTCGCAGTCGAGGATATCGCCGCCGTAGGAAGACACGCTGAGGCCGTGGGTGAGCCCGATCTCGTCGTGCTCCTCCTTCTTCCCCAGCCGGTATTTCGGCACGCCCAGGAATTTAGGCACCTCGGACGCTTCCACCCGGAAAGCCTGATCGCGCCCCTCTTTGACCACTTTCAGGGCCACCTTGCGGCACACCCCGCCGAGCTCACGCTCGAGGTTACGCACGCCGGCTTCCTTCGTGTAGTGATGAATTACCGTGCGGATCGCGGGCTCACCGATGACGAAGTCAACGTCCTCGAGTCCACACTCCTTCTGCTGGCGCGGGATGAGGTACTTCTTCGCGATGTTCAGCTTCTCGTACTCGGTGTAGCCGCTGAGCTCGATGATCTCCATGCGATCCCGCAGCGGGATCGGGATACCGCTCAGGGTGTTCGCCGTGGTGATGAACATCACGTCGGAGAGATCGTAGTCGAGATCTAGATAGTGATCGTTGAAGGTCGAGTTCTGCTCGGGGTCTAGTACCTCGAGCAGCGCTGCAGCTGGATCCCCACGGAAATCCGTGCTCATCTTGTCGATCTCGTCGAGCAAGAAGACGGGGTTGTTGGTGCCGACCTTCTTCAGGTTTTGGATGATCTTGCCAGGCAACGCGCCGATGTAGGTGCGACGATGACCACGGATCTCCGCCTCGTCACGCACCCCTCCGAGGGACAGACGCACGAACTTGCGGCCGGTCGAACGCGCGATGCTACGCGCGAGGCTAGTCTTGCCAACACCAGGTGGGCCCACGAAGCACAAGATCGGTCCCTTCAACTGCTGGGTAAGCGCCTGCACCGCGAGG
>JBFXBK010000219.1:0-14551 GCA_050183255.1 Polyangiaceae bacterium | reverse complement strand
CAGGCATCGCGACTCACGACCAGTCCAAGTTTGAAGCGGCGTTTGCCCAGGCATCGATCGCCTGTAATTCCTGTCATCAGGCCTCAGGCCATCAATTCATTGAAGTGCCGCTCAAGCCTGGACTGGCCATTCCGAACACGGATCCAGTTGCAGGGAAGTGAGAATCACTTGACTGGAGGCGACGCCGGATTCTGGTGACTCGTAAGGCGAGCCTTGGGTGGTACGCGTATTTCGCGCAGCACGAACGGTCGGCGCACCTCAGTGCCTCCCGCGCCGTAGTAAATTCTGTCATCCAGGATGCGGAATCCCGCGGCGTGGAGGTCGCTGCGTAGCGTGAGCACCCACTCTACCGGACCGCCCTGGAGCGGGACACGGAAGAGCGCAGACGCATCCATGAAGTAGACGAAACCTTCGTGAGTCTGCAAGTCGCCGCACTTGGTGGCGAGCAACGCCGGCTCTCTGGAGCCGACGCGTAGTACCTTGAGCTGATGCGATTCGCACCAGAAGACGTTGCCCTGGTACGCAGCCATGCCACCCAGGGGTCCACGGACGTCATAAACCTTGGTAACGTTGCCGCTCGGCAATGAAACTTGCAAGATGCGCATCACTCCTGACGGGTCGTCGTCACCGAGTTCGACGCCCACGTAGAGTGATTCACCATCCACCGCCATGGACTGCAGCTGAACGCGATCGAGCTTGGTGATCTTGGTCGACTGCTTGTGGTCAGCCGATTCACGGGACAGCTGACAGGTGTCTCCCTCGAGCGGCGACTCACAGCCGAAGAACGTACCATCCGCGTACGCTCCAGGCATGATCCTCGTTCTTTCGACGGGCTCGAGCTCTCCGTTGGACAACCGAACGTAGCTTGCCCGTTCAAAGTGGGTGCCTGCCTTGATGAGGCGCAGCTCGTCTCCCAGTTGAGATACCGACTCGACCCCTGCCAGGTCTTTCGCCTGGACCTTGGGCTCAACGCATTTGCCCTCCTGGCAGTAACCCTCTGAGCAGTCCTTGTCGCACGCACCGCAGTGGTCTCTCGATGTCTGGAGCGGCGTCTCACACGCCGTGTCATCGGCACAGCGCCCGAAGCCTTCACTACACTTGAGCTCACAGCGGTGGTTCACACACTCGAACTTGCCGTGTCCCGCGTCGCCGCAGTCTTTGCCGCCGCAGTCCTTCGCCGTTTCGGCCACCGGCTGGGGTTCTTCGGTGCATCCCACCAGAGCCGCGCTGAAGAGCATGCACTGGAGCAGCGTTTTGCCGCGCGTGGAAATGCGATCCGCTCGGAGCATTCTGCAGCATATCATGGCTCAGTAGTGCTGTCTGCGCTTACCTCAGACGTAATGGTCCGTCCGGTGGTCGATGTGCTACCACGCCGGTTGCCATGAAATCCGAGCTGGAGCTCAGCGCGTTGGACGCCGTGCAGGTCCCGATCAATTGGTTCCCTGTGGATCAAGAGTTGCGGGCTTGCATGCTGTTGCTACCAGCGCTGGGGATCCGCGCGAGTTTGTACGACAAGTTCGCCGCTGGCCTAGCAGCGCATGGGGTCGCCGCGTGCGTGATGGAGCAGCGTGGGCATGGTCGCAGCGCCCTGAAGCCGAAGCGGGGCGACGACTTCGGGCTAGACGATATCCTGGAGTTGGATATCCCGCCTGCGCTCGACTGGCTTGCTGAGCGATGTCCTGGGGTGCCGTTGGTGCTCGCGGGGCACAGCCTGGGTGGCCACCTCGCGACGATCGCGTCTGGCCGGCACCTGGAGCGCGTATCCGCCGTGCTGCACCTGGCCTGCGCGTTTCCGTACTTTCGGGACTATCCACTGAAGAGTCGCGCCCGCGTGCGTCTGCTCATCTCACTGATGCCTGCAGTAACGCGGATGCTTGGGTACTATCCGGGCACGCGCTTTGGGTTTGGCGGCGATGAAGCGCGCACGCTGATGCGCCAGTGGAGCGCCTGGGCGCGCGCAGGCAAGTTCGATACTGGGCGTGTGCGTAACCCCGAGGAAATGACGGCCCGCTTCACGGGTCCCGTGTTGTCCCTCGCCTTCGAGCGCGACGACTTGGTCTCTGCAGGCGCGCTCCGTCGCGCCGTGAGTCCCTTCAAGGCCGCCCAGGTCGAGCAGCGGGTGCTCGGCTCAGCGGAGCAAGGCGAGTACCTGGGGCACGCCGGTTGGGCGAAGCAGCCCGATGGTGTAGTGAGCGCGGTTACGGAGTGGATCCGCGAGCGTGTGGATGGATAGGCGAGGGAGCCGCGCGTTGCTTCCGTGAGGTCGCTGTGCGCGGTACGCCAGATGAGCTAGACTGCTCGCGTGGGATGGCGCTTCGAGTTGGGTGCGTTCGGGCTTTCGCTATTCCTGATCGGCTGTGGGGGATCAGAGGACACCGCCTTGGGCTGCAAGGTCGATGAGACTGCCGCCGGCATGAACGATTCGAGTGCTCTCGGCTTTTCCGCTGCCGAGGGGCTCCAGCCTTTTCTAGGCAAACGAACCTGCGAGTGGACCTGGTATCCGCCTATTCAGCCAGCGACGATGAAGCCGCGCGGTGGAAAGATCCTTGCGGATATCGAAATCATCCCGGTCGGTGACTCCGCGGTGTTCCGGCGGCGAGAATGGGAGGGCGATGAGGTGTCGTTTGACCCGGAGTGCATATCCTCACTCGACGTCGCTGTTGAGCTACGCGTGGAAACTTCCGATGCGGGGATCGTGCACAGCTTTCACCCCACAATCAGCCTGACTGAGCAGGGTGGTGGCGCAAAGCTCGACATTCGGGGAGAGGAACTGCCCGATTACGATTTCCAGTTCAATCGCTCCTGGGCGTCGACCAGCAGCACGCTCTATCTGAAGCTCGAGGGCGAAGGTGCGTACAGCGGGAGTATCTGGGAGGTGGGACTCTCGGAGCCATCGCGCACTGGGCCAGGACACGACGAGGGCGCCGTGATGTACCCCGCGCAGTGGACCTGTGCTGCGGCGACATCACCGTGAGCACTCAGTGGATCTGCGGCGCCGCGGTATCGGTCCACAGAAGGGTGAGAATCGAGTCGCTTGGTTGTCTTGAAGCGCTTGTCATCCCGCGCTCCGCGCGAGCGCGCTCGAGGAGAGCAAGCCGAGTAGCAATCCCGCGCTGACTCCAAGCAGGCCAGCAACGCCGAGGCCCATGCAGCCGAGGCTCGCGGCGAGCACGGCGACACCGCCGCCGGCGCACCAGGCGCCGAGGTGTTGCTGACCTGTGACCAGCCGGTAGCCCAGCCACAAGCCAGCAGGTGCGCCGAATCCAATGCTCAGCGCGGTACACCAAGACACCAGCGGGGCCGTCGCGCACTCCGGCGCCAGCCGCGCCACCAGGAGACCGATGGCCAACGGGAGCGCGCCGGCCTGAAGACCTTGCCGCACGGAATCATTTCCCTGGCGATCGCGCCAACGTAGATAGACGCTGAGCGTCAGCAGCAGCGTGGCAGCGCACGCGCAGCGCTCGTGAGCGCCGGTCCAGACAGCACAGAGTAGCCCAACCGGGACGAGCAGCCACGCCGCTCGCGAGGCGCTACGCAGCCGGCCGAGCTCGTACGACCGGAGCCCGGCGCGCCGTAGGTGGTCACGATTCACCATACATTCGCCTCCACAGCCCTCGCAGGCGCTCCAGCGCCCGCTGCTTGCGTTTGCGTTGGGTGGCGCCGCTTGGCGCACCCTCACCCCCAAACCCCGCGAGATCCAGGCCGAGCGACACTCGATCTTGTTCCGTGAGGCAACCGACGGCTGCCTGGAAGGCGTGTGCCATTTCCGCGCTCAGCAGGCGGTCTTCTTGGGAGCCACTCTGGTCGACTTGAAAGTCCAGTGAGCCTTCGTCGTAGACTTCACGTCGGCGTTGGACGCGTCGGCGATGGGTCAAGATCTCGTAGCTGGTGATCCCAAATACCCACGCCAGGCCGTCCCGGCTGGTGTCGAAGTCCGAGATGCGCGCACACACCTTGTAGAAGACCTCCTGAGCGATGTCCTCCGCGTCGGCGCCGCGCCCCACCCCTCGCTCAGCGAAGGACAGGATGACGGGCCAGAGTTCATCCAGGAGCACATCGAACGCGCTGCGATCGCCGTCGGCGAGGCGGACCATCGCGGCGTGAATCAGGGTGCGTCGAGCGGGGGTCATGGACTCAGGGGCTGTCGTCAGGGGCGGACCCGAAGTGCTTGCTCGAGCCCGCTACGTTAGGCGCCAGCCCGACGAGCGTGACCAAGAAAATCTTCTGCCGTCCCGTCACGAGTCGAGGGCGCGCTGCCTAGTACGGGTTCCTAACGCTCCAACGCTGGAGTGAACACTGAAAGGGATCTCATGAATTCAGCGAATCTAAGCCAAGCGACGCCCAGTTCAGCCAAGCGCGGTCAGCTCACCCGCCGAGTGGGCATTGCAGCTTGTGCGGGGATCGTCGCTTGCAGCGCGGCGTGCGCGTTGCCGGCGCTGCTGACGGCTGTGCTCGGGGCGGGCGCTGCGGCTGGCGTCGGATCCCTGCTGGGTGCCGGGTCGGAGCTGCTACTTGGTGGATCCGCATTCGTGATCGCGTTCGCGGTGACGACCTGGCTCGTCCGGCGCATCCAGCGTCAGACGGGGAGCGCATGCGCTGGTGCGAGCTGCGCCCTGGAGAATCCCTGATGGAGACCCCGAGCGAGTGCGGGTGTGCTGAGAGTTGCGAAGAGCCGCTGGTGTGCCTGCTGGCGGGCCGTGAGGCGCAAGAGCAGCGCCTGGCGGACTTTCGCGCCCTCTTCGTCCATCTCGAGCGGACAGTGCCACGGCCTGGGAGCTTCATCTGGTACTTCCGTGCAGAAACAGCCGAGGTCGAAGCACAGGTGCGATCGATCGCCGCGAACGAGCAAGCGTGCTGCCCGTTCTTCCGTTTTTCGATTCACCGCGAGGGCGCGAGCGTGTTGTGGCAAGTCAGCGCGCCCCAGCGTGCGCACGAAGTGATGGCAGCCTTCATGTTGCTACCGGAGACATTGCGCAGCGGCGTCGATGCGGATGCGCTGAAGGTCGCCTTGACCGATGCGGGGCTGCGCTTCGTTGAGGATGCTCAGTGAGCCTTTCGGCGGCGTCGCGCGACACCTAGCCAGAGCGCACCGAGCAACGCGGCCCAGGGAGCCGAAGCGTGTGTAGACTTGCCCGGCAGGCGACAGCTGCAACTGCTGTCGCTCGCTGTGGCTGCCGCTTGGCCCCCACCGCTGCCAGCGTTCGGGTCGTTCGCCGTGCCTCCGGTGCCCGCGTTGCCGTGTGGCCCGACCTCACCCCCGCCAAAACTTCCGGCCAGGCGAATGGACTGGTAACGCTCAGGCACGTTCCACCCTTGGGCGTCGCTCCACGTGGGGCCTGCCAGTTCCCAGCCAAAGCCGCCGCCTTCGTAGGGCCAGCAGACGAAGCCGCGGTTTGCTCGCCCACAAATATCCGCGCGGTTATCTCCGTTGATGTCGCCGAAGCGCAGCGTGCGGTAGCTATCGGGGTTCTCCCAGCCGTCACTCGCAGGCAGCTTGGGGCCCAGCACCTGGCGATCGAAGCCGCCGTCGGTCGCCAGCCAGCAGTCCATGCCGGTTGCGCTCGCGACGCAGAAGTCGCTCTTTCCGTCGCCGTCCAGGTCCGCCATGCGAATGGACGCGAGGGCGGAGCGTGACTGCATGCCTGGAGCAGGCAAGGCGGGGCCGTCCAGGCGCTTGCTGAAGGCGGTGCCATCGAACAGGTAGCAACGAAGCGCCTCGGACTCCCGAGCGCACAAGTCGGCGCGACCGTCAGCGTTTACATCGGCCAGGCGAATCGTGCTCCAGCTGTGCCAGTCGCTCCAGCCCGCCTCGTCGCTCCAGTCGGGCCCGGCGATGCGCTCGACGAAGCCCGCGTCGCTGGCGAGCCAGCAAGACATGCCTTGAGCCTCTCGGCCGCACACGTCGCTCTTGCCGTCGCCGTTGACGTCACCGAGTCGCAGCGTGCCGTAGCGGTTCACGTCGTCGAAGCCGGCTGCGTCGCTCAGTGCCGCGAGGATACGCGCGTCGCCGAAGCTGTCACCCAGGCTCGGGTAGCAGGCCAAGCCGTCTTTGCCCCGGGCGCACAGGTCCGCTTTGCCGTCGCCGTTGATGTCCGCGAGGCGAATCGCGCTGAAATAGCGCGTCTCCCCCCAGCCCTCGGCGTCGGTCAGGTTCGGCCCCAGTATCGAGTCTCCGAGGCCAGACTCCGTGCCCATCCAGCAGCGCATGCCAGTTGGGAGCCGCACGCACACATCGGCGCGCCCGTCACCGGTGATGTCGCCCATGCGCAAGGTGGAGAAGACCCCCGGCGCTGACAGGTCCGCGTCGTGTAGCCCAATGTCGGGCGTTGGCTTGAAGCCGTTTCCGTAGGAAATCGAACACGTGATGCCGGCGTCGCTCAGCGCGCACACGTCGGCGCCGCCGTCGCCGTTCAAGTCGCTGTGGGTGCCGCTGTCGAACAGCGCCGCCTGCCAGGCTTCTTCCAGTTCGCACACTTGGTCTTCGTCGACCTCACCGTCGCAGTCGTTGTCCTTATCGTCACACGCTTCGAACTGCGGCTTCACGCCGCCTTCGCAGCTGCCCCAGTCGCCGCCGCCGCAGGTCTGTACGCCTTTTCGGCACTCACCCACGTCACTGCCGCACTCGCGCTCGAGGTTCTCGTCGACCTGACCATCGCAGTCGTTGTCGACGCCGTCGCAGGTTTCTGCGGGGCCTTTGCACGCGCCCCAGTTCTCCCACTTGCAGTTGCTGCCGCAGGTGCGCGTGTGAGCGCCGCAGCCGCCGCAGTCTTCGGTTTGGGTTTGGCCGCTACTGCAGTCGCACAGCGTGCCTTTGCGCACCACGTAGCCGCTGTTGAACTTGGACGCGCTGTACGTGATGGTGCGTACGCCGGGCGCGCAACCCGAGCAGCAGTTCTCTTCTGTCACGGTGACCTGGGAGCCGCCGCTCGCCGGCGACGTGACCCACGCCACGTGGCCATACGTGCCCAAGGTGCTGGTCGCGATGGCGCCCGTCACCGGGTAGTTGACGATGTCGAAGCGCGGATCCAGCGCCGCGTGGGATGCCCAGGTGTTGGCGTTGCCCCAGTTGACCAGGGACAGGTTCCAGTTGCGGCACACCATCTCCCACGCCCACCAGGTGCAGTTGCCGCCGTTGTCGCAACACGGATAGATGTTGGTAGAGTTTCCGCACGTATTTTGGTGTGACTGGCCACCACAGCTGAAGGCCGCGTGTGCTTGGGGGGTGAGGGTAAGCACCACAAGGCCAAGGGCCACAGCGTAGAAGCGCTTGAGCGGGCTCATGGCTGTGCCTCCGTGGCTGCACTGGTTCCCGAGGCTAGCGGCGCAAAGCTCTCCACGACGTGATCAAACAGCTTCTTTGCTGGGGGATTCGAGACCGGGTCGATGCAGGTGATGCTGTACACGTGGTCCCGCGTGGCGAACACCGTGAGCTCCTGGGAAGCAGCCTGCTCCGACGCGGGCTCCTCGAGTACAACCGCAGGGAAATGTTGTGGGGTCACCCGTGTCTGACGGAGTGAGCTCTTCTCGGTGATGAAGCCCGACATGTACAGCTGAAACCAGTCCTGGACTTCGAGGTGCTTCGGGTTGTCCCAGACGTGAATCATCACCTGGATGTTCTGATCGTCGATCAGCATCAGCTCGTGGCGGAACTTCTGCGCCGGCAGCGTCGGATCGAAGCTCTCCACCTTGAGGCTGAGCCCTTCAGGCATGCTGAAGCGCACCGCGGGCGCTGCGAGCTGGCGTAGCTTGTATCCCGGAGGAACAGCCACCTGGAGCGCTTCGTCACTTTGGGTGATCGAGCGTTGTTCGAGGTTGCCTTCACTACAACCCGCGACTACCAGAGAACTACACAGTAGCATCCCCGCTGTCGCGACTCGCCATTGCCATACAGTAAAGCCGCTCACCGCTTTGGTGTATCAGAGCTTTTGAGGCTGATCAGGTACGTCGCGCAGGTACTGCCAAGATGTCAGAGCTGCACAAGCAGTGCACTTCACAGACTGTGCAAGGCTGCACTGCTTGTTGTGCAAGCGGATCACTGCGCTGCCTGATCACTGCGCAACCCTGATGACGGCGCAGCTGCGCGACCGCCCCGCACGCGCTGGCCGACGTGAGCGATGGCGTCCAAGACTCGACCGTCCCCCAACCAAGGCGAACCAGCCAACGCGAGCCAGGATGAGGAGAGGTTGGAGCGAGCCTCCAAACGTAGCATTCGGCCAAGCGCTCGCTAGCGGCGATCTCGGCACTTCGTCAGGAGAAACCGCAGTTCCCTCTTAGCCAAACGCCTCGTTGGTGAACGCGTGATCGAGACTAGACATCTAGCTGTACGGAAATGCCCATGGGTCGCAGACTCGATTGAGTTCGTGCTCTCGTGCGGGAGATGTGCGACCCATTGGAGTGAAGATGACTTCGACTCGAAAGCTTGGTTTCGCACTCAGTGTCTTGTCGCTGACTGGCTGTAACTCTCTGATCGGTGACGGCGCGACGAGTTCGGCCAGCGCAGGCGGAGCCGGCGGCAGCTCCGGCATGAGCGGCAGTGCTGGCGTGAGCGGCAGTGCTGGCGTGAGCGGCAGTGCTGGCGTGAGCGGCAGTGCTGGTGTCGGCGGCAGTGCTGGTGTGAGCGGCAGTGGAGGCAGCACCGCAAGCGGTGGAACCGGCGCGGCTAGCAGCGGTGGCGCGGCAGGCAGCGCGGGCGCTGGCGGCAGCGGTGGCACCGAACCCACCGGACCGATCCCGCGTATTTTCTACACGGATATTACCCATGCGCCGGTCAGCGGCGGGCCGGATGTCGGCGGCGCGCTCGTCACCATCTACGGTCTAGACCTGGGCGGGACGCAAGGCCGTGTGACGTTCGAGGGCAGCGACTTGACCGTGAAGATCTGGGGCACCGCGGCCTATCGCGGCATGCGCAAGGTTGTCGCTCAGATCCCGGCGGGAACTTCCGCGATGGCGGGGCAGCTGGAGGTCATCAGCTCCGGGAATCAGGTAAGTAACCAGCTCCAGCTGGTGACCACTCAGCGCAAGATCCTGTACGTCAGCCCCTCAGGTACTGGCGATGGGAGTTTCGGGACCCCTACCAGCCTATCGGGCTTGAAGGCGCTCTATTCTCCTGGTGATCTGGTCTATTTGCGGGCGGGCAACTACGACCAGGACATCCCGAACTGTTCGAACGGTGACAACTGCGCGTGGAGTGTCGATCTGACGTCAACGTCGACCAGTGCCAACCCAGTCCAGATTGTGGGTTTCCCTGGGGAAGAAGTCACCTTTCACAACGCGGCGGATGCCCTCGTCGTGCGTCAGAGCTTCCTGCGGCTCGCAAACCTGAAGCTGCACGTAGGCTCTGGTGCCGCGCTCGTGATGATCGACGCCAAGAAGGTCGCGCTGGTCGGTAGCGAGCTTTGGGCTGACATGGGCTACATGACCGCCATCGGCAGCACTGGCGGTGAGAGCGATTATGAGGTGACGGGCAACTACATCCATCATTTTGCATCCGGCACCATCAACTTCAGCCCGGTCAGCAGCCGGACAGTGCGCTTCAATCAGTTCGAGCAGATCGAGCGCGTGCTCGAGGTCGACCTGACGTTGAACGAGCAAATCGACGACTACGGCAACTCAGCGACCACCATCGGCATCTACGCCTGGTTGCTCGGTTGCGGGGCCAACGACGCTTGCTCGACGCCCCCCGGTGCGCCGACCGTGAACGCCTTCAACAACATCATCGGTTCCGCGCGGTATTTCGCATTCCAGTTCGGCGCCAATAGCACCCAGCCCAGCGTGAGCTTGCTCCACAACACCGTGACGGACGCCCAGTGCGGCGTTGGCTCGAGCGATCCAGCGATCGCCGTGGACGCGACGGTTCAAGGCAACGTCGTCAGCTCCACGCGAGTCACCTGCACCGACGACACCGCCCTCACGACGAACGTCGTGGCCTTCGATGGCCAGAAGAACCACTGGGGCAGCGCCACGGCGCCTGACGCAGATCCAACCGGAGTGACTGGCGCGCTGAACCTTGACGCGGACTCCAAGCCCAACGCCTCCAGCAGCGTGTGCGGCGGGATCGCGCGCGGCACCGCGCCCCTGGACGTCGACGCGCTTGGCGTTTCGCGCAAGGATCCCACAGCCTTTGGCGCCTACGAGTGTCCGTAGGACCGGTGACCGCCAGTCTGCGAACACGCTGATTCCAGCGGCGAGCTGAACACATCCAGAACTCTTGGGAACGGCGAGCACTCACAGATCGCAGTGAGGAAGAGCGCGCCGGTCGGAGTGAACGAACAATGCGAGCGAGCGTCAGGAAGGCTGGAGCGTGTTTCCAGCGTCGCGTCCGGCCAAGCGCCCTCCGTCCGCGTTCCAGCGCTTTCTCCCGGCGGTGGTGAGTTTGGCTGGCCAACGCTCCTGTCAGTGATGGTGGTGTAGACGCTGCACATCTAGCTGCACGGAAATGTGCAGGCGGGCTGCCGCGATTGAGTGCGTGCCCCGGTGTGCGAGGTGTGCTTCCCATTGGGCCCGAAACAATGACTGTGAATCGATGGCTTTGTTACGCGCTGAGCGTTCTTGTGCTGACTGGTTGCAACCCTCTGATCGGTGACCCCGTGAGCGGCAGCATAGCGGCTGGCGGTGCGGGTGCCGCCGGTTCGAGCGGTAGCGTCGGGTCTGGTGGTAGCGCGGGCTCGGGCGGCAGCACCGCAAGTGGTGGAACCGGAGCGGGCGGCGGCGCGGGCGGCAGCGGTGCAGCCGGTAGCGCCGGAGTCGCGGGTGAAGCAGGAGCCGCAAGCAGCGCGGGAACTGGTGGAGCGCCGACTGAGCCGGCGCCACGTATTTTCTATACGGATATTACGCACGCGCCAGTCAGTGGCGGGCCGGATGGCGGCGGCGCACTCGTAACCATCTACGGTCTCGATCTTGGCAGCACCCAGGGCCGAGTCACCTTCGCCGGGAGTGACTTGACGGTAAAGAGCTGGGGCGGCGCGGCCTACCGCGGGATGAGCAAGGTGGTCGCGCAGATCCCCGCGGGAACTCCCGCAGTGGTGGGAACGCTGGAGGTCGTCAGTAGCGGAAACCAGGTGAGTAACCAGCTCCCGCTCGTGACCACCCAGCGAAAGATCCTGTACGTCGGCCCCTCGGGAACAGGCGATGGGAGCCTCGCAACCCCTACTAGCCTGTCGGGTCTGAAGGCGCTCTACTCTCCGGGCGATCTCGTGTATCTGCGGGCAGGCAGCTACAACCAGAACATGGAGGCTTGTGCGAATGGGGAGAACTGCGCCTGGAGCGTCGAGTTGACCTCGACCGCGACCAGCAACAATCCGGTGCAGATCGTTGGTTTCCCTGGGGAAGAAGTCACCTTCCAGAATCCTGCCGATGTCGTGGTCGTGAAACAGAACTTCGTGCGCCTGGCGAACCTGAAGCTGCACGCTGGTGGTGGCAGCGGGCTGATCATCGTTGCATCCAAGCAGGTGGCGCTGATCGGCAGCGAGCTGTGGTCAGACCAGCTGTATAGAGAGGCTATTGCCAGCGCGAATGGCGAGACCAGCTATGAAGTAACAGGCAACTATGTGCATCACTTCGGTATGGGCACCAGCAACGCCAGTGAAGTCAGCAGTCGCACCGTGCGCTTCAATCAGTTCGAAGACATCGTGTACGTGCTGGTGGTCTCCGAGGCGCGGGACGAGCAGATCGAGGACTACGGCAACTCCGCAGCCGCTGTCGTCAACTACGTGCGGCTGGAGGGGTGTGACGCCTGCGACACGAGCCCCACGGTGACCGTCTTTGACAATGTGATCAGTTCCGCGCGGTACTTTGCCTATCAGTTCAACCGCAGTCCCACCCAGTCGAGCGTGAGGCTGCTGCACAACACCGTGCTTGACGCGGAGTGTGGTGTTGGCTCGAGCGATCTGGCCATTGCCCTGGACGGGACGCTGCAAGGCAACATCATCACCGCGAGCCACGCCACATGCGCCGGTGAGGACGCCATGCAGGCCGAGGTTGGGTTCGACGGGCAGAAGAACCACTGGGGCAGCGCCACGGCGCCTGACGCAGATCCAACCGGAGTGACTGGCGTGCTCAACCTCGACGCGGACTCGAGGCCCAGCTCCTCCAGCAGCGTGTGCGGCGGGATCGCGCGTGGCGCCGCGCCCCTGGACGTCGACGCGCTTGGCGTTTCCCGCAAGGATCCCACAGCCTTTGGCGCCTACGAGTGTCCATGAACTCGACCCGCTCTGCTCCTGGCTGATGTCTGGGCAGAGTCGTGGCAGACTGAGCGTGTGAAGCGCTTCCGTGCAGTTCCGGTGACGATCGGGATCTCACTCTTGGCCAGCCACGCCATGGCTCAGAGCACACTCGAGCCCACAGCGCATTCAGCCCCGCCGCGCCCCGCGCTGTGGGGTGGTGTGTTCGCGCTGGGGGCGGGCTACGCCGTCGCTGGTGGCTTGGCCTACAAGCATCGAGACGAGTCGGCCACCCACTGGCTGTGGCTCCCGGTGGCCGGTCCGTTCGTTGCCCTCGGGGCGCGCTCTGAAGCGGACAACGGCTGCGTCGGTGGCGGAGCTGACGGTGGCTACGGGACGCGTGACGAATACTGCAAGGACCGGAGCCTCGACTGGGCGCTGGTCTTCGATGGTGCGATCCAGACGCTGGGCGCCGGACTCATCGTCTCGAGCTTCGTCTTCGAAGGGAACTCCCAGGTTGGGGTTGGCTTCAATCGCAACGGTCCGGTCGCCGCTGGGCGATTTTGATGCCCCGCGGAAATAGTTGTCCGCGGACTACCAGTTTGACAAGCCAACGCCCGCCAAGGGGATGAGCGTCGACGTCGAGCCTGCATCGCCCGTCATCGCGAACACATCGAGGCCGACGAACACGCTGGGCACGATGCCCGCGAACGACGCCATCTCTAGATCGCCGAAGAGTCGATTGTTGGCTTCGATCAACTTGAAGCTCTCCGGCGTGGGCGCTGCTGCCAGGTCGTCGGTGTTGACCGCGAACTGGGTGCGTGTGACGGACGCGTAGCTCAGCTCCGAGCGCAGGCGCAGGCTCACGGTGCCAGGCATCAGCGCGTAGTTCGCGCCGACGCGTCCCAGGAAGCGGGCAGAGCCCGAGGTGCTGGCTTCGATGCCCGAGTCCGAAGACGCGGAGTAACTCTCGCTCTGAAATCCGACACCCACGGCGCCGAGCAGAGCAAACGCCGGGTCCACCTGGCGCTCGACGCCCAGCAACGCAGACAGTCGACTCATGCCGGAGAACTCGCTCAGCAGATCGCCGGCGTTCGGGTCGATGGGAATGTACACCGTGGCGTACGAGGCGTACTTCAGCTCACCCTGAAGCGAGAGTTGAGTCGGCGCGTGTGGCTCGCTCAAAGCCCATTCGCCGTTGATGCCAAACGAGTTGCGCGACGTGGAGTTGAAGGCTTGATCCGAGCTCGTGGCGTAGGACGCAAAAGCGAGCTCCGCCGCTATCCCCCACGTTTCCTTGTGGTAACCAACCTCTCCCCCACCAACGAGCTTGAAGTCGTCGCTGGCGAGCTTCGGCACGCCAATCTCACCGCTATAGTCCCACGGTGACTGCGTACTCCCTCTCGGGCTAGTTTGGGGGTGAGGAGCGGCGTCCGGCGCGTCATGCGCTGTAGCGGCATCGGGCGTGGGCTCATCCGCGGCGCTGGCTGCGCCGCTCACGAGACCAAAGCAAAGGCCCACAGCACAGGCGCCCAGGCGCGGCAGGGAGCAACGGATTAGGCGAATGGAAGCGTGCGACATAGGAACTCCGAGGCCCGAGAGAAGAGAAGGAAGGGGCCTTTTCCCCGGGATGGAGTTCCTCGGGAGTTGTCGCAGAAAAAGTGGAAGAAAGATCGAGCAGGGACCGGGAGGGCTGCGGAGGTGATTGCAGCCGTCCGGTCCCTGACTATCAGCGCCCAACCGAACGGCGGATCAGAAGTTCTGGATGACCTGAACCCCGGACGCGGCGCCAGCCCCGGGGCACTTGTAGGCAGTCCCAGTGATCGTCACCGTCGTGGTGTCGCCGTCACCGCTACCCAGCTGAGGCGGGTCGTTGCGGACGTGAGTGCCACCGAGCTCCGCGGTCTTGTTCCGCAGATCGTTCATGGCGTACTCGATGAGGTCTTCGTTGCTGACCAGACCGCCACCGAAGGTGCCGCCGCCCTTGCCAACGACCATGCCGACGTTCTTGCAGCTCTCGGGGAGCGGATCGCGGGTGGGGGCGACTTTGGCGCCCTCGGCGGTGAGGCTGGCGGTGGAACAGCCCCCGAGGGCGAGGGCTGCGAGTGAGAGGAGGAGTGCGAGTTGTGTGCGCATGCCGGGCAGGTAGCTTAGGGGTCCCAGTCCGTCAAAGCCAAATCGATGCTTCCGCGCGGTTAATTTCTTCCCTCCATTCGCAGCGGGAATCCGAGTGGATTTCGTGGGAATGGAAGCGCTGGATTTTGGCTCTGGCGTTGAACCTGAGCACCGCGGACGGCGCGTGCAGGGGAGAATTTTCTGCTGTTTTCGTTGCGTGATTCGCGGGTGACAGGCGCGTTTCCGGGCGTTCCATGCGCGCTGTAGCGCGGGCGGCC
>JBFXBK010000218.1:0-14572 GCA_050183255.1 Polyangiaceae bacterium | reverse complement strand
TCAACCGAGGCCCAAATCCTTGGCGTGTTGCACCAGCTGCTCCACCTTCGGACGCTGCGCGTGGTCCAGCTCACCCATCAGCTTGTGCAGCGCCCCGACGATCGAGAGGTTCTTGAGCGCTTCGGTATTGAAGCCGGGGCCGGCGAGGATGTCTTTGACATCGCTTCGCAGGCTCGCGTCTCCGTCCAGGTACTCTCTCACGGAGCTCTTCAAGAGCTCGCTCTGGTCGACTGCGCCATCGACTGCAGCACCCAGGCTTACTGCCTTGAAGAACCGATCGAGGAACTGGCCGTCGCCGCCGACGATGTTGATCTTCGCGTGCCCCATCGCTGAGCCCATGACGTCGGCTTGCCTCTCGGCGACCGCGATCCGGCTCTGGATCGCCGCCAGCGCGAGCTCCTTCTGTTGCTCCAGACGAATCCGGTACTCCTCGTGCGCGCGACTCTCGGGATCGAGGGCCTTCATGGCACCCGCCTTCTGCTCGAGGCCGGCGGCCTCCGCAGACATCTTCTCCCGAATGGCCACTGCCTGAGCGGTGCCGAGCTTCTCTGTCGCGGCGGCGTCTGCCTCCTTGATCTTCGCCTCGGCTAGACCTTTGCTCTCCGCGCCCTGCGCTTCCGCAAGGAACATCTGACGCGACGCATCGGCGTTGGCCTTGCCTTGGCGTTCGATGGCCTCGGCTTCAGCGTTCTTGAGCTTGATCTCCACCATGCCCTTTTCTTCCAGGCCACGTGCCTCCGCCTGGGCGGTCTCGAGGGCTACCCGTGCGTTGGCGGTTCCGAGCTTCTCCACAGCGACTGCATCCGCCTCCTTGACCTTGACGTTTGCCAGGCCTTGGGCTGCCGCCTCGGCCTGAATGCCTTCTGCGAGGCGGATCTTGGCGCGCGCTTGCTTGTCGGAGGCCTCGAGGTCCGCTTCTGCGAGGGTCAGCGTGCGCTTCGCGGTGTGCTTCGCGACCTGTTCGTCTGCTTCGGCTTCCTTCACCTTGTGGGTGACCTTCTCTTGCGCGGCTGCCTCGGCGGCGATCACCGTGGACTCCTTCAGGCGCTTGGCCTCGGCCACCACCCGCAGATCCTTGATTCGCTCCTCTTCCTCAGCCACGCTCTTCTCAACGGCGATCCTTGCGGCAATGACGTCGGCGATGGCCTTGCGTTCGACCTCGAGGGCCTTCTCTTTGTCGATGCGCTGCAGCTCGACTTCGCGCTCGCGTCCAATTGCCTCGAGTGCGCGCTCCTTCTCCACGCGCTCGCTCTCCACGGCGATCACGCGTTCCCGGTTCTTCTGGGCGACCTCGACCTGGCGTTGCTTGTTCTCCGCCTGGACCGAGACTTCCTCTTCCTGCTTCAGACGGGCGAGCTCGTGCTTCTTGCGCTCTTCGGCTTGGACCTTGAGCGTCTCGGCCTCCTCGCGCGCGCGCAGGGTCGCGATCTCGCGCGCCTGCTTGGCTTCGGCGTCGGCCTGCTGCCGCTCGAGCTCCAGGATGGCCTCCTGAGCCTCCACGTTCTGCTTCTTGATCGCCTTCCGCTCTTCCTGCTTCAGGGAGTTCGTCTTGACGTTCATCGCCGCGGTGATCTCGGTGATCTTCCGGATACCTTGGGCATCGAGGATGTTTGATGGGTCCAGGGAGTCGAGCGCGGTTTGCTCGAGGTAGTCGATCGCGGCGTCTTCCAACACGTAGCCGTTCAGGTCCTTGCCGATGACCTCGATGATGCGGTCACGGAACTCTTCACGTTTCGTGTACAGCTCCTCGAACTCGAGCCACTTGCCGACCGTCTTCAGCGCTTCGCCGAACTTTGCGTTGAACAGCTGCTCGAGGGTGTTTTGCGAGCTCGCGCGCTCGCAACCGATCGACTGTGCGACCTTGAGCACGTCCTCCGCGGTCTTGTTGACACGCACGAAGAAGGTCACCTTGATATCTGCACGGATATTGTCCGCACAGATGAGGCCCTCTTGCCCTCGACGGTCTAGCTCGATGGTCTTCACGGAGATGTCCATCACCTCCGCGCGGTGGAACACCGGGATGACCACTTTGCCGGTGAAGGTCACCGTCGGCTCGGCTCGCATCGTGTTGACGATCAGCGCCTTGCCCTGATCGACCTTGCGATAGAAGCGCGTGATGATCAGTAGGGCACCGACCACGAACACCACCAGGGCGCCTGCCCCAGCCAGTAGCGTTGAAAGTTCGAAGTTCATCGCATTTCCTCACTCTCACCCCGTGTCGATATCGACGCACACGGGTCACATCCTCGGCTCAGCCCTCAAGGCGTTTCCGTGGAGAATCTCCAAGTAGGTCTTCTACCGGCTCGACTTCATAGCTGCCGGCTTCATCGTCCACCGAAATGATCATCACGCGCTGCCCGCGCTTTAGTGCAGTCGTCGGATCGCAGCGCACCTCCAGCAGGAGCGCGTGCTCGTCATCGTCGAGCAACGCCTGTCCGTATTTCCTGTCGACGCGCCCAGTGCGCACCGTCACGATTTCGCCCACGAGCTCTCTGCGGCGTGTGGCTTGGTGCGTGTGGAAAAGCGGAGCCAGTGGAACCACGCTGAGCTTCGTGAGCAAGAAGCCGACGATCAGACTCAGGAACAGCAGGATCGTCGCCGCGATTCCCCGATTTAGGAAGTTGACGTGCGGAATTAGGTAGTGGCTACCGAGATGGCAGAGCAACCAGTTGTAGAACGTGAGCAACGACACGGCGACCGTGACCGGCACCTGGCGTAGTCGAAACGCACTGGGAGCCTCAGCGGCGTCCATTGCGTCCAAGTGATGCCCGTCGATTTCGAGCGCGTGATCGTGGCCACCCAGTAAGTCCAGGCCCACGGCGCCCACGATCACCAGCAGCCAATACAGGAGCATCGCGACCATCAGCGCGCTGAAGATCACGGTTGGGTAGCTAAGGCTGGCTGCGAGGAATTCCTGCATCTCTCGATTCGCAACGTATGAAGGTGGCGAGTGATCTCGATTCGCGTCGCGATTTCGACGCCGCGTCGTCGATTCTGCCTGGCTCCTCTACGATCTACGGCGCGCGCGCCGTCACCGCCCCAAGCAAGGCCCGAGAGGCTGCCACAAGGCGTGACGTGGGAACACCAGGCTCGTGACGCCGGCTTGAATCCACGCGTTTCCAGCCGTAGACGCGCACAAAGTGAGGCGGAATCTTCGCGACCTCACGGCGCTGTGCTGAGCGGACACGGCCGTCTGCTGACGCGGATACCACCCGAGCCGTCGTCGATCTGAAGCGGTGCGGAGGGACGGAATCTTCGCACTTGAGCTTGACAGCTGATTGGACCGGAGCCCGCGCCTGAGCGGAGGACCTCCCCCAAAAAGAGGAAGCTCTCCGTGGTCCAAGAGTGGTCGCTGGCGAAGGTTCCTAGGTCGCGCTGGACACCGCCGACCGCCTCGCGAAGGATCAGTACCAAATATTGCCGTGGGGAATTTTAGCTTGGCGTGGATCGCTGCAGCTCCTGCGCGAAACCTTCCGGCAATGCTGCGCTGCGCGCGCGCTGTGCAGTCAGGCCACCAAGTTCTGCTTCGATGTCGCAAGCACGAGGGAAACCTGCTGAATTGCCCGAGTGGTCGCTGGCTGTGAGCGTTCCGATGTTCCCGGGGCCTGCGGCGAATGCTATAAACCTAAAATGGTTTCCGGGTCTCTGAAGTATGGTTCCAGAGTCGCGTGGAGCGTTTCGCTGTTGAGTCTGCTGGCCACTGGCTGCGGCTCGAGCGACAGCTCAGGGCTGCTTGGAGGCGGTTCAGGCGCGCAGGGTGGCTCAGGGGGTAGCGCAGGCAGCGCGGGAACTGGTGCGTCGAGTAGCACCGGCGGTAGCGCTGGGTCGGGCATCGGGGGCGGCGCGGGCGGCGGCGTCGGAGGCGGCGCGGGTAGCACCGGAGCGCCCTGCGACCTCAGCGGCAGTTGGGGGAGTTACCTCGAGATTGACGTCGCTTGGACCAACACGATGGTGCTCCAGGCAGGCAGCGACAAGATCCGAGTCTGGCTGCTCGGCAAGCGTGTGCAAGAGGCCGGCGGCGCCCACGAGACGGTCAGCACCTGCGGCATCACGTTGCCTGACTTTCAGAGCAACTTCCTCGGTGGCAACGAGCGCTTTGGCGTGTGGTTCCCCGGGGATGTATTCGACCTCGGAGGCATTCCCGTCTTCCGCATCGACTTTTCTGGCGCCTTTGAGGTGGGTGGCGTCGTGGAGAGTGCTCCAGTCGCCATGCTGGTCGGGCACACCATGACGGATCCGCTGAACGGCGACTGGCCCACGCTGACTCAGGTCCAGGCGAGCGACCCGGATGCCGACACCAAGCCCGGACTGACTGGGTTTGCATCCAAAGGGAACGGCTACTTTCATCCGCCGACCGACGCGCTCAAGTTCGAGCGCGCGCAGGCGCTGTGGATCGTGAGTCGAACGGTAGCGAAGCTGAGCGCGAACCTCGACTCGTGTGATGCTCTTACAGGTTCCGCCGAGGTTCCAATCGTTGCTGGCAAGCCAGGTCTGCAGTCGCACATCGTGGGTTGCATCAAGGACAACGGCGACCAGTGCACTCCGCAGCAAACCGAGTTCTTGGACACCAACCGGCCTGACTTTCAGCCCGCTAACACAAGCCGTTTCGTATCCCAGCGTGTGCCAGCCGGGACGAACTGCGCCGAAGTGCGCGGCTTGTTTCAATAGCAACCGGTATCCTGTCTCCGCAGTTCGCTGCAAAACTCGCCCGCCCCCTCGGGGGTGTGGGCGCCCGAGTTTTGCGCCTTCGCGCTACTTTTGAGACGCGGAACGTTGTGTTGATTGTTCGACGAATCAAAGCTTCGCCTCACTAGCGACTGCAGGAATCGCAGCACAAGCCGTTGCGTCCGGTTATCCTGCGACTCGATGCTGCCGTTGCCCGGAGCCCGTCGTGCGAAAGCCGCGATCGTCGATCGACGCTACGTCGTTCACGATGAGATCGGCGTCGGAGGCATGAGCGTCGTCTATCGCGCGACGGATTTGCTCACGGACCGCGCGGTTGCGCTCAAGCTGCTGGAGCCACCAACCTCTCAAAGCTCCAAACCGCCCTCAGAACTCAACCTGGTGCCCACGCTGGTGGGGACCCCGGAGGCGAAGCTCGCGCCCACGGCTCCGGAGCTCCTGGAGACGGACGCAGGAGGCAGCGGCAAGGAGCAGGCTGCTGGCTACCCATCAGCCAGCCAGCAGCACCTGATCGCGATTGCGAATGAGTTCAAGGTGCTGGCGTCGCTGCGCCACCCTCACGTGATCAAGGTGTACGACTACGGCTTCGATGCAGGCCAACCGTACCTCTCGATGGAACTCCTGGAGGACGCGAGTAATTTCCGTGAGGCAGCAAAGCGACTGCCGCCTTCGGGGCGTGTTGGCCTGGGGCTGCAGTTGCTCGAGGCGCTCGCCTATTTGCATCGCCACGGAGTGCTGCACCGAGACGTCAAGCCGGGCAACGTCTTGGTGACCAGCGAGGGGCAGGTGAAGCTCTTGGACTTTGGGGTCGCTGCGCTACGCGACGACATTCCGAACTTCGCCGGTACGCTCAGCTACATGGCCCCCGAGGTCTACGCGCGCCAACTCCCCACGGAAGCGAGTGACCTGTTTGCCGTGGGTGTCATGTTGTTCGAGGCGCTCACGGGGCGCTACCCGTTCGATGCGTCGAACGCCGAGCGCCTACGAGAACAGATCCTCAACCACACGCCAGAGTTTGGCGTGCTGCTGGATCTGCCGACGCAGGTGAGCGCCGGCAATGACGCGCCCGCGGTAGATGAGTCGACTCAGCTCGCTACTCCCGAGCAGCTCAAGCGTGCCCGTGGGCGCCGCGCAGCGTCCGGAAGTAATGTTACGGAAACGACGGTCGATGGTGTGCTGCGGCGCTTGATGGCGAAGCGGCCCGAGAACCGCTATGGAAATGCGGCGTCGGTGATCGCCGACCTCAGTGAGATCACAGGCCGCAATCGGCCGCAGCGCACATCCGACGTGCGCGAGAGCTACCTGCAGTCTGCGCGCTTCATCGGTCGTCGCGTCGAGCTCGAGCAGCTCGAAGACGCCGCCCGGGCGTTGCAAGCAGGAGTCGGTGGCTTTGTGCTACTCGCGGGGGAGAGCGGTGTAGGCAAGTCGAGGCTGCTGTCCGAGCTTCGCACTCGCGCGCGCGTGCGCGGCCTCTCGGTGCAAGTGGGTCAAGCCATCGACGGTGCTCAGGCCCCGTATCAGATCTGGCGCGATCCGCTGCGGTCGCTGTTACTGGGCGCTCGCGGGCTCACGGACAACGAGCTGTCCGCGTTGTCGGTGCTGGTTCCCGACGCCGCGCGGCTCCTGGGCCGGCAGATCCTGCCGTTCATCGCGCCCGACCCCACGCTCGCGCGCGACGCGATGTTTGGCGCGGTGATGGCTCTGCTCGCGAAGCAATCTGGGCCGCTTTTGTTGATGCTCGAGGATCTGCACTGGATGGGTCCAGAGAGCCAGTCGTTGCTCGAGCGCATTCTTCCGATGACGTTGCGCTTGCCGCTCTTGATCGTGGGCAGCTATCGCGACGATGAGCGAGCGACGTTGGCCGCTGAGCTCGGGGACCCCGAGCAACTGAAGCTGGGCCGTCTGAGCGAACGGGAGCTGGCCCACCTCACGACCTCGGTGCTCGGAGACCGTGGCGGCGATCCGGCGCTGGTCGGCTTCTTGGCTGAGCAAACCGAGGGCAACGCGTTCTTTGCCGTGGAGGTGTTGCGTGCGCTGGCGGAAGAGGCGGGCAGCCTTGAAGCCGTGCGGCCAGCGGATGGGCAGGTGATGACCAGCGGGATGGACGGGGTCCTGCGTCGGCGCTTGAACCGGGTGCCGAGTCAGGCGCTCCCGCTCTTGGAGCTCGCCGCCATCTCCGGGCGTCAGTTTGACCTCGAGTTGCTTGCTGAACTCGCGGGTCGTGACGACGTCGAGGAGCTCCTGCTGCGGTCCCGTCCCGTCGTGGAGCTCTCAGAGGATCGCTGGCGCTTCAGCCACGACAAGCTCAGGGAAGCGCTTCTTAGTGGAATGCGCGGCGAGCAACGTCGCGCATATCACGAGAGCGTCGGGCGCTATTTCGAAACCCGGATGCAGGCGGATCGCCGCCTGGCGCCGCTCGCCGCGCATCATTTCCGGGAGGCAGGGCTCAGCGCCGACGAGCTGATCGCCGCGAGTATCGCCGGGGAGCAGCTGCTCCTGGACGGCGCATACGCCCGTGCGCTCGAGTCCTTGGAGCGAGCCATGGAACTTCAGAACGTGGTGCCTGAACTCGAGCAGCGGGATCAGCTCGCGCTATCGCTCCAGCTCAATCTGGGGACGGTTTACCTGGTCACGCGAGGGTTTGCTTCGAAGGAGATGCGCTGGGCTTTCGACCGTGCTGGGGCCCTCGCGCGTCGTGTGGGGGCACACGAGCAGCTATTTCGCGTGCTGTTCGGTCAGAGCGTCTCGCATTTATTCCGTGGGGAATTGAAGGGCGCTAGTGAGCTAGCCGATCAATGCCTGAGCATCGCCAACGAAACCGGCGACAATGACTTGTTGCTGGAGGCGGAGTTTGCCGTGGGCAACAAGGCGTTCTGGTTGGCAAACTTCTCGGAGGCAGAGGCTCGCGTGCAGCGCGTGTTCGAGCTCTTCGACCCGGAGCGGGTGATGCACCACGTCCAGCGCTTCGCGCAGAACCCCAGGATGACGTGCCTGACCTACGGGGCCTGGACCGCGGCGGTAAGTGGTCACTTTTCCCTGGCGCGCGCTCGCGGGGACGAAGCGTGGGCCATGGCGGACGGGATGAATCACGACTTCAGCCGCGCGATCGCACGGCAGATCCAGGGCATCACGAGTCAGATCCTCGGGGAACGCGAGAACGCCGGGGTGCGAGGCGAAGACCTGTTGCGCTTGGCGGGGGAGTTCCCGATCTACCGCACCACCGGTCAGATGCTCTCCGGCTGGGCGGCGCTCGAGGCGGCGCCCGAGGACGCGCTGAGGGAGATGATGTCTGCTTGGGGCGTTTGGCAGGCGATGGGGGCCGGTCTGGCGGCGAGCTTCTACGGATTGATGCTTGCCGAAGGCCACTGGCGTGTGCGCGCCTACAGGGACGGTCTGAACTTCATTGACGTGGTGATCGATGGAGCCCGCGCGCGGCAAGAGCTGGCCTTCGAGAGTGAGCTCCTGCGTTGGCGGGGAGAGTTGCTGCATGGCGCTGGCAGTGAGGAAGCGATTCCGCAGCTGACTGCGGCGGTGAGCCTGGCCAGGGAGCGGCGCGCGCCGACTTTCGTGCTGTCGGCTTCCACTACATTGGCCCGTATCCAGGCTGCGATGGGAGACCGCGACGCCGCGCGGAGCGTGCTCGAGCTGGCTCTTCGGGAGCTCCCGGAGCCTATCCCGGAAGCGCCGAATTCGGCGCAGCGTTCCAACGCGACAACAGCGCGCGCGGGTGCCCCCAGGCCGGTTCCACTGGTGCAGCGTGCATGCGCCTTGTTCAGCGATCTCGCTGAGTCGTAAGCGAGACGTTTCCGCGGAGTCGCTGGTTTCCTTGGAGGCAAGGCGATAGGGTTCGGTCAATCAAGGGGAGAGCGGCGCTCGTGCGCGCCGTGAGGAGGCGAACGATGCGGCAGCTGAAGAAGGAAGCGATCGAAGACATCTTGCAAGGCGCGACCATCCTGGGTGCGGGTGGTGGCGGTCCGCTGGTGATCGGGCAGCAGATTGCTGCGGAAATCATCGCGTCCGGGCGACCGCTGGAGCTGGCGGACCCTGAGGCTGACGTGCCGGACGAAGCGCGCATGGCGGTCAGCGCCGTGGTTGGTTCACCTGACGCGACGTTGGACAATTTCGACTTCGGCGCGGCGCCGACCGCATTCAAGTTCCTCGAGGAAATCGATGGCAAGAAGCTGTCGTTCGTGTTGGCGGGTGAGGTCGGCGCCGGGAACAGCCTGATCCCCATGAGCACCGCGGCGAAAGGTGGCATTCCGGTCGTGGATGCCGCGGGCGCGCGCCGGGCGATCCCGGAGTTTTCCATGTGCACGTACGCGTCTCACAACGTGCCCATCTCACCCATTGCCATGGCGAACAGCGAGGAACACCTGCGCCTCGATACACAGGACCCAACGAGTGCGAACAACGCGATTCACGGCATCATTTCCGGAGGAACCTTTCACCAATACGTGGGTGTCGCCTTCTGGACGATGACCGGAAAAACCATGAAGCAGAGCGCGATGCTGCACACGACGACCTACGCCGAGGGGCTTGGCGC
Organism: Polyangiaceae bacterium; assembly: GCA_050183255.1. Lineage (GTDB taxonomy): Bacteria > Myxococcota_A > Polyangia > Polyangiales > Polyangiaceae > JAHBVY01. The sequence goes on along the minus strand of JBFXBK010000218.1, from coordinate 5,346 downwards.
CGCGTTGCGGAAGGCCAAGGATCCCGTGCAAGCCGTGGTCGAGTACCTCGGGGGCCAGTTGCTGTTCACCGGCAAGATCACCCGGACCAGCGAAGAGACCAGCGGTGGCTTCGATTTGGGTTACGTCGTGCTGACTGACCAGGCCGGGACCGAGTTCTGGATCTACAACCAGAACGAGAACCTGATGGGTTGGCGCTCCGATCAGGCCGCGCCAGTGATCATGTCTCCGGACCTGATCTGCTACCTGACGACGGACGGCAAGGTCTTCTCGAACGCCGACCTGGCCGTCGCCAAAGACAAGGAAGTCGCGATCATCGCCGCTCCCTCGCCGGGTGAGATGCGCGCTGACTCGATCGTTCAGGCCTTCCTCGACCTCTACAAGACCATCGGGTACGCCGGCCCGTACGTTGCCTTCGAACCCTGTTGAGAACCAATTCCGCGGGGCAACATGTTCGGTTGCTCCGCAGAGCTAGGTATCTTCGCCGCGCAGCACGCGATTGCACCAGCGCTGCAGTAGCCGCCGCTTTCCGTCGCTCATTTCCCGGGTGATCGGCATGAACAGGGTGGAGAACCACTGGCTCTTGTCGATCACGAGCAGGATGTTCTGCGCCCGCTGCGACATGGCCTTCTTGTCGTTGAAGGGCATGTAGCGATCCATCACCGGGAAGAGCCGCCAGTAGTAGCGAAGCACTTCGTCGTAAAGGTAGTCGTAGGTGATCTGATCGTCCGGCACCTGGTCGTAGTGGTCGTCGCTGGGCAGTACGCGGACGTTGCAGAAGTAGAGGTTGAGCCACGTGGCGAGCATCACCGGATCCGGATCCGGAGGGTTGTCACTGCCGGGGACGAAGCGCAGCTTGCCGAGTCCGGGGCAGAGCGCGGTGAGCTTCACGTTCAGGATGCCGTCTTCGCCAACCGTGGCCGCCTCCGGTTCCAGCTTGAGGTAGGGCTCGATGTGCTGCGGGGCGAGCAGGTTGTTCTTCAACGGAACCCCCGGCACGCCGTCCTGCGGCGGTTCTAGCGTCTGCTTCACGCGGTACTGCTGGACCCCGACGTTGACCGGTGCAGTCGGTGCGCCCCCGCGCTCGAACACCTTCACCTGAATCGTGGTGGATTCGCCAACCGTGAGATACACGGAGCGATCGTCGGTCTCTGAAATCAGCAACTGCTCTTGGAGGACTGGGTTCGCCGCGGCCTTGCTGCAGCTCACCTGGAGGCGACCGGACTTGATCTTCGTGATCTGGTCGCTGCTGATCGGCAACTCGACGATGCCCGCGCCATCGATGTACGTGGCCGTCGAGTAGTCGAGTGTCCCCAGCGGCTCGACCTTCCCTTCTGCGGTCAGCACCTCGAGGGTCGCAGTTCCGAGGTCGACCTTGGCGATGCTCTTCGGATCCTGATCCGGGCCGATCTTCGTTACCTCGGGGAAAGTCGTGATGAGGTCGACGGCGATCACCCCGCGCTCCTCGTCGACGGCGCTGACCGCGGGCGCCAGGACGTAGTCGACCTCGGTGCCCTGGGCATCGAACTTCAGCGTCGCGCTCGAATGCAGCTGGCGACCCATTGGCACGCTACCGAGGTCGCCGGAGCGCCAGACGCCGATAGTACCCAGGCAGAAGCCTTGTGAGAGGTTTTGCACCCGTTGGCCGTTCTTGAAGAAGTCGGCCATCTGCTGGTCGGTGTACTTGCGCTCGAAGTAGTAGGTGCAAAAGCGCATCACCAAGCCGGCCTCGCGCTCGGATTGCTCAGCCAGGTGCTTGAGGATGGGCGAGCGCTCCGTACCGTAGAAGTCCAGGCTCGCTTTGGGCAGTGCTTGCTGCCAAATCGCCGCGAAGCACGCATCTGGTGTCTCGACCAGGTTGCGCTGAAGGTCGATCCAGCGAGAGTAGCAGCGCGGGAGCGGACCGGCCTTCTGGGCGTCAGCGACGAACCCGAGCTGTGCGTCGCCCAACAGCACCTTGGCCTTGAAGATCTGACTGGTGAGGTCGCCCGTAGGGTCGTTGTCGACGATCACTGGAGGCGATGGCGTGTCTCCCCACGGATCACCCAGCATATCCACCTTGAGGCCGATCAGCGGATCCTCGTCTGCGCGCGTGAGGCGCCTGCCGCTGAGATCGTCGAGCGTGGTGACGGAGGCATTGCTCATCACCATGCTGTTGTCGCCTTCGTAGTCCCAGTTTGCGTTCAGCACCTCCTGGGTGCCCAGGTTGTAGGGCAGGCTCTTGAGGATCAAGCTGCGCATCAGCTGACGAAAGCCGTCGTCGCTCATGCTCTTGTAGGGCTCGAACAGGTCAACGTTCTCGGGATCGAGCACGAGATCGTAGTTGTTGTTGTTCGCGGTGGGCGTGTTCGCGCCCATCAGCCCGAGGAAGTGGATACGCGGTACGAAGAGTGCGCTCATGTGGCGGTGTTCCTTGGAGGCGCGTGCGAGTCTAGCGGAGGGTCATTGGCGGGCGCGCTTGAGCGACCACACGAAGTCGAGCTTGGTGAACTTCCCGCCCTGAGCGGCGTCGAACGGCTGCGTCGGTGGTTCGCCAACGTAGCCCTGGAAACCGGGCTTGAAGAACTGAAAGCGCGGGCTGTCGTCAGGCCCAATCGACGCGGTCGCGTGGCAGGTCAGGCAGGAAGACGTTGACTGAAATCCTGTTTCCATCTGGGAATTCGCCAGGATCACGGGCTTGTCGTCCACGACTGGCTTGGTCATGACCCCGATCAATTGATAGTTTGCCCAAACCGTGCCCTCGAGGGCGGCTTGCATCTTGGCGTTCGCCGCCGCGACGTCCGCGGCGATCGGTTGCAGCAGCTTCGCTTCCGTGGTCTTCGCGTTGTCCACCTGTTCGAAGGTCGCCCAGACCCAGTCGGGGAGCGCTTTGCTGATGATGTGCAGCCCGGTCAGACCGGCCGCCGCTTGCGTCGTGCCGCCGCCGTCGGAGGCGTACGTCACTGTGCGGGTGTAGTAGTTGCCGAGGATTGCTTTGTCCTTGATCGGATCGAGGAGGCGCCAGGTGGCCTTCACTTCCAGTGATCCTGGAGGAAATGAAACGGCTTCAGCGCCCGCCTTTCGCACGGCTTGCTGACCCGCGAATCCATACAGCTGGCGCTTGACGATGTAGCCGAACGTGTCCGCGTTCATGCGTACTTCGAACTCGATCAAGTTGCCGTTCGTGTCGGTTAGCGTGCGTCCGTCGATCTCCGGCGCTTCGAGCAACGGCGGCTTGGTGGGGTCTCCACTCTGCCAGTCGTCGGGCGCTTTGCCTCCCGGCAGGTAGACCTCGCTCGTGTGTTTCCAGGTGCTCCACGCGGTTAGACCGTCGGCTCCCAGTCGCTGCGCTGGATCGGGTACACCGCGCTCGCCACGCTTGGCCGGCCAGTTGACGTACTGGAACAGGTCCCACGCGAAGTCGATGGGCGCGGCGGTTGCGCGATCCTTTGCCTGCTTCTCGTCCCCAACGTTCGCTTGCAGCTGTTCCAAGCTCGGGAGCGCTGACGCAGACGCTTGTGAACTACTCGGGGCGGCGCTTGGTGCGGTCGAACCAGTCCCGGGCGTTGCGGCGTCCGGGTTGGTGGCCGGCGGCTGTTCGCAACCGTCACAGGCCGCGAGCCCGAACGCGCACGCGATGGCCAGCGCGCTGCCAAGTGCTCCGAGAGGCAGTCCGTCGATTCGTGCTCGCCCAGTCACTTCTCTACTCCCCGCGTACTGTCGATGTGGAAACAGCCGCGTGGGGAGGGTCGCTCAGTGTGCTGGGAACTGCAACAGTGTCCTAGAGCATGACTGGTCCTTCGGCAGCCAGCCCATCGCTGGTGGCGCCCTTGTGGGGCTCAACGGTCAGCTTTGGTGAACCAGCCTTGGAGCCTCGCCGCAGGTCAAGGCTTCCGATAGGCTGAGGACGATGGACACGCAGACATGGCTCGAGGCTTATCTGGCTAGGAACGGCGGTGTGGCGGGAAGCGTCCACGAGCTAGAGGCGGACTTGCTGCACATGCGCGCGGCAGTGGCCCTGCCACCGCCCGTGATCGCCGCCACCAGGACTATTCCGTGCGGTAAAGGTATGGCGGGGCTGGCGTGGGAACGCAAGGCTCCGGTTACCACCTGCAATTTGCAGGCGCCTTCGCAGGACGTGCGCCCCGGCGCGGCGGCAGTCGGTGCGAAGGCTGCAGTTGCGCTCCCTGTGCTGGATGATGGCGGCGCCGTTCGCGCAGTAGTGGGCATCGCCTACAACGACGAACGCGACTTGCCGGAAGCCCTACTCAATCAACTCGCCGACGATGCGGCGAGCCTACCCGTCTGAGATCGGGCGTTCGACGCTCGGGCGCCGGAGGTGCGCTGCGAGCCAGAGCAAGCCGGGTAGCAGCGTGGAGCCGAGGAACACCCAGAGCCAGCTGGTCCCGCTCAGCGCCATCGCTCCCGCCCACGCGTAGACCGCCGCCACTCCCAGGTTCGAGCTCAAGCAGGCTGCCCAGTAGCGCCCAGGCGAGAGGCGCAGGCTACCAGCGACAATCAGGCTAGCTTCCGCGAGCACCGGTACCCCGCGGAAAAGCGGAATGCTCCAAACTCCGAAGCGTTCGAAGCTCTGCGCGAGGCGTTCGAGGGTTTCTTCACCCAGCAGTCGACGTGCCCCGACACGCCCCGCACGGCGGCCGAGGGAGTACCCGAGGAGCGCGCCGAGGTTCAGCCCGAGCCAGTTGACTCCTAGGCCGCCCCAAAAGCCAAAGGATGCGCCGCTCAGCGTAGCGACCCAGCTGGAGGGCACGGGCAACACGACGTCTGCCGCGAGCAGGCTAACCAGCGCGACAACCAAGGCTGCGCCTGAGCGCTCCACGAAATGTCGAGTCCACTCCAGCGCGCGTTGCTCGCCGAGCAACACGAAGGGCAGGCTGATCAACACGACGAGCACCAGCGCCGCAAGCGTCGGTCGCGCGCTCCGCTTGAGCCAATGCGATGCTGCTGAGCTGGCCATGGGCTCAATCAATCACTGGCTCAGTTGCCAAGCAAGCCTAGCTGTTTCAGCCGCTGGCAGCGACCGCTGCTCGGATCTATATCCATGTGGGAATCCTGCTCTTCGAGGATGAAGCTGCCTTGGTTCACGGCTTGCCACTCGCCAGCAGGACTGCCAGTTCGTGCGAAGCTTGTCCACATCTCAATCATCGCGTCGGACAGCGCGCGGTCCTGGGCGTCGTAGGTAAGCAAGCTGCTCGCGTCCAGGGTTCCGAACACGAACGGCACATCCAAGCCGTGCCCAGCTCCCACCGCGCCGGCCAAGCCGCCAACCGTGGCGCGCATTTCGTAGTTGAAGGCAGGGGCGCCGCGGGAGGCCATCAGACTTGCGAGGTTTCGGGCTGGGCAGGCGT
>JBFXBK010000217.1:0-14610 GCA_050183255.1 Polyangiaceae bacterium | reverse complement strand
GGAGGGTTGTCGCGCGTGTGCAGAGACTGTCGCAGCGCGGGCTCTGAACCTGCTCCTTCCGGCGTGGCGCTTGCGGAAGCTCCGAATTTCCACACTCACACAGCGCACGCACGTCAGGCTTCCCACCCCACCCCCGCACTCGCGCGCTTGCCAGCTTTCTTTCCGTCGTAGCGTCGCCGCACGCCTGCGTGTTCCATTCCGGCTCGAACGCGTCGAGGCCAGCGCAGAGCCTCTTCCAGCGGTACCACGCCAGATAGTACCGGTTGCACACCGGCGCGCACTCGGCGGGCAACGTCGAGGGGGTCGACGCGGTCGCGGAGGGCGCTGGTTGCCCGGAGGCAATGCTACTCACGGACGTCGGCACGGACTGCGATGGCGCATCGCAGTCCGTGCAACCGCTCAGTGGAACGAGCAGCCAGCACAGGATAAGCACGGGGGCAGAACGCCGACTAATCAACCCACTCTTCTCCAAGCACATCTGAAAGTGGCCGACAAATTTCCGTCAGCATCACGCCTACCGCCAAAAGCCGCCCAAGCGCGTCGATGTCTGTAGCTCGTAGCCGATGCGCTGCAGACCCGAGGGTCGACCGCGCGGAATCGTCGCGGCCAACGATCCAAGGGACAGAGCACGCGCCGCCAAGCAAGAAGACCGTGTCTTCATCGGCGAGCTACGCAATGAACAGCATGGACCCCCGAGCTCCAAGATCCGTGGATGCGTTTCGTGAAGAATTACTGTCGGTCCGACACGTTCAAGCACCAGTACTCGAAGCTCTGAGATCGCATCCCCTAGAAGCGCTTTTGCTCTGCGGGTGCCGTTGATGGTCGCTGTAATTGAGATTTTCCAGCGGCCCGCTGGGGCAGTTCGCTCCAGCATTGGCACAGCGCCCCGCGTCGTCCGACAATCCCAGAGACTCCGCATGGACGTGGTTACGAGCTTGGCGCCAGCGATTCTGCGCCTCAAGGTATTGTGGCGTCCCCCACCGCGACTCGAACTGGTAATTCCGCCCGCCGCACAGCCGACAACGGCGCGCGTCGTACCTAAAGTAGTCGTTGCAGATCTGCTCGCAGTCACCAGACGACGTCGCGAAGCGCGACGCTGGGTCGAGGCCTTCGTGTGCCGACGCTCCTGCTCCCGAGCACCGGCGAGGCTGACGGCTCGCGATGGTCACAGCCGACGAGCACTAGGCCAGCCCCCGCCATAGACGAAGCAGCCTGGAGCCCATCAAAACTTGCTCTCCGTGAGACACCGCTGGAAGAAGCCGACGAATGATCCGCTTACGATCCCCACCGAACATGGACCCAGAGTGGCGATGGCGATAGGTTCGATTCTTCTCGGACCTCTTGACCCGTCTGGGAACCTCGTCACAAGGCGCGCATGGTGGACGAGTCCGAGCATACTCGCTCGACGCCCAACTCCACACCCAAATCGTACGTTTCCGCGCGGTCTCAACAGACCGAACTCCGCGGCGCCTTCGTGCTGCGATGGAAGGCACCTTCAACTGGCTGCGTTGAGTCGCCGTTTGCATGGCGCGCAAGCACGAGACATCAATCTCTCTCGCTCTATGGCGGCGTGCCGTGGAGCATGCGTTGCGAGCGCGAGATGCGGGTGCACCAGCATGCGAAGATCTCTGGACGCAACTCGAAGAAGCGCTCCTCGAGATCGTAGCACTGCGGGGCGTTGTAGTCCGAGCGTGTGGGTGCGGCCTGACATTCCCTGTCCATGCGCGCCCACAGCCCCTCGGCGCGCTGGCACAAGCTTTCGCACCGTGCTCCACTCACCTGACGCTTGTTCACGGGCCGATGGGGAAGTTCCTCTCCGCACCGGCACAAGGGGCGGTCTTCCTTCCCCTTGCCGCGTCGATCCACGAACCGAAGGGAGTCGTTTCGCTGCACCTCGGCGGCACTGCACGCAGGCGTGGCCCAGAGAGAATCGAAGAGGTGGGCACCTCCGCCACACAATCGATCGAATCGATACGCATGCAACCAGTACGCACTGCAAATCGGCGCGCACTCCGGGGATGAAGTGAGGCCGCTCGCCGAAGGCACAGCGGAAGGTACAGCGCTAGCAGAAGGTAGGACGGATGGAGCGGCCTGGCCACCGCTGGATGAGTGGCACTCAGTACAAGCCCAGAGCAAGAACGCGCCGCTAGTCGACCATAACGCGCTGATCAATCCAGCCCTCAAAAGGCACTCTCCTCGAGACAGAGCTGAAAGTATCCCACCAGCTTGCCGCCGCCGTTTGGACAAACGGCACTCGACGATCTTGGCGCTTCTAGGGAGCCCGGTCTAGACGCTCCGAATCTCTCAACATCCCGCGCTCAAGGCGCTGTGTGAATGAAACGGTGGTACACCAGCAGTCAAAGATCCGTGGACGCAGTTTGTAGAACCGTTGCTCCATCTCGTAGCACTTTGGGTCGTCATACTCCTTGTCCCACGGCTCGAACCGACACGTACTCTCGATCTTCGAGAACAGACCTTCCGCGCTCTCGCACAGCGAGTCGCAGCTTTTAGTGGTCACCTGTTCTCGTTCTTTGGGTTCGAAGGGTAGTGCATTCGGCCCGCATCGACACAGCGCGCCCGCGTCGTCCGCCCGCCCTTCTTCTTGCACGTCCACCTGCGACCGAGAGCTTGTCGCCTCGGTGCGAGCCCGCCAGCAAGCGCGTGTGCTCCAGCGGGGGTCCTTGAGGTCGCTTCCACCACCGCACAGGCGGTACTCGCGATAGCGGAACATCCAGTAGTCGTTGCAGATCGATGTGCAGTGCCGAGAGGTCAGTGCCGCGGACGCCGACACTGATGGCGACGATGAAGTGCCCGTGGCCAGCGGTGAGGGACTTGGGTCCTGACCCCTGCAGTCTCCACACGCAACCAGCGCTGGCAATATCAACAGCAAACCGAGGCAGCGGGGAGACTTCATGAATGAGAACCTGCATCGCGTGTCACAAGCAACCGCACTGCGCTCCAGCCCAATTCCTTCACTGGCGGTCTGACACGTGCAAACACCAACACTCGAAGATCTGAGGGCGCATCCCGTAAAAGCGCTTTTGCTCCGCGAGACAGCGCGGGTCGCCATACTGCGGAGTTCCAGGAAGTCCACTGCAAGTCTTCCCCATGGCATCGTGAAGCGTCTCCGCCCGTTCGCACACTCCATCGCAGTCGGGCCCGGAGACTTGTCGTTTCCCCGCGGCTTTTTGTGGCAGCTCACTTCCGCATTGGCACAGCGCCCCCGCGTCGTCCGATAATCCCAGAGACTTCGCATCGACCTGGTTGCGAGCTTGCCGCCAGCGATTCTGCGCCTCAAGGCATTGTGGCGTCCCCCAACGCGACTCGAACTGGTAGTTCCGCCCGCCACACAGTCGATAACGGCGCGCGTCGTACATGAAGTAGTCGCCGCAGATCTGCTCGCAGTCACGGGTAGTAGAGGGAGGCGCCGCATCGGGTGTTGACAGCCCCTTGGACTCCTGCACAGCCCTGGGCGACGCCTCGGGCGTGTGCGGCCCGCTCGCGTCGCGTGCAGGCTTTGGCGACATCGACTGAGTTGAGCCGCAGTCTCCGCAAGCGGTCACCAACGTCAGCCCGCCAGGGATCAACCATCGTGCGCCAACGACCAGCTGTCGGCAGAACATCAGAAGCCGCTCCTTTCTAAGCACATCCGGAAGAAACCGACGAACGCGCCGTTCCGCGTCGTTCCACCGAAGGTGGACCATGAGTGCCGGTGCCGACGAGCCCGAGACGCTTCAGTGCCCCCCGGTTGATCCAGCCAATCCATGACGGGAGTAAACTGGTTACCCGCGACAATCGGGATCAGTTTGTTGGTCAACTGAGGCAACTCGACCGCCGCTATCAGGGCAGCCTCCTCCTTGGAAATCGTCCCGACAGTCCTCTTGGCCGGCATAGGCAGCGGCGAAAACAACTTCATTGTGTGCACCACTCGACCTCCCGCTCCCGCATGGAGACTCTCAGACTCGATAAAAATGTTAGTCTTGGTGCTCGCGTCGTTGGGGAGCGGTGCATCCTTCGGATGTGCGCGAAACTGAAGAGGGGGGGCCGAGCCAGTTGCTAACCCTCGCTTGTACTCCGGACTATCGTAAAAGTACTTTGGGTCACCTGGGTGCACAAAAACGTTAGAATGTGTGAGCGCCGATTTGAGAGCAATTGCTGCATCCTCGAAGTAGGCAGTGCCGATCAAGCACAACCGTCTCCGATCCTTGTCGACTTCGAACCACCTCTTCAACACGCGCTCGACATGAATTTTCTGTCCGTCCTTGCCGTCGAACATGTAGATCTCATCGACGAACTTTCCTGGCTCCGCCGGCTCGTCCTCACGAGTAGGCTCGTTTTCACGAGGAGGCTCTTTCTCACCGGGTGCCTCGTTCCGGCTGGGGGCCTGGTTTCTCTTCGGCAGGACTTTAGCCCACTCTAGAAGTGTGGTGGAACCGGAACTCCAAGCTCCTATCGCAACGCGCGAGAGCTGAGGGCTGAGACCGCGCGACTTTGAAATGTAGCGTGACGCAAAGAGGGCGACCACAGCGCTCCTCAGAACATCCTCGTGCTCGGCCTTCGGCGATGAAAAGCCCGAAAACCCTTCTCCGCGAGGAATCGGCAGCATGACGACTAGCTTTTTTCCAGACTCGCGCAGCTGCTGGTCCCATCCGAAGTAGGGATAGTTATCGTATTCACCCTGATTCTCGGAGTCTCGATACTGCCCAGGATTGATCGGGTTGCAAAAGTAGGGGCCGATTGCGTTTTCGTAATCGGCGTCGTCGACGCCGTCCTGAATGCCGGACACAACCCTACCGTTGACTACTTTGTAAATCACCTCGTGACGAAAGAACAGAAGCGCCCCAATCTCAACGCCATCCTTTCTACACGCTGGCGGAACAATGATAGGCCAGGAGGCTGGGCCCAAGGGATCGGTATACTCCAACACTACAACCTTGGACTTGATCTTCTCTTTCTGCTTTAGCTCGCCTAGCGTCGGATTGCTATCCAACTTACGAAGATACTTGGTAACATCGAGAAACAGCAGATCGAGGTTTACCCAACACACTGCTTGGGTTGGGTCACCGGCGTTGAAGTCGATTGATTGGATCCGCGGATGCTGAGGAGCCGACCTGAAGCTACTCTTGTCCCTGGTGATGGTTACTTGGCCTCCGGAAGTTCTCGTTACCAGAAACCGCTGTTTCAAGGTTAAGATTGTAACAACAGGACTTGGAACCACGACGTTCAGTTCGAAGCGCGTCACGTGCGGCGGAACGGCGAACTGAACTTCCCCTGCCGATTCGCTGACCTTCTCGAGAGCCAGCGTCGACCCTGGAACCGAAATGTCAGTCAAAGTGACATCTATGTCTTTCAGGAATCGATGCCCAGGGTTCTCCCAATGAACTGCGAGCGTGAGTTTCTGAGGCAGATCTCGCTTTGGTTTGGATGGTCCGGTCCCCCCAGGGGCACTCACCGGGGTTACCTTCCCTCTGGCTCCTGCTCTCCCTCCGACTGTGTTCGCAGCGGTTCCGGTGTCACCAACGAACAAGGCGTCTCGCAAAGCAACCGGCGACAGGTCAGCGCTGGCAGTCTTCACCTGTCCCTCGCGTTCGACTTTGAACTGCACAGAGGCGGGCAAGAACTCCGGGATGAACGCGAATGTCGCCGTGTCCCCGTCCCGCCGTGCCTCATCAACGGAGAGTACCCGGACTGGTTGGCCCGCAGACGCAACGATCAGCCGCGTCTCCTGGTCGCTTGGCGCATGTACAGCCACACACAACGGCCCATTCGCGTGACTCAAGAAGTCGTGCACCCGACGCGCGCGGCGACACCACTCGGGGTACTCGAGGCTGCCTGGCTTCGAGTACTTGCCGGGAGCGGGTGGTTGGATCCCCAGGTCTGCGTCGAAGAAGAAGAGCTCCACGCGGCGGTCCATCGCGTCGCTGACTTCGGGGTCGAGCGCCTCGACGCGCTCGAGGGGGAAGTTCTCGCCGCAGCCGTGGGTCAGGAGCTTGATTCCCTCAGGCAACGTCGTGTCATCGAAGTTCATGTAGTCCGCGATGAGTTGGGCGCGCGTCTTGGGGCCAATCTTGGCGTCCTCAGCCAGTAGCTCCCAGTTCGCGGCGCGCTGCCTGCCTTGCAGCTTGTTGTGCCACTTCTGGTACCAGGCGACTGGAGACTGCCCCACGCGGTCGATGGGCGTCTCGAGCTGCGGACCCTGAAGGCCAAGCGCCTCGATCATCAACAGGTCTTCAGCCTGTCCCCAGCGCTTCTTCTCCGCCACACCTTGGCCGTAGCGCTTGAGCCACGCGTCGACGTCGTCGGTCAGGTACTGAGCGACGGACTCGGCTCGCTCGAGCGACAGAGGATCGTTGTAGGAGGGCTCTCCGCTGGTGTCGGTGTGGCCGACCACCAACAGCGTGCTCTTCGGGTTTCTGTCGTAGAGCCGCTTGATGTTGCGCAGCGCTGGGATCGCTCCAGGCAGCAGGAAGTTCTTGTTGGTGTCGAAGAACATGCCGAGCAGGCGCGCCTGTTCGACGTAAGGCTGGATGCTGACCAGCTTTGGCGTCTCGCTCTCGAGGGACACGGTGTCGAGGCTCTGCCCCCGGAGAAACACCAGGGTCGCGTCGTCCTCGGTCAAGATCCTCTCCGTGCGGATCTTGTCCCAGCGGGGCTTCAGTACTTCTTTGAGCGCTGCGATGTCAGGCAACCGCGCGCTGGCGAAACTCGACGCCGCCTGTACGTCGTCCAGGCGCGCCGTTCCAGTGCCGTTCGTGGGCAGCTGCTGTTGCTTGCCAGAGACCGAAAACCCGATCTCCTGTCCGTCGAGCCCCTGCCCCACCTCATCCACCAATGTCAGCTCGAACCACGTGGGCTCGACGGATGTACTCGGTGCTGCCGTTCGAGGCGCTTTGGCAGCCAACCCACTTGGCTGCTCCGGGGGCGCGGCGACGGGCACGATCTCCCTGAAGCGGATGTGCCCGAACCACAACGCGGACTCGATCTGTTGACGCAGTGTTTCTAGGGAGTACTGCCCGAAGCGACTCGACTGAGGATGCAGCTCTTCTCGAAGCTCCAGCGCCGCGGCGAGCGCTTCGCCATCCCGCCAGGCTAACCGCTGGTCGAACGTGCGCCAGAGCCTGTGGGTGAGCTCATCATCGCGCGCCGGCCTTGCCCCGCCCCCCCGGGCCAGCACCAGACGGAAGTTCCCATACCGGCTCCGCACCACGTAGCTCATCCCCGCAGCGTACGCTCATCGGCAGCCCCCAGCCCCTGCCAAATCGCACAATCGTCTGCTTCCGCACGGTCTAATCAGAGAGCGAGCTTCCCCACTAGATCCGCACGGTTAAGGCGTGGGATTCAAGGCAACGATGCAATACCGGATCGCGCCGCTCTGCACCTCGAGCACTGCCTCAAGAATTTGTTTCAAACCCCTAGTTTGATTCAGCATTCGCGCTTCGACTTGGCGCGCCGGCTGGATCTCCGAGGCTTGTTGGGGGGGAGGTCCACTGGTACACAACACAACCAAGCGATCGACCCGTTGGCGCTCGTACAGCTGGGCGTCGATGCGCTTGCTGGTGTGTCCTCCCGGAAGCACCGCGATGCTCGGATCCGTGACGCCAGCCAGGTCGATCACCGCCTCGGGCTCCACAGCGCTGACCCAGCCGATGTCCACGCTGGCCACGCGGTGCCCTGCAAGTAGCGGCCGCGCGGCGTCCATCAGAGCCAGGCGATCTGCCATCACGTGCCGCGCGGCAAAACCGCCTTGCCACCACAAGGCGCTCAGGGCGAGCACTGCAAGTACATATCGAAGTCGCGACGCCCAACGTGCCGCGTGCTGCCAGATCCCCACGGCGACGACCAGCCCGAGGGGGAGCACCGGCACGTAGAGCCGGAAGAGCGCCATCCAGTCGCCGCCAGCCAGTAGCAGAGCCACGGCGTGGGCGAACAGCGCTGCAGTCCACCAGCGCAGGCGCACAGACAGCTTGAGCCAAACCCGCGGCGCGACGACACACAGCGGCAGCCCCGTCAGGATCCAGCCGCCCAGGGCGTAACGCAGCCCGTGCTCCAGGTCACTGGGCTTCGCCAGCACACTCAGGGGCATGGGGCGCCCGAAGTAGGCCGAGCGCAACGCAATCACGAGCAGGGTCGGCAGAAGCCCAAGCAGCAACGGCAACGCGCGCCGCAGTCCCTGTTCGCGACTCGCACGCTCCAAAAGCAACACACCAACGCACGCCAGGAGCTCCGGACGCCACGCCCCGGCGACGCCCAGCGCAAGGCTCGCCAACGATGCGACGCGGCGCGACTCCGGCGCATCCCCTCCCCCCAAACCCACGATCAGGAGACCGAACACCAGTGCTGTTTCCATGCCGGTGCTGGCCCAGGTGGCGGCGCATGGCGCGAAGGCCAAGAGCAGCGCGAGCAGCCAGCCCCCCTTGCGCGGGAGCACCAGCTGGCCGAGGCGTGCCCAGCCGAGCACATACACGACGGCGCCTATTCCACGCGCAAACTGCAACACGCCGAGCGGTGACTCACGACCGCACAGACTGAGGAGGTGCGCGTAGCCGAGGGGCGTGACGGCGTCGACCATGTCTCCGTGGGGATTGAAGCGATAGCCGCTGCCCGACGCCAGGCTCGCGGCCATCCGCGCGGAAATGAGGGCGTCGTCCACGGCGAAGCCCCAGCACACCAGGAGCCCTGCCGCCCCCAGCAGCGCTCCGTAGAGCCATGCTGCTCGAGGCTTCTGCACTTCCATAACTCCCGTCTGAGGCGTCCCTAACTCGATTGGCCGAGCGTGTCCAAAACCCGGCGATCCCGTCCCAAAAGTTACGAAATCCGCTGCGAGTTCCTACGATGACGCTCACATGTCGGCCCTCCATGTCGTCGTTCGTCCGCGCCCGGAAAACGCACCCAACGCTGCCCTCGCCCCGCTCTACGGCCTATTCGACGTCGTCGTCGATGGCGTAAATCTGACCGCTCGCATCGGCGACGGTGAAGCCCTGGCCCTGCTCGGTGAGCTGGGCCACGCCGTGGCCACCCTGGCGGCCGGTCGAAAAACCCGCGCAACCCTGGGTTTGTACGCCGATGAGGAGGCGTGGGACCTCGGCCTCGAGCGCGCCGGGGAGCAAGTGCTGCTCACGGTGTTCCGCAATGGTCCGCAGCCCGAGGTCGCGGTGTTCGAGCGCAAGGTCAGCCTCACCGCGCTGCGCCAGGGCGTGCTGCGTGCCCTGAGCGACGTGGCGCCGCCGGCCAAGACGCCCACCGGCGTGCTCGCGTCGCTACGCTCCGCCAAGAGCCTGCTCGAGCGCGCGCTACCCAGCGGCAAGAACTTCGGCGCTGAGCGCGTCCCTGCGCGCATTCGAGTGAAGACGAAGGACGCGCTGGGCTTCGCGGCTTCGGGACAGTTCCGGGCGCCTCAAGGCGCCGAAGCTGACTGCCCCCATGTGGAGCGCGCGGATCTGCACAGCTTGCTGACCCTGGGCACGTTCGAGGTGTCTGCGCACGGCAAGACGGCGCGCCTGAGCGGCGTCCACCTGTTCCTGGTCGCAGAGCGCCTGGTAGCGGTGGCCGATGAGCTGCTGGAGGCCTGGCGTTCGGCGCGTCCGTTGTTCAGGCGCTTCGACGTGGGCGGCGCGCGTCTCGGCTTCCGCCGTGGACCAGGAGAGTCTCCGGTCGCGCTCAGCCTCAGCGCCGCGGACGCAAACCCCGATTCCCCGCGGATCACCTTCCCGGAGCTGTCCGCGCCGGGCATGGTGGATGGTATCGCCCGCTTCACCCGCTCGCTGCTTGATACGTTCATCGACAAGGACGCGTCTCAGGCCAAGAACCTGCGCCTGATCGCGCTGTCCTCGGCGGTGGGGGCGCTCCACGAGCGCCTGGAAGACGCGCTGTGCGATGACAGCGTCACGAACCCGGAGCCGGAGAGCTACGCCTCCTTTGGCGCACGTCGAGCGACCCGCGGCGCCAGCGGCATGTGGGAGCACGGCGGCAAGATGCGCTTCATGCCGCGCTGGGTGGCGACGGTGCCGGGCATCGACTTGCGCGCGACGTTCCTGTGCGGCGATCGCCTGCTGGTCGGCGCTGCGCGCGAGACGGCTTGCATTGATCGCCAGAGCGGCGTGGTGCTGTGGCGCCTGCGCTCGCAGCGCGCGGCCTGCGTGGTGACGCCGCTTGGCCTGGCGCGCATTCATCCAGACGGTCGCGTGGATCTGCTCGATCTCGAGAGCGGTGAGACGCGCTTCACCCGTCACCTGTTGCCCCGCGTGCCGAGCGGCGCTTCGGGCGCGGTGGTGCACACACCGGGCCTGCCGAAGCTCCTGGTGCTGGCCGAAGGCGACCGCCAGATCACCGCCATCGACCTGGTGAGCGGCGAAGTGCGCTGGCGACACACGGCGCGTCGCCCCGGCGCCTACCGCATGCGCCGCGCGGGCAAGCTGCTCCTGGCGGGCGGAGGTGACTCGAGCCTGTTTGCGCTGGACGTCTCCACCGGCGAGGTGGTGTGGCGCATCCGCGACCGCATGCCATTCCACGCGGATATTACGATTGACAGCGACTCCGCGTTTGCCATCAGCGCGGCGCCGGGTGGTCCCTGTCGACTGCACCGCCTGGATCCGTGGACTGGGCGTCAACTGTGGAGCGCCGACATCGAAGAGCGCCAGGCGCCGGGCCAGGCGCCGCTGGTGACGCAAGAAGTCGTGATCGTGCCGGTGCGCGACAAGCGCGGGAGCGGCGCCCGAGGCTTCCACCGCGAGACCGGAGCTGCGCTGTGGGAGCACGCGCCGGGTTTGAGCTCCACCACGGCGGCGTGGCTCGCGGTGGACGACGCGCTGATGATCAACAGCGACGCGGGCACTTTCTTCTGCCTCGACGCAGCCACCGGCACCATCCGCTACAACCACGTGTTCTCCCGCTCCCTGGACGCGGATCAGCCGAGACGCCTTGAGCCGGTGTTGCGCAGCGGCGCCCTGTTCGTGCCTCAGCACGAGGTGCACGTGGTGCGCCCGCGGGATGGCGAAGTCATCGGCAGCGTGCCGACGGATTTGATCCCGGACTTGCTGCGAGTGGATGAGCGCTGCGATGTGTACGTGGCGGAGGAGAGCGGGCACCTGGCTGCTTTTGGTGCTGCTCCGCGGTTGAGCGTCGTCGGGAGACGCTGACGGCGTTCCGCTCCCGAACAAACAAACGGGCGGCTCCAGTGGAGTCGCCCGTCGACGTTTGAGGCTGTGTGGAGGCTCAGCCGCAGTGAGCTTCGCCGCCGTCGATGAAGATCACGTTGGCGGTCATCCAGTACGTACACGGCTGCGCCAGGGCGACGATGCAGTTGGCGACATCCTCGGGCAGCGTGAGGCGGTGGGTCGGTACCTTGCGGATCGCGACCTCCGCGATCTTGTCGTTGTTCGGGATCTTCTTGAGCGCTGGCGTGTCCGTCACGCCAGCGCACAGGGAGTTCACGGTGATTCCGCGGGGAGCTAGTTCGGCGCCCAGCTGCCGACAGTGGGACTCCAGGGCGCTCTTGGCGGCGCTCACGGCGCCGTAGCCGCCCCAGGTCTCCCGGGAGCCATTGCTGGTCATGGCGAAGATGCGCCCCTCGTCGCTCATCAGGCCGCGCTCCAGCACGTCTTGAGTCCAGTAGACGAGGCTGTGGGCCATGACGTCCAGGGTCATGTCCATCTGCTTCTGGTTCAGCTGCTCTTTGGGGTTCTCGTCGATGAACGGACGCAGCGTCCCAAACGCCAGAGAGTGCAGCATCACCCGCACTTGCTCGTTCTTCCCGCGCTCGGTGAAGCGACGCTTCACGTCGTCGAGCACCTCAGCGCGCTTGGCCGGATCGGCCGCGTTGACGTTGTAGAACCACGCCTCACGCCCGAGCTCCTGGATTTCCGCAGTGAGTTCCTCGACGTTGGACATCGTCGCCCGGCGATCGAGGTGCACACCGATGATGTTCGTGCCGGCGCGCGCGAGTGCGCGACTCACTGCCGCGCCAAAGCCGCTCGAAGCCCCGAGGATCAATGCCCAACCGCTCAGCGGGGGCAGCGCAACCTTCTTCGTGTCGGTCATCGGAACCGCGCTGTACTACAGCCAAGCCCGTCGTGTGACCCCGCAATCGTGCGCAAGTGGGCAGAAAAGGTGCTCAAGACTGCGGCTCCACAAGGTGTGTGGGGCCTTACGCAGCTGCGAAAATGCGCTACTCGGCCGCTTGCTCGGCGGTGCTTCGGTCCGCCAAACGCTGCTCTTCAGCTGCCTTCTCGCGCACGAAGCGCGCGATTGCCCGCATCGGAACCCGCGTCGGGCACTGCGCCTCTTTCTTCGCCAGCACGTCATCAGGAACGTGGGCGAAACCCAGTGCCGCGGCGGTGTAGTCCGGCATGCTGCGTGAGCCGCCGAGCATCAGCAGCATCACGCCACGATACTGCCCGTTCGATTCCTGGATGCGCCTGCCCTCACCCCGATCGCACAGGCCGCACGCGATGCAACCGCCGAAGCTACCCAGCTGCTCACGCTCGTCGGGTGTCACCGGTGGCAAGCGATCGGGCCCGTAGTTCTCTTTGAACAGCGCGATGCCGAGGTTCTCTTTGGACCCAAAAAGCCGCTTGAGCAGCGTGACGATCAATGACCACGCCAGGAAGACTGCTGCTTTGACGCGCGCGGGCACGCAGGGAACCTAGCACGAAGCAGAGCGGCGTAAGATCCGATGGAAACTGGCCGTTGGTCGAGCAACCGGCGACGGCTGCTCGAGCGGGGGAAGGCGCGCGACGCAGCCCCGTATACCTAACCCCTCGCGTAACCACGTTACGCCACGACGTTACGCTGTTACGGGGGGTGTTACACGGCTAAGTGGCTGAAAACACGGCCAAATTACTTGGCACGTTGCGTGCTCTAAGGCTGGACATGCAGACCGAAAGCGTAGCCCAAGCCCAGCCCACCAGCGCAGCCCAGCCCGGCCGCCACGACCCGGCGGAGCTGGAGCAGGAGCGGATCCTCCTCGAAGGCCTGATGGCGGATGACCCCCGCGCCTGGCAGGAGTTCAACACCCGCTACTCGCGGCTCATCTATCGCTGCATCACGCGGGTCACCGCGCGCTTCAGCGCAGTGGTCGGCCCCGACGACATCCGCGAGATCTACGCGATGCTGTGCCTCAGCCTGCTGGCGAAGGACAAGCGCAAGCTGCGTAGCTTCGAGCCGGGTCGCGGAAACAAGCTCGGCAGCTGGATCGGCATGCTCGCCATCCACACCGCTTACGACCACCTGCGGAGCCTCAAGCGCGAGCCCAAGCGCGGCTGCTTGAGCGAGGCCGAGTCACTCACCAGCGACACGCCCGATCCCTTCGAGCACCTGCTGATGCGTCAACGCGCGACGATCGTGAGCGAGCTGCTGAAGCAGTTCAGCGAGAAGGATCGCCAGTTCATCACGCTCTACTACGGCGAAGGCATGGAGCCCGAGCAGATCGCCGAGAGCATGCAGATCAGCGTGAAGACAGTCTACAGCAAGAAGCACAAGATCCGTAACCGCCTCACCGCGCTACTCCAGGACCAAGCGCTCGCCGCCTGAGGTTCCCGCCTCGCTGATCATCGCAGCAGCCGGGAACCTCGTTGTCCGTCGTGAAATCCGCGCGAAAGGCGCGGCGACGAACATTCCTACACGGAAACCTCAGGAAGTCAGCAGGTCACTCTTGCGTAGAAAGCGTTTCAACGGCAGGACCACGGTCCTGACGGTTACCGGCGCTGGCGCAGAGGATACACATGGGGACGAATCAGAACGGGTCGCGAGGCACTGAGCTTGCTCACGCGAAGGGTTTGGGGGTGAGGACCGGTGTTTGGTCTCTGGTGCTGGCGGGGCTGACGGTTTGGCTCGGCGCCTGCGGCATCGTGACCATCAAGCCAGCAAACGCCGGCACGGAGACGGAAGTCTCCCGTCAGCGCCCGGCTCGCTACGACGGCGCCGAGTGCTACCAAGTGCTCTACACGCCGGACGAGAGCCGCGAGCGCCACGAGCGCCAACAAGACTACAGCCCGGAAGCTCAGGTGCTGCTAGCCACCTGCGCACGCAGCGAGTACCGCGGTCAAGAGCAAGAGGAGAAGGTCGATGACGTGCAGTTCATCGACTACTACCAGACGTTCGACGAGCGCAAACCGGACCCGGTGCTGCTCGCCGCGATGGCGATCAACGCCCGCTTCGATGGCCAACGCGCGATCCGCGAGGATATGCGAAGCCGCGGCTTCGACAAGGACGAGTACGAGCAAGCTGGGGATGCGCTGATCAGCCTGATGCTGAACTACGTCGACGAACCCAAGCTGACCCAAGCCTTGGCCGGCGTGAACGTGCCTGAGGACGCAAAGCAGGCCCTGATCGAGAACTTCCGCGAGGCGAAATCCTACTTCGCCCACGAGACGAACCAGCTCGAGGGAGCGCTCAAGGAGCTACTCCTGGACACACCGAAGGCCGTTCAGAAGCGCCGCGACGCCGCATTCGAGGCTCAGGCAGCGAACTGGGCGACGTTCGATGGCTACGCTGCGCGCATCAAGCAGTCCACCTCCAAGCAAGGCGGCGACCCGGAGCTCTTGAAGGACCTGCAAGCCCTCCGCGTCAAGGTCGTCGAGTCCGCCAAAGGCGACTACCTGGAAGATCCGCTGT
>JBFXBK010000216.1:0-14629 GCA_050183255.1 Polyangiaceae bacterium | reverse complement strand
CCGCTTGCAACAGCCGCACGCGATAGGCCAGCGCGAAGGACAGCAGCACGGCCTCCGAGGCCACACCGAACTGAGGCGCGAACTCCGTCCAGATGTTGTAAGGCAGTACACCAAAGTAGCGCATCACGTACGCCGAGCTACTGAGCAGCAACGCAAGCCACGCCGTCAGGTAGATCGGAGCCAGCGGGTGCCGCTTCTTCCACCACAGCCAGAACCCTGAGGAAAGCACCGTCAAGAAGCCCGCCAGCTGACTCAGCCCTGCCAGGCTATCGCCGAAGCGACCGTCGCTGAGCAGCACGGTGATGGCGCCAATCAGAGGGGAGATGGCGATGTACTTGAGCATCCGATCCAGACGGGGCGCGATGGTCCGGGTTGAGAACAGGAGCCTGAAGAAGCCCGTGACGCCGATGACGATCATCCAGTGCACGATCACCGTCGTCAGCTCCCAGCGCCGCGCGATGAACTCGCCGAAGCCGACCGCGAACGGCACCTCCCCGATGTGCGCGTTGCGCACGAAGAAGAAGAACAGCGTCGAGCCGACGTGGATGACGTAGTAACCGTAAGCCGCATCCCGCAGGGAAACGAACAGCACCAGGTTGTAGAACAGCAGCGCGAGCAGCGTGCCGTAGAACACCCCGTGCGCTAGCTGCCCGAGGGAGTAGCTCGAGTCGAAGCGCTCGTGAGTCGATACCTCGGCGGTCACCGCCTGCAGGCGCCCGCGATACTTCAGATACAGCACTGCGGGCGCGTCTCGAGGCAACTCGAGCTCGATGGTCAGGCCGCGGCGCGGGTACTGCCTCGGCGCGTGACGCGAGAACAGCTCGAGGTGCTGAAAGGTCCCCACCGGCTCTGCCTTCGCGTCCTGAAGTGCAAAGTAGGACTCGATGTAGTCCGGCATCGGGTGGGGCTGCCAGAAGCGCCACTGCCGCACGGCAGTGCGATTGACTAGCTCGACGCGCACCCACGCGGCCTTCCACTTGAAGTCGAGGTGGGGTCGGTCGCTCGGGACCTCGGTGAACCTCCCAGCAGCGAACGCGGCGCGCGCGGTAACGAAGTCCAACGTGTCCTCGGGATCGGGCAAGAGCCACATGCCGCTGCCAAGTGGGTAGCTGCGATTTACATCGGTGAGCTCTACTTGGCGCCCAGCTGAGGCCGCCTGGACTCCTCCGCACCAGAGCACTCCCGCTGCCGCCAGCAGTACGCCAAGCACGACCGCGCGCCGGGCCGTGGCCAGCGGCTCCCAAGCCAGCGCGGCGCTGAGTAGTCGGCGGAAGGCGCAGAACACTGGCAGCACACTAGCCCCGGTCGGGCCACGTTGTCGCCCTGCCGCTTCTCTGCCAGGCTTGGGTGATGGAGTACCTGCCCGACAACGACGGCATCAAGGCGGTGGTTCGGCGCTTTGGTGGCCTGGTTCACGAGCTTGGAGACGAACTCGGGGAGCGCCCGCTGGTGCTGCCGACGGGCAAGTACTTCCCCGATGAGTTCACGCCGAACACCAAGGGCGCGCGGCGCTTGCTCCGCCGTATGCAGCGCCACGCCGGCCTCGATGATGTGCCGATCGCGCTCGAGGTGGTGGGAGACACCGAAGAGAGCGGCGGCAGCTGCGGCACGGGCGGCTGCGGTAGCGGTGCGTGCAGCACTCAAGAGGCACCCGAGAAGCTACAGCGCTTGGTTCCCCAGGGAGATGGTTGGCTACTGAGGCTGTTGGCCGCTGAGCTGAAGCATCCGGTCCAGCTCACCACCAATCTCGCGATCGCCCTCGGCCACTTCTTCTTGTTCGAGACCGCCGAGGAGGGCACCTCGCCCGCAGAGCTGTCCGTCAACGCGGAGTTCGCCGCGGTTGGCCTGGGCTTTGGGGTGCTCTTGATGGAAGGCGCGTACGTCTACTCCAAGAGCTGCGGCGGGCCCCAAGTAGCCAAGCTCACGAACCTCGCGCTAGGCGAGCTGGCGATCGCCACGGCGCTGTTCGCCAGCTGGCGGGAGAAGAGCCTGCGTGGCGCACTGCGGGAGCTCTCGACCACACAAACGGCGGTGCTGAAGGAGGCCGAAGCAATCGTCTCCTCGAACACTCGCCTCGGCGAGCTACTCAAGAGCGCCCCGGAAGCGCTGGCCAATGGCAACTTCGAGCTCAAGGACTCCAAGCCCTGGCTGATGCGTCTGTTCGACCGCAAGGGTTCCGACAAGGAACCGGAGACCCTCGAGGAAATGGAAGCCTACGCGGCGCATGGGCGCGCGCTCGGCCCAGCGGGGGAAGACACGGGATCCCAAGCGCGACGAGCTCCGCGCGCTGGTGGAAGAAGCCCTCGCCGAAGAGGGCTGAGCGCCCGAGGGCTTCAGCGTGAGCGAGAACTCGAACGTTTCCGACATGGCTTCACTCCGCTCGCTGCACGCGCGTTGGGTTGAGGTGCGGTCCGACGATGGCGCGGCCGTTGCGCACACAGGGAGTGCCGGTGACCACGACGGTAGAGCCGACCAGCGGAGCCAGATCCTCTGGAATGCCGTAGCTGAGCACCCAGCGCTTGTCGGCAGTCTTTAGAAATAGCCCCTCAACCCGGTGGCCCAGATCCTGGCGCTCGAGCTTCCCGCGTACTTCCAGCGAAGCGCCGGTCGCCTCGCACAGCTCGTCCGGGGTCACCTCGATGGCATCCTCCGACGCCTTGGCCTTTGGCGCGGCTCGAGGCTCGAACTCCCGGGCTTCCGGCCCTGACGGCCGAGTTTCTCCCTGCGGAAAATTAGCGGGAGTCGCTTGACCTGGAGTGCTCGAGCCGCCGCACGCTAGCAGCAAGAGAGCTGCCGCCGACCACTGAATTTCCGCGAGTTTCATCCCTCGGGAGTATGGATCATCAACCTGGTTCGAACGAAGCCTTCGATTAGTTGAGATGGCTTTGACAACGCCAACGAGGGACCCTGCTGTCCATGCGTGGGCTTGCTTGGGGAGTGATGGCGTGGATCTTGGTGGCCTGCGGCTCCGATCCGCAGCCCGGTGGCAGCGGTGGGAGCGGTGCGCTGGGCGCTGGAGGCAGCGGGGGCGCTGGCGGCAGTGGGGGCGCTGGAGGCAGTGGCGGAGGCACTGCGGGGGCCACGACCGGCGGCTCTGCGGGTGGCTCGGCGACGGGCGGCGCTGGCGGCGCTGCCGGAGGCGACCTGCTGTTCAGTGACGACTTCGATACCGAGCGACCCGAGTGGCAGTTCGACGACGGCGATCCTGAAGCAACCTACGTCTACCAGGACGGCGAGCTGGTCGTCACCGGCGGGTCTGCCCAGGCGTTCGTGTGGCTCTCGGTGCCGGAAGAGTGGGGCACTGACTACCAGGTGGATGTGCGCTTCCGTATCGAGAGCGGCATGGTGGGTGGCGCCGTGGTGCGCGCCGAGGACACCGACGTCGTCAACGCCTACAACTGCAATCTCCGCGAGGATCTAGATCAGCTGCGCGCGGCCCGCCACAACACCCGCAACTACTTGACCATCAGTGCCCAGGACACTCCCGTGGACCTTCACACGAGCTACTCCATCAGCGGTCGCGTCTCCGGAGACAAACTCCACTGCAGCCAAGCAGGTGGACCTAGCTTCGACGTGACGAATATCCCCAGGGATACGAAGGCCGTGGGGCTCTTCGTGTATCGTGGGACGGTTCACTTCGAGTCGTTCAGCGTGCGGCGCTGAGACGTCGCGAACCCAAGGTGCTCAGGCGGACCCCTCACCCCCTAGAGCTTTGAAGACGGGCGCGTCGAGGTACGGCGTGTCGAGTTGGCTAGCGCTTCTGCTGCAGCGTTTTGTTGCGCCAGGCGTCGGGTTCGCCAGACGCCCAACATCGCAAACACCAGAACCAACTCCACGAAGAGTTGATTGATGTACACGGCGTTTTCGGGGGTCGTCAGGCTCGCGGCGATACCTAGAATCACGCCGAGGCTTGCGACCCAGCGTGCCGCGGGGACAGGGGAGCCCACTGCGATCATCGGGGTGCAGAGCGCGATCAGCTCGAGTGGCGCCGTCGATTCGAGACCTAGGTTCGAGCCGCAAAGCCGCACGGCAAAGTAGCCGACCATGCTGGCGAGGAGTAGGTAGCGAAAGCGCCGATTCACCTCGGTGTTTCCGAGTCGCCGCCATCCGACCAGCGTCAGCACGCTGACGATGGAAGCGGGGATGTCGCCGTTGTCGAGTCTGAGCACGCCGAAGACTCGCTGGTTCGCGACGGCCTCGCGATTCAACGCCATGCTCAGGTTGACCGCCGTCAAACCGATGAACATCAGGATCATGAGCGTGCTGCGAGGCGCCCTTCCGACCGTCGGATCCTGGTCACGCTCCAGGCTCTCGAGCCGTTCTTGCTTCCGCTGGCGATCCGCCACCTGTTCAGCCAGCAGCTGG
This sequence comes from Polyangiaceae bacterium, assembly GCA_050183255.1. Taxonomy (GTDB): domain Bacteria; phylum Myxococcota_A; class Polyangia; order Polyangiales; family Polyangiaceae; genus JAHBVY01. The sequence goes on along the minus strand of JBFXBK010000216.1, from coordinate 10,264 downwards.
CTCAGCTCCGCCGGGGCGCTCGAACCCATGCGCTCTAGCTCCAGGACCAATGTCTCGGCGCCCTGGATGTTCGCCCGCGAGAGTTCGAACTCCAGCATGCTCGTGACCAGGCGAAGCAAACCCGCTTTCGCGCGCTCGAGGCTCGGCCAGAGCTCCAGCGCTTGGGTCAGCCCGAAGCGTGCCTCGTGGTAGTGACGTACGATCTCCGCCTCGTCGGGCGTTTCCTTGTGGATCAGAGCCTCGAACTCTTCCAGGCGTTGCTCGGCGCTGTCCACCAGGGCGTGGGCGTCCCGCTGTTCGAGGAAGTCTACGATGGCTTGCGAGAGTTCCTGGGCGCTCTGATAGCGCCGGTCCGGGAGCCTGGCACAGGCGCGATTACAGATCTCCCCGAGCTCACGCGGCACGTCCTCAGGGTATTGGTACGGCTGACTCGCCAGCGCCTGGGAGAAGCACACGCCCAGCGTTGCGCCGGTGTGCCGCGGCTTCCCGGTCAAGATCTCGTGCAGGCAGGCGCCCAGCAGGTAGATGTCGCTGCGCCGATCAACGCCCTCACCCAGCACCATCTCCGGCGCCATGTAGACCGGCGTGCCAAAGGTGGCGGAAGCGTCGTCCGGGGTCGCCTCGCAGAGACGCAGCGCGATCCCCCAGTCAAGTACATAGACCTCGCCGAAGTCGCCCAACATCACGTTGGTCGGCTTGATATCCCTGTGGATAATATCCCGGCTGTGTGCAAAGCCTACGGCGTTGCAGACCTGGACCAGCAAGCGCAAGTGCTTGGCGAGCGCGCTCGTGCCAAGTCCGTGTTCTCCACGATCCTGCTTGAGCACCTCGGACCAGGTGGCCCCTTGCACGCGCTTCATCACCACCAGCGGGCCGTGTTCGGGATCGAGCCCGACGGCGTGCACCGGCAGAATGTTCGGGTGCTCGAGGCTGCCCGTGACGCGAGCTTCGTCGAGCAGCGAGTGCACGTGGCGAGTGTCGGCGGAGGGGCTGCGGAGCCGTTTGACGGCGACTTCTCGCTCGAGCGCTGGCTGGTGCGCTAGCTCCACGACGCCCATTCCACCTTCACCCAGCGTCCCGAGGGCAACGAGATCGGCGGAGTCGAAGTGGGCTTCTCCAGCTGGCTCGCGTGACAGAGCGAGGGGACGAAGCGGACGCATCAGCGACTGAGCCCGGCCTCCGCTCTTGTGCCGTGGGGAACGACCGAGTGACGAGTAGGGGTTCGCCTCTTTCTCCAGGCGGGCAAGCGTGCGAGCGACTTGTTCTTCGATCCGGCGTTGGGACGAGTCGCTCACCGCCGCGACGGTCGGAGTGAGTGCGGGATTGACCGGCAGCGTTGGTTCGAGCCCTGGGTGGGAAGGCGGGGCCAGAGCCGAGGAGCCGGCGCCGTCGACCGCCGTCGGCGGGAGGTCGTCGTCCCCGGTGTCTGAGAGCGCTTCAGTCACTGGCCGTGAGCGTCACCCTGACGGCCGTCGAGGCGCAAGAGGCCCGAAATCAAAACACGAAGCTGCCGCTCATCTTCATGAATCCCGAGTTCTGGGCGAAGGGGAACAACGCGAGGGTTTCCGGGGTGTTCATCCCAAACGTGAGGAAGAACATGTTGTAGGAGTCGTTCTCGGGATCTTGACCGCCCATCATGATGTCCACGCTGAAACGAAACAGCGGGCCACCCTCGACGCCGTAGTACCAGAGCTTCGGCATGCGAACCATGCCGACCGCGCCGCGCAGTCCGAAGAAATAGCCGTCTTCGCCGTGGTCGATGCCTGCCCGCTGCATGCGTCCGAGCACCATGTCCTCGGGCAAGCTCTGCCCTGCGGATGCGGCGATGGTGAGCTCGTGGAGGAACGGCTCGGGTTCCCAGGCGCCAGCGACCGATACGTCGAGGAACTTCAAGATCTTGTATTGCTCGAAGTGTGCGGTTGCGAAATCCAGGCTCTGGGACTTGACCTCGTCCACTTGGTCCCGCGGTACGTTGGAAGGCGCCACACCTTGGTACTTCAGGCGCCTCGCGAACATCCGCGTGGAACCGACGGTCTCTGCGGCATCGCCCACCAGCCAGTCCAGATCCGAGAGCCCTGCCTTGAGGTAGGGGAAGCGATCCAGGAAGCTGTCCTTCTGATCTTCGAGGCCTTGTTGCACCGTGTCCGCGGCCTCCTGGTAGATGAGGCCGAGGAAGGTCTTCAGGTGGTGCTCAGAGAGGTTCGTGTAGAGGCCCTTCGACGCGATATACGCTGCGGAAATGCTACCTACCTCGGGGCTGTCGAGCTGTGCCCCGAGCATCGCGTCGAACGTCAGCGACAGATCGTCGCGTTCGAAGCGTCGCTTGAAGAAGCCGATCGGCGAGCCCAGGATGAAGCCGGCACCATAGAAGGGGCTGGCCACGCGCTCGTTTGCTTTGTCTGACGCGAACTGATGGGTGGTGGTGCTGCCCGCGAAGTAGAGCTTGAGCGCGCCAAAGTTGGCGCCGGCGCCGAATGCGCCACCAGAGAGATCGATCTTCTGCATGCGCAGATCGCAGGTCGGAACTCTCAATGCCGCAGGGATGTACGTGACGGTGTAGTGCGCGGCGCCGCTGCTGCCCTTCAAAGACAGCTCCGGTAGCAGGTGTTGCTCGACGAGCGCAGCAGCGCCGAACACGCTGGAGTTGGTGTTGATGGCGCCGTACATCAAGTTGTGGGCCACGGTGCCGCGGATGATCTTGTCGTCGCCGCTACACACCTCTTGTGCGTGTGCGTGGTCGGTGACGCCCAGGGAGGCAACGAGCGCCGAGCAACCGAGGAGCCAGCGCTTCATGGTGTCGCCTCCTGCCTGGGCAGGATGACCTGGCAGCTTGGAGTCGAATCCAGGAGCTCCCGGGCGATACCAAAGTCGATGCAGCGTTTGCTATCGAGATCCGCGAAGCAGGTGTCCAGGTCGCCCTGTTTCGCGCTGACGTTGCAGGTGTGATCCGTGCTGAGATCAGCCGCAATCAGCTGGTAGAGCGCGTTCGCCGGCTCTGTGCGACACGCGGACTCGAACACGGCCAGGCGAAAGACCAGATCGGCGCAGATCGGGGTCGCGGTGATGGTGCTGCCTCCCGGGATCGGTTCGCCGTCTTTGCGCAACAGGATCTGGCCGCAGCCGTTGACCGAGAGGTAGCCGTTCAGGTCGTCACCCTTGCTGGCGACCTCCTGACAGTCGAGCGCGTTGATGTTGTACGCGCAGCGAAACGCGTCTTGGCTCAGCTCACTGACGTTGCACAGATATTCGTCCACGAAGCGCTCGTAGAGTTCGTTCGCGTGATCGGTGTCCCCGTTGCATGCCTGGTTGCGGCTAGCTATGGCGAAGCCCGCTTGCCGGCAGGGTTCGTCACGCTCCAGCTCGTAGCTGCCCTGGCAGCTGCTCACGCTCAGCGTGACGCCAACCAGTGCGAACACCACTCCGGGAACGCTGCGCTTGGAATAAGCACGTTTCCGCGCGGGTTCGGGGGTGAGGGCGCGCATCAAGGCTGCCTCCGGCGAAGTAACAGCGCCAGGGCGCACAGCGGCGCGAGGAACCCGAGCGGCCGTCGCGGCCGCGCCGGCGCTCCAGCGCGACAGGCGCAGTCATGGGGTGTGGCCGCATCAAAGGCACGGGGTCCAGAGTGGCTCGCCGGCTGACATGCCGCGGGAGAGCCGGCGCAACAGGCGCCGGCGACGCAGGAGCCGGAGAGGCAGTCGGTGCTTTCGCTACAAGGCGAGCCGGACGGGAGAGCCGCGGACTCCAGGCAGGTCGTGTCGAAGCCGCTACAGCCAAGCGCGCAGGCATCGTCCGGCGCGCCCTTGGGCACTGGAGTGCAGTCTCCGTCGCGGGTGGCCCCTCGAGCGACGCTGCACACCCCGCACACGTCGCACGCTTGCTGGCAGCACACCCCGTCGACGCAGCTGAGTCCCGCGCACGTCGAGTCGTCGACGCAGCTGTCGCCCCGTGTCGTACATTCTGAGTCGTTGCAGGGTACGCCGTCGACGCACCCGCTCGCGTCGTCGCACCGGTCCGGACAGTCTGGGTTCACGCCGTCGCAGAGGTAGCTTTCGCAGCTTTCACCGGGCTCCGCGGGGCCCGTCAGGACGACGCAGCTGCCAGCGTCGCAAGCGTTGCAGTCGCCGGGGCAGTCCTTGTCGGTCGTGCAAGCGCTCTCGCATTGCCCTGAGGAATCGCACGTCGTGGCGCAGCTGTCGGCGTCGGTGCCGTCGATGACGGGCGTACACACGCCCAGGTTCGCAGGGTCGCCGCAGGTCTCGCAGGTGCCACACGCCGCCGCCTCGCAGCAGGTCCCATCGACGCAGAAGCCGCTATCGCAGTCGGAGCCGCTAGCGCAAGTGTCGAAGTCGAGCACCAACTCCCAGGTGTCTCCGAGGGGGTTCGTATCTCCCTGCGGTACTGTTGCACCGGTGCTGCCGCCGAACAGCACGCCCGCATCGCGGCCGGAGTCGTAGCTGAAGGCGAAGTAGCTGCGCGCTTCGGGGCTGGTTGAAACGGCGAGCTGTGTCCATGTGTCGGGGAACTCCACCTGCCAGAGTTCGGCGTTCGCTTGGGCTGCGTCCCTCCCGCCAAACAAAACTCCAAGACCCCGCGCGGCGTCGTACAGGAAGCCGTGCCCAAAGCGCGCGCTGGGGCGTGAGCCGGCACCCAGATCCGTCCAGGTGTTGCCGCTGATCACCCAGTAGTCGGCCAGCGCCTGGCAGCTCTCGGTCATGCGGCACGGGCGGCCTCCGAACAGGTAGCTCTTGTCGCCTACGGGATCCCACACGAGCTTCGCGTCTCGCCGCGCGCTGGGTTTTTGCGCGGGGTTCGAGTACGTCCAGGAGCCGCCTGGAGACCTGGTGCCCGTGAAGTCACGTACGGTGGATGTGATGTCGTCGCCGCCGAAGCTCAGCATGCGGGGCGAGGCGCCGTTTTCGTATACGAGCGCGCGCGCCGCGAGGCTGAAGCCGGGCAGCATATCCGTGGGGATCCAATCAGAGCCATCCCAGTAGTGGGAGGCATTCGCCGGCGTGTTGGTGTAGCTGCCTCCGACGACGTTCACCCCGCCGAGCGCGTAGTCGAACGCGGCGTCGTTGTAGACGCGCCCCGCGGTCGGCGTCGACGTGCGTTCGGTCCAGTCGACGCCGTCCCACTCCCAGGTGTCGCTCAGGATCCCACAGCTGCCGGAGGCGCAGCCCCAGCCGCCATAGAGAATGCTGACGTTGCGGGTTGGGTCGTATGCGAACGCCGCGCCGGTGCGAGGTGGTGGGGAGTGGCTCGGTTCGCGCTGGACCCAGCGCCTGATGGGCGTGATGCGTCGCTCGAGCAATGGGGCCGCCTGCGTGACGGGTTGCTCGCTTAGCTTGCTCGCCCCAGACGTAGCGCGGTCACCGCACCCGGCAGGCAGCGTCAGCGCGACCGCGAGAGTGGCTGGGAGCAGACGCTTCACGATCTCGTGATCATCCCAAGCAGTGCTCTCGCCAGCTATCCCCCGACTTGGGGAGGCATGGTCGCTACTTGTAGCCGCGTCGCTCGCGCTCGAGCTCGGCCAAGCGTGCGATGACGCCGCGTGCGACGATCTCGAGCACCTTGCGCACGACCTCGCCGCGCTTGGCTTTGGAGCCGCCGAACGACAGGTGGCTCTTGGCGCGTTTGCCCTTGGGCAAGCGACCGATCGCCGTGCAAGTGACGCGCACCAGATCGCCTTGGGTCTCGATATCGAGCTTGGTGACGGCGAAGCGATACTCGATCCGATTGCCCGTCCCGGCTCCCCATTCGACGCGGCGAACCTCGCGTTTCAGCGCCTTCCGTAAGTGCTTCTTGTAGACCCACCAGCCCTGAATCTCGTGCGGAAAATCTAGGCGATCGAGCACGACGTCGGGCCGACCTTTCGGCAGCTCTCGCTTCTCGACGGGAACGGCTGCGCTCTCAGCGCTTGCCTGCGGCACTGCTCCGCACAGCACCGCGAGGCAGACCCAAAGAGCCGCCCAGCGGTTGTAGAATCGCATACGCCGTGCCTAACCCCCGAGGCTGGATCGGGCCAAGAAGCTCGCAGGCAACCCGCGCCGCGCTCAGGCACTATTTGTGCGCAGAACCCCCACGATTCGAGGGAGTTGCGGGGTTGACGCAACGCAGCTATAGGCTCATCCAGTCAGCCGCGCTTGCGTTCATGCAGCGCCGGTCGGCTGGAGCAACCCATGAAGATCGAGGCGTCGAGGACGGAGCCGGATGTGGACGTCGCGGTCATCGGCGGCGGTGTGAATGGGACAGGGGTCGCACGCGACTGTGCCCTCCGCGGCCTTCGAGTAGCGCTGTTCGAGCGCAACGACCTGGCGTTTGGAGCCAGCGGCAACTCGAGCGGGATGATCCACGGTGGCCCGCGCTACCTGACCTACGACCCCGACGTCACCTACACGTCTTGCCTCGACTCGGGTCACATCCAGCGCATCGCGCCCCACCTGCTCTTCCGCATCCCCTTCCTGACGCCGGTCCACGCGGGACCACTCGCTCGTCCGACGCTCGAGGGCTACGACGCGTTCTTCGCGCTTTATGACAAGTACCAGCCGCTGAAGCGGGGCAAGCCCCATGTGCGTCTCAGCGCCAAGGAGATCCTCGAGCTCGAGCCCGGACTCAAGGGTGACATCTTCGGTGGCATCACGTTCGACGAGTGGGGGATCGACGGCGCGCGGCTGTGCGTCGGAAATGCGATCGACGCCATCGAGAACGGCGCTTCCGTACGGCTCCACACGACTGTGACCCAAATCCTCCTGAGGGATGATGGCCGCGTGCGTGGCGTCGCGTATCGCAACCGCGAGACCGGTGAACAGGGTGTGTGCACGGCACGCCTGGTGATCAACGCCACCGGCGCGTGGGCACCGATCACGGCCACGTTGGGCGGCCTCGAGGCCAAGACGGCGCGCGTGCGTCCAGGTAAAGGCATCCACGTGATGTTCGACCGCCGCCTGACGAACTACGCGATCGTTGCCCAGGCCATCGATGGCCGGCAGGTCTTCCTTGAGCCGTGGCAGAACCTCACGATCATTGGCACCACCGATGATGACTACTACGGTGATCTCGATAACGTGGTCGCGACCGCCGACGAGGTTCGTTATCTGGTTCAAGCGGTGGCGCGCGTGTTTCCGTCAATCCGCGAAGCCCGCGCGATTGGCACCTACGCCGGGGTGAGGCCCACGCTGTATGCCTGGGGCCCGAACGAGGATGGCCTCAGCCGTGAGCATGAGATCGTCGATCACGCGAAAGACGGCGCTCGCGGTCTGTACTCGATGATTGGCGGCAAGCTGGCCAGCTATCGGATTTTCTCTGAGGAAATGACTGATGTGGTTGCTGCCGAGCTCGGAAACTCGAGGCCTTGTCGCACCCACAGCGCAGCGCTCCCCGGCGGCGACGAGGAGCTGAACCCAGTGGTGCTGGCGAAACGCTACGAACTCGAGCCCGTTACCGCCGTGCGTCTCGAGTATCGCCACGGCTCGCGCAGCGTGCGCATTCTGGAGCGCATGAAGCGTGATGCGCGGCAGTCGTCCATCGTGTGCCCCTGTGAACCGGTCACCGAGGCTGAAGTGCGCTACGCAGTCGAGAAAGAGCTGGCGACGAGCGTAGAGGACGTTTCTCGCCGCACCCGGCTTGGCCTTGGCGCCTGCGGTGGCATGCGCTGTGCGGCGCACTGTGGGCGCATCGTCGCCGAACTCACGGATCGCTCTCCGGTGGAGGGGCAAGCCATGGCGGCGCATTTCCTCGAGGTCTCAGCCAAGCGCCGCCTGTCTGTGCTTGGCCCCGAGCAAGCACGCCAAGAAGCGCTGGCGTTGGCTGCGCAGCGTGCGCAAGTTGGGGGCACGCGGTGAGTCAAGTGCTTGTGATCGGAGCCGGCGTGGCAGGCGTCGCTGCGGCGTGGGCGGCGCGGAGCAACGGCGCGGACGTAGTGGTCGTCGCGGATCGCGCTGGTGCGAGCGAGCTGACCAGCGGCGCGTGCGACCTTCGCAGCTGGGAGGGACCTGGGGCTTCGACCTGCATGTTGCCCCACGGATTGAACCAGTTTTGGCGGGCCGCCGATCTCGGCGTGCTGCCTGACGCCGGCTCGCTGGTTGTGACCCGACAGGGATTCATCCGACCTGCGCGGGGTGTGCTGACGGGCGTCCTCGACCTGCGCCGTCTCGCCGGTCGTGAGATCGGAGTACCCGACCTGGAGCGGGCCGATTGGGACGGAATTGGGCTTTGCAAGGCGCTAGCGCGGTTCCCCGAGGTAAAGGAACTGCAGATCCGGTTCCTCCCCTTACGCTTGCCTGTGCTGCGGGAGCGCTTCGAGGAGCGCTGCAGCGGTGCTGAGCTGGCCGGTGTGCACGACGACGACTCCCGGGTGGAGTGGCTCACTGAGAAGCTCAGCCGGCATGGCGTCGATGGTTGGCTGCTTGGTCCCTGGCTGGGACTGGAGCACCCCGCGACTCCCCGCATCGAGGGCCGGCTAGGGATCCCTGTGGGTGAGACGCTCAGCGATGTGGGTGACGCTGCTGGCGGTCGCCTTGCGCGAGCGCTTGAGCGGTTCCTTCGCGTGCTCGGCGTAAAGCGGGTGATTGGCCGTGTGGAGCGTGTGGCGCGAGGCGGACGGCGCTGGGGAGTCGAGCTCGCCGGTGGAGCTGACGTCGCGAAGTTGAGCGCTGACCGACTCGTGGTGGCGTGTGGCGGGCTCGCAGCGGGGGGGCTGGTTGCGAAGCGCTCCGTCAAGGGGCGGGCGGGAGGTGCCCGCTTGAGCCTGGGTTTCGAGAGCGATGGGTTCTCGCTCGGGCTCGACGGGCATGACTTGGACGCCATGTCGAGCCTGCACGGTCTCGACTTTGAGCATCTCGGGCGCGGACTGCTGGAACGGGCGGGGCTCGCGGCTGCGGCGAAAGACAACGCAGCGAAAGACGCGACCATTGGTGTTCCCACGCGGATATATGGTTCCGGTCTGTCGGCACCGAGCGCATTCGCGGCGGGCGATGTGCTGGCAGGTCTGGAGCGCACGCTGCTGGCTGCGGCGTATTCCGGCGTCTGCGCCGGCACGGCAGCATCCGGCTGAGGCTTCGGCGCAAGGGGTTGAAGGCCTCGACCCCGGCGCGTTACCCTGATTGGCTATGGCCGCACGCGCGTGGGGATACGCGGCGCTGAGTCTCGCGGTGGCGCTTGCTGCCTGTGATGACGAGAGCGCCAAGAAGAATCCGACCGGCACTGGAGGCACCGGAACTGGAGATGGTGGGCTCGCCGCCGCCGGAGGAAGCGGAAACGCTGGCGCAGGAGCGACCGCGGGTAGCGGCGGCGTTGGTGGAGCGAGCGGCGCAGCGGGTTCGAGCGGCGCAGCGGGTTCGAGCGGCGCAGCGGGTTCGAGCGGCGCAGCGGGTTCGAGCGGTTCGGGCGGTGCCAGTGGGGCGAGCGCCGGGGGAGCCGGGGCGACGGCTGGCGCAGCGGGCTCGAGTGGAGCTGGGGGAGCTGCGGGTAGCGGCGGAACCACCGCTGGGACAGGCGGAACGGGTGGCGCGCTGGCGTGCCTGCCAAACACGCCCGCGGGCACGCCCAATCCAAGCCTGATCCCGGCGCCTTCGCTCTACTATTCGATGAACCCCGGGGACATCGACACTTCCGGCGCTACCCCGCGGATACTCAACCGAGGGAGCGATAGCGGGCTCGACTCCGATGTCGTTGCAGGTTCCTTGACCCAGGTACCTGGGGTGGCATCGGGAGCCGTGCACTGGGCTGCGGCGGACCTCACCCACACCCTCAGCGCAAATGACGCCCAGAGCCTCAAGACCAGCGCAATCTCCCTCAGCCTCTGGGTGCGGGTCGACAGCCTGCCCGCCGGGCGCGAGATGGTGTTCAACTTGGGGAACGGCGATGGAGCCCAGAACGTCGGCTCGTGGACGGGCATCGGGATCCAAATCCGCCCCGAAGGCGCGAACTTCTTCGTCGAGGGCGGACCCAAGAACAACGGCGCCGCCAACGAAGTCAGCGTGCTTTACGACTGCGTCGCGCCGACGCGTTGGAATCACCTCGCGGGTGTCTTCGACCCAAGCGTGCCCGAGCTCAGGATGTATCGCGACGGGTTGTTGGTGAAGACCACCCCGACGAGCTACTCGAGCTTGGCCTACGGCAACGTGGGAATCGTGATGGGGCGCCACTCGTTTTACTACAATCGCTACCTGGACGCCGACGTCGATGAAGTTGCCGTGTGGAATCAAGCGTTGTCCGATGCCGCAATCCTCGAGGTGTACCGCGCTGGCTTCACGGGTCAGCCGAT
>JBFXBK010000215.1:0-14772 GCA_050183255.1 Polyangiaceae bacterium | reverse complement strand
AACAAGAACGCCTACTGGGTACCCTGGAACGTGATCCAGCCGCTCAACTACTGAGCAACGGATCACCAAAGCAGAACGGCGGGCCGCATCGCGCACCCGCCGTTCTCACGTTTGTCCCTCCCCCAAATCCAATTCCGCAGGGCAAGTAAGATGTAGTTCGAGGCGGAGACAGCGCGCTAGGCTCCGAGCGAGCTCTGAGGTTTTTGGGGGTGAGGAACGGCGCAGCCCGCCGCGTCGCAACGTCCGGTCCACTTCAGCCGATTCTTCGCGAAGCGCTCGTAGGCGAAGTCGAGTCCGTGGCGTAGCCCCGGCAGCCGTGTCAGCGCGACCAGAGGTGAGAGCCCGATGGCAGAATACAGCCGCCTGAAGACCTCCACGCCGGTGATCCACTCTCCGCTGGGCAGCCGCCCGTGGATCTTGTCCATCAGCGTCCCATAGTCGGTGCCCAACGCGGCCGCGTCGAAGTCGGGCGCGGCGATATCCGTGAAACGGATGCGCTCTTGTCGATCGAGCTTCTGCAGCATACGGATCTCCCGCAGGCACAATGGACACTCGCCATCGAAGAACACCTCGACCTGGTACTCGCTCATACGCGAGCTGTGAGACCGGCTGAGCCCAATGTAAAGATCCGACGCATGGCCCGCGACGTACTGCAGACTCCGCGGCTGCGGCTCGCCGAGGCGACGCCAGCTGACGCCGAATTCGTGCTGAAGCTGATGAATGAGCCGGGCTGGCTCGAACACATCGGAAACCGCAACGTGCACAGCCTGTCAGATGCCGAGCGCTACATCGAGACGCGCCTCATCGACAGCTATCGAGCTCACGGCTTCGGCTTGTGGATCGTGCGCGAACGCGCGAGCGGCGCGGCGATCGGACTCTGCGGACTCGTGAAGCGCGGATTCTTGCGCGACATCGACCTCGGGTTTGCCCTACTCGCGAGCGCTCAAGGCCAGGGCTACGCGTTCGAAGCGGCGAGTGGGTGCATTGCCTACGCCAAAGCACAGCTGAAGCAGCGCGAGCTCCTGGCAATCACTGGGGAAACGAATGAGCGCTCACGCGCCCTGCTGACGAAGCTCGGCTTCAGCGGCGGGGAGCCCCTACGCCCGGCTGATTCGACGGCAACCGTGCTGCTCTACCAGCTGACCCTGTGAGCGTGCCTGCGTAGAGGCAGTATCGTGCTGCAAAACACGCGCTAGACGCGCCGTGGCGTCTCGGGCACCACCGTCGACATGCAGCCGTCGTTGATCAGCGCCGAAGCCTTTTCCGAGCTTGTCCATGAGCACATGCACATGGGGGACGACTTCCGCTTCGGAGTGCTCGAACTCGAGCGCGGAAGAGCGCGCATCGGACTCGAGCCTTCGGAGCGCTTTCGCCGCCCCGGCGGTACCATCAGCGGCCCCACACTCTTCACCCTGGCGGATCTGACGCTGTGGGCTGCGGTGCTCTCGGAGATCGGCATCCAGGCCATGGCCGTGACCAGCGACATGACGCTGCACTTTCTGAGGCGGCCGCGGCTCAAGGCCATGGTCTGCGAGGCACAGATCTTGAAAGTGGGTCGCAGGTTGGTGCACGGCGACATGCGGATCTGGCTAGCGGATGAGTCCGACGTGGTGTGCCACGCATCGGGAACGTACGCGCGACCCGATACAAAAACAGAGACGCCCTGAGGTTCGACTCAGAGCGCCAAAGTTTCCGTGGAGAAATTCTAGGCGGCGCCGAGCATAGGTCGCGGCGCCGAGCACAGGTCGCGGCGCCGAGCAGGAGCTCAGACCGTGACGCTCTTGACGCGGATCTTGTTGATATCGAACACGCCGAGCCCAAGCTCGCCGGCGGTCTTGATGTACTTCGGCTCGCGCTTGACGTCGGCGAGGGACTTCATCCCCCTCTCTTTGCGCTCGTCGTCGATCACCTTCCAGCCGTAGCGATCCATCGCGACGGGGTCGGTGGACACGTACACCGCGCCGTGGGGAATGCGCGTCTTGGGATCGCGATCCAGCGGGCCGCGGTCGTACATGATCTTGAACGCGTCCGTGATGTGCAGGCGCACGCGGCTGGTCACGATGGGGTGATTGTAGAGCATCGCGATCTGCGGACTGGCGAGATGCGCGTGGTGATCGTGGGGGTTGTTCACGTTGCCGTGAGTGATGTTCTTCAGGCAGCCCGTGTAGCCGCAGATGCCGTGATCTTTCATCTGCGTCATGTCGATCACGGCCGTCGCCTGGAGCATCTGCGTGGCGTACTTCGTCTTGATGCCCTGGTAGATCGTGATCTCCGGCATCTTGTGGTCGAGGTTGTTGTGGGTCGCGGTCTTGACGCCGTCGGGCAAGTCGTAGCCCTTCACGCTGACGCGAGTCCCCATGAGGAAGGTGGGGAACTGCTCGTACACCGTGATCTTTTCCGCAGGGACACCGACGCCGATCACGGCTTCGACCACTGGCTTGATCAATTCGAAGTTGACCGCCATCGTGTAGCCCTTCTGGCCCGCGATGCCGTTGACCTTGATGGCGACCGTGTCGTCCTTGTGGATGAAGCGCTTCATCGCCTCGACCAAGTTCGGCTTGCCCGTGAACTCGGTCATCGCGCGCTCGAGCAGCTCCTTCGCCACATCCGCCTTGGGCCACAGCTGGTTCGGCTGCATGAAGGAAGCGAAGTCGCCCTTCTTCGCAACCTTGACGATCTTGCCGGGCACCGCCATCGGCTTGAAACCCTTCGGGGGCCTCGCGGTGAGGCTCTTGGCAACGGCTTCGTCGGAGAGGCCGGTGAGCATCGCTGCACTTCCCAGCGCGACGGATCCCTTGATCAGATCTCGTCGGCTGACGCTCAGCCCGCGAACTTGGTCCGCCGCTTTCCGAACGGACGCTCGTAGCTCTTCGGCGATCGAATCACGCTCACTCATAGTTCCCTCCGATGACGTTAGGGAACTATCACGGCGTTGGGATCCGGGCAAAGTGCCGCTAGCCAGTTCTGGGGCAAACTAGCGCACCTCTCCCCCACCCCCTGTTCCGGCCTCGGCCGTGGCGTTCGGGTCGCTACAGCAGCGAAAGGAGACGAAATAGTAGGTGAATTCCGGTTCGTGGCTGGTGGTCACCGGGCGGCAGGCATTGCGAACGTGTCCCCACGCCCCACCTTTCAAAGCCGCGAAGACGGCACGCTGTTTCGGGCGATCGCGGTCTGCCAGCGCCCACTCATCGAAGTTTCCGGTTAGGTCATGGACCCCGAAGTCGCTGACGCACTCCTTCATCGCGCCGCTTGGCTTGCTCTGGTCCAGGCGCTTGAGCTCCGGTTCCCTGAGCGTGGGATCGCTCGAGTAGATCTTCTTGAGGCTGGGGCTAATCCAGCGGTTGTCGATGTTGCACTTCGCGCTCGAGCGTTCCCATCCATAGGGAAACGGCTTCTCATCAGGTCCCTCGCAGGCGGCGACCCACTCGCTCTCATAGCAGAGCCGCTTGCCAAGCGCGCCACAGGCGCCCGCTGCGTCGTACCAGCTGACCATCACGGGAGGATGTCCCCCCTCTTGGTTTGGGTACTCGTAGCGATCGATGCAGAAGTCGAGCTTGATGCGCTCCGCCTTGCAGGTGTTCTCACCCTCCGCGAAGCGGTGACAAATCGTGATGTGATTGCTCCGGTCGTACTCGCTCTTCAGGCACTTGCGCTCCATCTCAGGACAGAAGTCGTGCTGCACGTGGAGCATGCCGTCAGGGCAAGGAGGCGGAGCGGCGGCTCGCACTTCGCTGCTCGAAGCGGGCGGTGCTGGGCTCGCTGCATCGGGTGCGACGCTCGTCGCCTGCGGCTCTTCCGCGGGTGGCAGCGGCGCCTCTGGCAGACTCGGACTCCCGCAAGCCACCCCCAGTCCGAGCACGAGCGAGGCCGCGATGACGCTGCGTATCGCGCGAGCGCTGCGACGTTTCAAGTCGGTCTCGCGCGTGGGAGCTTGGGTTCGTTCGGTCATCGGCACTACTCGGTCGGGGCGCCGCGCACATCACCACGCCCCGACCTCGAGTAGCGCACTCTCATCACGTCGCTCAAGCGTTCGCTCAACCTTTGGGCTCTTTCGCTTCGTCCTTGTTCGCGTCGCCCTCCGGCTCCTTGGGAGGCGGCGGTGGATCGACGACGATCAACGGACTGAGGCGCTTCAAGGTGCGCACTCCTATGCCGCGCACACGCAAGAGGTCCGTCTTGCGACGGAAGCGCTTGAGCTTCTCCCTGAGCTTGACGATGGTCTCTGCACGTCGCTTCCCGACACCTGGCAAGCGCTGAAAGTCCTCCACGCTCGCCGTGTTCAGGATCACTTTGCCATCTGGAGTTATCCCTGCGGATTTTTCCGTGGGGTGAGGGTGAGCAATCGCAGACGGCATCGCCTCCGTCTCGGCTTTGGGCTTCGCCGGGAGTAACGCGCTGGCGGGCGGCGCAGGCGGTGTACTGGGTACCCAATCCACTCCAAGCTGCGAGGCGAAGAGCGCCCCGGAGGATTCCTCCGGGGAGCCGAGGCCCAACACGCCCTTCGCACGTAGCGTTGACCAAGAGCCAATCAGCGACAGCACGAGGAGCACGAACGCGACGCCCGCGCCTTTGCTCAAGACCGGAAACCACACGCTGCGCTTGAGGCGGGCCAGGAAGCCCTGTTCTGGATCAGCGTCAGGTTCCTGGAGGTCTACCCAAGCGTGCTCGGGTGGTCCCCCGAGGACCCACGCGGGGTCCTCGGGGGAGACGGCAGCGGAGCCGACCGGCGTTTCCTCGCGGTTCTGCTGAGGCTCCTGGGAGCGAGCTTGCTCGCCCCCGTCGCTGGTCTGTGCCATCCCGATGGCCACCTCAGGCCAACGCCTGATAGCTGAGGCCGCGTGCGTCACCCTCCGCCGGGGTCGCCTCCTTCGGCACGTAGTCCCGAATTTGCATGTCTCCCGACACCGGCATCGCATCGAGCTTCACGTTGATGGATCCGTCGACGTTGACGAACGCAACCCCCACGCGGTTCCAGTACTTGCGGCCTTTGTTCTCAGTGATGCAGTAAACGATCTTGGTCTTGGTGTTCATGACGTTCTCTCCTAGGTACGCGATCGCCCCGCGTGTGCGCGGCGCCGTGCTGGGCCGTTTAGCGAGCGGCGTGCCAGGCAGTTCAACGCGGAAAGAACGTCGAAAGCGCGGCGCGGCCAACTGGCGGCCAACGTGGGCTGGCCAAAGACGCCAGCCTGCGATGGCGCGCAACGCAAACCGAGGGAGCGCTCTGACCTGAGCTGACTTCAACCGCTCAGATAGTTTTTGAGCAGTGGCGTACGTACGCGCTTCGACCTAGAACCTCGACCATGCGATTGCTTTCCCCAGTGCTGGTTCAAACAGGTTTGGTTGCGCTCTCGATCTTCAGTTTGATGGGCTGTAGTTGCAGCTCAGAAGACTCCAACGGCGGTCACGCGAACGGCGGCAGCGCGGGCAGCGCGGGCTCTGGCGGTACCGCGGGCTCTGGCGGTACCGCGGGGATAGGCGGATCGGCAGGCGTGGGCGGCTCCGCGGGCGGCGCGGGCACCCCCCAGTACAGCACGGAGCGTTGGGGCGCGCGCCTCTGGGGCAATCCGTTGGCGCTCTCACGCATCGACCGTGAGCTCTGGATTGGCACGCGTAGCAGCGTCGACCCCGACGCAGACATCAGCCAGGATCTGCGGGGCGGCTTGGTCCGACTGAACATCGACACTGGCGAAGTGCGAGTCTTCGAGAGCGAGCTGCCGAGTGTGCCGGATCCTTGGGAGCCCTCACACAACCAGCCGGTCGCTACCCGCAGCGTGATCGCAGACGGCAGCAAACGCCTGGTCGCAAGCGAAGCTGGTATCCTCGTGATCGACGGCAGCGACGTTCAAGTGGTGAGCGTCGGTGGCGGTACGGCGAGCGCCAGGGTGTCTGACCTTGCGCTCGATCGTGGAGGCAACCGCAACGCGCTCTGGGTCGGCACGGATAACGGGTTGTTCGAGTTCGACGCGGACACGCTCAGCGTCCGTCGCACGCTGGGTGAGAGCGAGCTCGGATCGGCGTCAATCGGTGACCTCGCCCTCGATACGGACTCCGGCGAACTCTATGCGGCGGTGTACGGCGAGTCAGACAGCTGGGTCGCTCATGTGGGCTCGAAGGTCGACACGTGGATACCTGGTACCGACGGATTACCCGACGGAACCGTGGGTGACATCGTGTTCGCCGATGGCCTTGCGTACGTCGCGCTAGCGGCGTGGGACCCCGCAGACGGCGGCGTCGTGACCTGGGATGGCACCAACGCCACGCCATTCGTCCTGGAAGGCGAGCTCAGCTGGGCATCGGACGGCACCCATCGCTCATTCGGTGCCTGGGAACTCGACTACATCGAAGCATCCGGGACCCTCATCGTGGGCGGTCGCCTCTCGCCCACGGGCGGTGGCGGCTTGGCCTACGTCGACCTCACCGCGCAATCCCCCGCGATGGGCGCCGGCGTGGCGTTGGGTCAGGCCGGCCTGCCTGGAGACAACGTGGGCGCGCTAGCCTACGACCCGCAGACCGGTCGCACCTTCGCGAGTCTTGCGATGCGTTGCAACGAGAGCAAGCTCGGCGCGATGGGTGTGTTCGGCCTGGCATTCGAGCAAGGCTCGCTCCATCTGGAGCGTCCGCTACTCAGCGGCGTGCGCGACGTAGTCCCGTACGGAAACGACATACTGATGGCCTTGAGGGATGACGCACCCGGACAGAGCTGTGAGGGCCTGCCGGTTAGCCGTGGGATGGTGCGGCTCCTGAAGAATCGCGGTGGCGAGTATGTCCTCGGGCACTACCTGCGCGAGGACAACACGGACATCGACTTCAATCCCGCGTGGTTCGCCCCCTCCCTGATCGCCGCAGGGCCAGACCTGGCGTACACCGGATCACGCGAAGGCTTGTTCGTGGGCTTTCCAGACTCTCGCGCCTACAACCAAGCAATCGACTTCAGCACTGCGCTCTATGTCAACGACCTGCGTTGGGGTACGGATGCTTCGCTATGGCTATCCGGTCACGCGACATTGGGGGATTCCCCGGACGTCAACGATCGCTCGCCCCGCGGCACCGTGAGGCTGACGCTTGACGCGAATGGGAAGATCTCTGGTCAGCACTTCGCCCGCAGTCAGGGTCTCGACACCAGCACGATAATTGGCCTTCCAAGCAACGACGTGAGCGCGGTGGTGCCGCTGCCGAATGGCGACGTGTTCGCACTCTGCGCAGCGGAACGCATCTTCAACGGCCCCGACCGCACACCAGGCGAGCTCGAGAGCCCACCGCAGCTCGGCGGCATCGCGAAGATCAGTGGCAAGCAAGTGACACTCGTCGCGGACTCCAAGACGGCTCCCGACCCTCGAGCGGGTGTGGTGACGGACGATGGAGCGCTCCTGGTAGCGGACGCCCAGGTCGGTTTGCTGCGCGTGCAGAACGGAGAAGTGGAGGCGCTGGCGTGGCCGAGCGAGGTACCCGCCAATTCGCGACCTGTGGCCATGCGACTCGGACCGAATGCCGAGGTGCTGGTTAGCTTCGACACAGGTCTGCTGATCCTCACGGAGACGGATCCCCACTTCTTTAGTGGCGATGGCTTTGCTTGGCGAGGCTCGAACGTCGAGAGCGGTTCGCTCGTGGGGACTGACGAAGGACTGCTGCTGGTTGGCGCTCCAGAGCTGCCAAGCGGACTCGGAGCGGAGCCCGTACAGAGCACTCTTCCGGCATTCACTGCACTCAAGAAGCCCGACACGGGCGGCCAGTGCACGCCCTTCGGTCAGGCGTGCGGCAATCCCGGAGACTTCCCGTGCTGCGCCGGTCTGACCTGTACCAGCGGCATCGCCGGCTTCACCTGCAACTGAGCGACGGCAACTGAACGACGGGCCCGGCGACTGCGCGTCTTACTCGCCGTCGCCGGGCAGCGCTGCTTCACACGCCTCGACGCGCTTCCGCGCCGCCACTACATCGGGGTGCGCGGGCCCCTTGCCCACTGAGCGCAACTCCTGGAGGCGCGCTGATTCCCCACGACACTGCATCGGGCGCGTGGCGATCGGCTTCGGGCAAGCCGCGAGGCGCGCATCGAGAGCGAGCATCTTCGGGTGACGTTCCCCGTACACCTCACTCAGGCTCACACGGTCGACGAGCGCGTTCGCGCAGTCGTCGGAGTTCGCCATCGAGGCGATTTCCAGCTGAACCGAGCCAGGCAGCGGCTCGTGGTAGACCGCGCCCACCGCTGTGAGGGTGAGCCTGAGCGGCGCGTCGATTCGTCGTCTCCAGAACCCGACCACACTCAGCGTGCATTGTGGTCGTTGCTCACAGCGACCCGAGAGCTGAGTTGATAGCGCTTCCGGCAGCAGCGAATCGTCGACTGACACGCTCACTTCGCCGAGCAACGCGCCGTCCGCTGGGTACTTTCCAGCCTTCAGCACGAAGCGCATGGGCGCCCGAACGAGCAGCGGACCGGCGTCGCCCTTCCCCTGAGCATCGAGCCACTGGATCAAGAGCTCAGTCGACTCAAACCGCGGGGCCGGAACGAACTCGCGTGGCGACGGCGTGCTCGCTGGCGCTTCCGGCTGAACAGGTCTCGATGTTGCCGCCGGCGCGACGATGCTGGACGCTGGCGTGACGCTGGACGTGGCTGGACACTCCGCTTGAGGCGTCGCCTCGACGCAGGCGACACCGGTGAGAGCAAGAAGCAGAATGAAGCGAGCCATCTCAGGGTAACCGTTGCAGCGCCTCAACCATTTACCGGTTCGGAGTCGGCCCAGAGCACACCGAGCTCCAGCTCGAACACTTCGAAGGGCTCTGCGCGCACCTTGGCTGAGTCGCTGTAGGCGCCGAGCAACGTCCAGTGTTCACCTTCCAAGCGCAACACCTCGAGCAGCCTTGCCAAGGGATCCACGAGCCAGACGTGGCGCACCCCTTCACGCGCGTAAATCGGAAGCTTTTCCGCGCGGTCTAGCTTCGCAGTCGAGGGGCTCAGGACCTCACACAGCCAGTCTGGGGCGAGGCTGAGGTACGGCTCCGCGGGAATGATGGGCAGGCGCTCGCGGCGCCAGCTAGCGATGTCGGGAACCAAAACATCAGCACCAAGGTGGAGCTCTGGTCGATCGAGCAGAATCCAACCACCGGGTCCACCCACGCCGCGCCTGAACGGCGGCCCCAATTCATCACCCAAGGCAGTCAACGCTGCGGCCTCAAGCAACGCCGGACGCGGACTCAGCCTCAAGTCCCCGTTCACGATCTCAGCCACACGATGTGCCGGAGCGTTCAAGACATCCGCGTAAGTCGCGCGCTTGCGAGCGGGGTCAGCCATCAAGCTAAGGATAGCAGCCGGGCCGCGGCCGCACACCTCACAAGTAGCCGAGCTCGAGGGCTCGCAGCACCGCGCGGGTGCGGTCACGCACGCCAAGCTTCGAGAGGATGCTCGAGGCGTGGTTCTTGGCGGTGCCTTCGGCCATGCCCAGGGCCTCAGCGATTTCGCGGTTGCTGGAGCCAGCGGCCATCAATCGCAGCACCTCGGTTTCTCGGGGCGTCAGCGGATCGGGCAGCGCAATGGCTTCAAAGCCCGGTTCGAGGCGCTGCAGGCCACGCAGTACCCGCTCGGTCACCGCCGGATTGATCAGGGTGCCTCCAGACGCTACCGCACGGATACCTGAGGTGAGCTGCTCCAGGGTGATGTCTTTGAGCAGGAAGCCTCGCGCCCCCAAGCGGATCCCCTCCAGGGCGACGGCGTCGTCGTCAAAGGTGGTCAGCAGGATCACGGCCGGCGCCGACTGCTTCTGAGCCTTCAACACCCGCAGGACGTCGAGCCCAGTCTTGCCTGGCATGCGCACGTCGAGCAAGAGCACATCGGCCGCTTCGCGCCCAAGCAAGACGAGCGCTTCATCGCCATCGCTCGCCTCACCCACGACTGCAAAGTCTGGAGTCAGCTCGAGCAGCTGGCGGATCCCTTGACGCACCAGCGCCTGATCGTCCGCGAGCAGGATGCGGATACTCACGGGGATCCTCCGGGAACTGAAGCCACCAGGCGAAAGCCCCGTCCAGGCGAGGTCTCGAGCTGGATATCACCGCCCAAGATCTCGAGTCGCTCCCGGAGACCACTCAAGCCAGAGCCTGGGCGGACCTGCGCAGCGCCGTGGCCATCGTCCTTCACCGTCAGCACGACGCTGCCATCCACCTCACACAGCTCCAAAGTCAGATGCTGCGCGCTGCTGTGGCGCAAGGCGTTCGTCACCGCCTCCTGGGCGCAGCGAAACAGCGCGTGCGCCGTATCCGGATCGAGCTGCAGGGCGGGATCCACACGGATGGTCACCTTGAGCCCACTCGCCGCGCGCGCGAGCGCGTTGAGCGCCGGCTCCAGCTCGACTTGGCGCGTCTCCCGCAGGGTCCGCACCGTGTCCCTCACCTCGCCGAGCAGTTCGCCAGCGATGGCGCGCGCCTTGACGACGGCGGCCTTGGCTTGTTCGCCCTCGGCGTTCTTCGCCAGCTCGAGTTGCAGGCTGAGCGCGGTCAGGTGATGCCCCGCCGAGTCGTGGAGCTCCCGGGAGATGCGCATCCGCTCCCGTTCCCGCGCGGATTCAGCCAGCAGCGCTTGAGTGGCGACCAGCTCCGCGTGGGTCGCCGCGAGTTCGCGTCGAGCATCAGACTCCCGTCGCGCCACGTGGCCTGCTCCGAGCGCGAACAACTGAAACCCCGCGTAGCCGCCGATCGTCAACCAGTGCCCATCTCCCCCCCAAGCAAACAACAAGGCGAGCACGAGGGACTGCAAGAGCACCCAGAGCGTGGCGGTGCGAAGCGACAGGACGAACGGAAGCTGACCGCCGACGACTGCCAGGAGGATCCCCGTGAAGCCAACGGCGCCGCCACTCCCTAAGGCGATGCACCCAAGCGCCGCGAGGGACTCCAAGGCCAACAGCTGGACGTGCCAGCGCCCGCCCGCGACTTCGAACACCATCGCGCAAAAGGCGATGCCGAAGGTCAGGAACGCGACGCACCAGAGCGGGAAGATCCAAGTCGCCTGCCCCGCCGGGCCGTGAAGCAGCGTCGGCAGGCCCGCCATCACCCAGGTGACGAGCCCCGCGGCAAGCAACAAGCGGTTCGGACCCTGCACGTCTTCAGTATATCGACTCCATTGGCCAGTGACCCGTGCCGAAAGTCATGCCCACAATCGCACACGGACCGTGCCTACCGGCACGCGCGCTCAGGCTGCGACGGACATACGAATACAGCATGACAGTGCTACTGATTGCGCACATCGTTGGGGGCAGCCTCAGCTTGCTCGGGCTCGGCGTTGCAGGCTTCTCCAGGAAGGGTGGAACGCTGCACCGCCGCGCCGGTCGAGTCTTCAGCTGGGCCATGGGCATCACGCTCTTGAGCGGGGTTGTCGCGTCGGTCAGGCACCTCCTGCAGCATCGACCGCAGCTCGACTTGTTCGCTCTACTTCTGCTCCAGGCGGCGCTGCTCACGGGAGCCGGGCTAGACTTCGGGCGCCTGGCGCTGGTCGCGAAGCGAGCGTCGCGGAGCTTCTCACGCGTCCGCTGCTTGGCTTTCCCTAGCGCCCTGGCGCTCTCCAGTCTGGCGCTCGCGAGCGTCTCAGTTCCTCGCGGTAATATCCTGCTGACTAGCTTCGCCGGCCTCGGGCTTGCCCTGGCAGCAGGCCAGTTTCGCCACTGGTTCAGGCGCGAGCCGGGACCCAAGGAGTGGTTGGTCGCTCACGTGAGCGGGATGGGCACCGCAGGGATCGGCGCGGTCACCGCATTTGGGGTGGTGAACGCGGCGCGCTTGTTCCCAGGCGTGCCGGCGCTGGTGGTCTGGTTGCTCCCCGGCGTCATTGGCGGCGTCTGGATCGGCGTCGCCACCGCGCGCTTGCGCCTCGGAAAGCAACGCCTGGCGAGTAGCGCGGAGTCGAGCGCCGCTTGACCAACGCGACTGCTCGGTCGCGTTTCCGCGTGCAATCCTACGCCCAGACTGCACGTCTACACCCGACACAGCCGTCGCCATGTCGCTATTCGCTCAACGTTGGGGTCAGTTCGCCTCCCCGCGTCGGCTGGTGATTTCCGCGTGCTAGCTTGGGCGCATGCTGAAGCACCTGCTTGGTGGTCTGACCCTGGCGTGCGCGAGCTTTGCGTACAGTTCCAGTGCGCTCGCTTGCGACGGCTCGAACCCCGAGCGTTACCGCTCGGAACAAACGGTGTGGTGCGTCGACCCCCAGGTGTGGAGCGATCACCAGGCCGACATCGAGCGCTTCTTCGGCTACGGCGATGACGTGATCAAGAAGCTGACCGACGTGTTCGGGGTGAGCCCGGACGGCTTGCCATTCAGCATCGTCGCCAAGGCACCCGATGGCTACGCCCAGACACCCTCGCGCTACGGACCCGGGGTCGAAGTGACGGGCGACGCCTTCTACAATGACTTCGGAGGTGTCTCGGGGTTCTGGGGCTACCTGCTGGTGCTCCACGAGTTCGTGAATCAGTGGACGGGCCTCGTGACCGCCGGTTGGCCCACGGACTGGTGGGCGGACCATCGGAGTCCCTTCCCGAACGCCATGGATGAGCTCGTCATGCGTGAGCTCGGACACGGCGACGCGGCCGATCAGCAGCACCAGCGCATGCTCTCCGACGCCCAGGTGCAGCTGTTCTTGAACATCTTCAATCGCCAAGACTACGGCTTCAAGGGCTATCAAGAGGCCTTTGGGCTGATTCAAGGCGACGGCTTGCACTGGACTGATCTTCGAGATCCTCCGGGATACGATACCCGCAACGACTGCGTTTCCGGCAACCCGTCACAGCTGCTCGGCGAGTACGTCACGGCCTACCTGAGCATCCCAGCGCGAGAAGATCTCACCCAACAGATGACTGACGCGGGGGTGGGCCAAGTGGTCGACAACCTGTGCCCCGCGTACTCGCTGAGTTCGCAAAACGTCGGCGACATCGCCGACGCCCACTGCGCGATCGGTGCCGCCAAGGCGGCGGGCGTCGATGTGGGCCCAGCGCTGGGCGAGCTGCGCCGCGGCAACTTCGCAGGCGCCGATGTCCAGGGCTACACCTGTAGTCAGCATTGCCCCACGGAATGCGCATGTGACAGCCAGAGCGGCCGCTGTGTCGCACCCTGGCGCGGCGACTCCCCTCCAGCCGGAACCGGCGGAACAGGCGGCGCCAGCAACTCCGGCGGGTTTGGGGGTGAGGGCGCGGCGCCAGGCAGCGGGGGAACTGGCGCGGAGTCGACGGGGGGTTCGCAGACGAGCGGAGGTAGTGGTGGCACGACAAACGCCGGCGGCAGCGCAGGCGCCGGACACTTCATGCCGGTCACCAGCGGGAGCGATGACTCGAGTTGCTCGTGTCGCGTACCGGGTGGCAAGCGCAGCGCGCATCATGGGGCACTCTGGCTAGTACTCGGAGCACTGCTGATTGGCACGCGCCGGAGGACTCGCCGTGACTGAGGCCGGACGCATCCATTTGCTGCTCGGACTGAGTTGCGTGCTCGGCATCGGGGCGTCGCTCGGCTTCGATGCAAAGTCCCGCGCCGTGCGCGCGCAGACGACTGAAGCCGCAGCGCCCCCGCTGCAGTCGATGCCCCGCCTCGCGCCAGCGCTGGTTCACTCTCCCGACATTCGCGTGAGCAGCTATGCCGTTCCCCAGCGCATTGCTTGCGGCGCTGGCTCCTGCGACCCGAAGACGAGCTACTGCGAAGTCGTGCAGAGCGACGTGCTGGAGCTGCCAAGCGACTTCACGTGTCGCCCGTTGCCTAGCGCTTGCAGCACCAGCGAGGACTGCAGTTGCTTTCCGCACGGCACCCGTTGCAGCGACTTTTGCTCGCGTACGGCAAAGGGCCCGAGCGGCGGCTTCAGGTTGACCTGTGTGGGCGGCAGGTAGCGGATCCGTCAGCAGATAGCTAGTCGTCACCTTCCGGCGAGGCTACGTCCGAGAGGGCACGCTGCGTCAGTTCTGAGATCCCGAGCTCGCTTGCCCACTTGCGGATGTACTCGCGGTCGAGCCTATCCGCTTGGACCTTCAGTACTCCCTGTACGTCGCTCCATTGGCGCTCGGAGATTTCTTGTCCTTCGCGATACCAGACCAGCTTCTGCAAGATGATGTCTTCCGGAGAGCAAACCCAGACGTCCCGCGGCGGCTCACCAATCGTCACGACCCGACGCCGTCTCAGTTCCTCCCGGATCATCTGGCTGCGATCGGCGACAAACACGTCCACCTTGTACATCGTGGCAAGATGAATGACGTTGAACGACGCCCTCCTACGAATCGCGTCGACGATCATGTCGCGGTCTACATAGAACGACGGCGAGAAGTACTCCACGAAGGGATCTACACGCGCCCCGGGCAGCACCACGAGCACATCGATGTCTTGTGTGGAGCGGGGTACGCCGTGTAAGGAACTCGCGATTGAGCCACCCACGGCGTAGTCCAATCCCAACTGGTCCAATCCGTGAGCGAACTCAACGGTGACTGCGATGGGCTCAGCAACAGTCATCGGGTTCGCCCATTACGCGCGTTCGCCCGTCATCGCCCCTGAAGGGCTGGGTCCCACCCAAAGGCGCGGCGCATGGTTTCGTCGTCGAGCCAGAGCGCGGCGACTCGGAGGCGCACTTCGCGCTCCGTTGCGGGCTGATACTGCTCTCGAATCCGCGCGGCAGCAAGCTGTCGCACCGCAGCGTTCAACGACGCAACGCGCTCGAACTTCTGAGCGGGCGACATCGACCGAATCGCTTCGATCATCATCGCTTCAATTTTCGGATGGGTATCCGTGGGCACCTGACAAGTCTAACCGCCGGTCGCCTAACTTCCAAGA
>JBFXBK010000214.1:0-14801 GCA_050183255.1 Polyangiaceae bacterium | reverse complement strand
TACCTGCCACAGCAGCCCTAGAGTGTAGCGACCGGGTAACACTCAACAATACCGCGCGGAATTCGACCCCGCCGACTCTCCCGATTGTCGGCGGAACGCACGAGGCTGAAAGGAGGGACCACGATGGCTACCTACGAGATCCGACCGCTACAGAGCGATGACTTTGAAGACATCATGCGACTGGAGGAGGAGATCTTCGGAGGTGACGGAGAGCCGCTCCTCGGCCCGTACTACGTGCGACTGTGCTGTGACTTCATGCAGCACACCTGCTTCATCGCACGCATCGACGGGCGAGCAGCGGGCTACCTGTTGTCGTTCGTTCGCGATCGCGAGGCCTACTGCACCACGCTCGCGGTGGTGAAGGAGTTTCAAGGTACGCGTGTGGTTCACAAGCTGGTGCAAGCGTTCATGCGCGCCATCGTCGATGAGGTGGACGCGTGCTGGTTCACGGTAAAAGAAGATAACCTGCCAGCGCGCGCGATCCACGCTTGGCTCGGAGCCGAGAACGTCGATGTGCGCCACGACTTCTACGGCCCCGGTGACGAACGCATCGTCTCCCGCATCAACCGTGACGTGCTGGCGCGTTTCAAGCAGCGCTACCAACGCATGGGCCTGTTGAGCGAAGGCGAGCGCGCGATGCCGACGCCGCCGAGCGCGTTCGAGCGACGTGTGCAGAGCTCGGGAGCTAGCGCATGAACCTGCGCCACGTGCCCCGGCAACAGGAGTGTTCCGTGGCCGCTTACCCGCGGCATGCGGACTACGCCGATGGAGTTCCGCGGGGGGCACTCGAGCACGCTCGAGGCGCTGGGCGTACGCTGAACCGCGGGCTCGACCTCTTGCGGGTCGTGCGAGACGCGAGCCGAAGCCTGCCGCCGGACGGCGCGGCCTTCAGGGAGCGAGCCTACGCGCTCCACTACACCGCCCGTGAAGTCGCCAAGTCACAGGGGATCCGCATCGAAGCGCACGGTCACGCGGTGCCTGAGCGCTGTGTGCTCGTCGCCAACCACCTGAGCTACGTCGATCCACTGGCCATCACGCGGCTCTTTCCCGCTCTGGCGATTGCCAAAGCAGAGGTCGAAGAGTGGCCACTGATGGGGAGGGTGATGGGGCGCCTTGGAGTCTTGTTCGTGAGGCGCGAGTGTGCCCACAGCGGTGCCCGCGTGCTGAAGACAGCTCTCCGGGCGCTACGCCGTGGCACGCGCGTACTCACGTTTCCCGAGGGCACCACTTCTGACGGCAGCAAGCTCTTGCCGTTCAAGCTAGGGGCATTTGCACTCGCTCGGCTCGCGGATGTGCCCGTCGTACCCATCGCCGTGCGACTGCCGAAGCCGGTTTGCTGGCACGGGGACGCGGCCTTCCTCCCCCACTACCTGAAGAGCATCGCCCGCCACGACGTCCCTGTGGAGCTCGAGGTCGGGCGCGCGTTGCATCCCGCTCCGGGCCTTAGCGACGAGGAGCTCGCGGGGCTCATCCGCGCGGATCTCAGCTCAATGCTGAGACGCGAAGCATCACCTTCCCAACCCTCTCGCACTAGGATGACAGCATGAGTCAGCAATCCGCGCTCGAATACATTCGTCACGGCCAGACGCCGTTCTTTCGCTTGCCCATGGTCAAGCCCGGCATCGGCAGCGCCGACGTCTACCGCGGCTACCACGCGGCGGTGCTCGGTGTGCCGACCGACGCAGGCACCACCTACCAGCCTGGCGCTCGCATGGCGCCCTATCACCTGCGGCGCACGAGTGCGTTGCTCGGGCCGTTCCATCCGACCCATCGCATCGATGTCTTCGAGCGGTTGAACGCCGTGGACGGCGGAAACGTAGCCGCCCCCCCGTTCAGCCTCGAGTCGATCCGACAGTTGACCCAGCTCGAGGTGGGCGCCGTCGTCGAAGCCGGTGCGACGCCCTTCCTGGTGGGGGGAGATCACTCCATCGCGCTCCCGGCGCTGCGCGCCGTTGCCCAGAAGCACGGTGAGCTCGCGGTAGTTCACGTGGACGCGCACTTCGACACCAGCGGCCCCGAGACGTGGGGAGAAGCCTTCCACCACGGCACGTGCATGAAGCACGCGCTGGAGGAAGGCCTCATCGCGCGCGGCCAGCTGCACCAAGTCGGCATCCGGGTGACCTGGAAAGGTGATGACGAGCGCGACGTGTCGGACGCGCACGACGCCAAGATCTACGACATGCAGCTGATCGAGAGTGAAGGGATCCGGCGGGTCGCGAGCCAGATCCGCGAGCAAGTGGCTGACCGCCCGACGTACATCAGCTTCGACATCGACGGCGTGGATCCCGCGTACGCCCCGGGTACCGGAACGCCAGTTCCCGGCGGAATGACCTCCCGCGAGGCCATCTCGCTCTTGCGCATGCTGGCTGGCGTACGCCTGGTCGGGATGGACCTGGTCGAAGTCGCCCCAGCGCTCGATCACGCGGACATCACTTGTCACCTGGGAGCGCAGCTTGTGTACGAAGGCCTGGCGCTGCGGGCGCTGCTTCAGTAGCCGCGGCGGCACCACCGGCTGGCGGCTCGGAGCGCCGCCAGCCAAAGGCATACAGGTGCTGCCCCCACCAAGACACTGGGTAGCTCGCGTCGCCGAGTCCGTATCCCTGCGGTTTAGAGTCAGGTCGGTACGCCGTCCCAAACAACCAGTCCCAGATAGCCAGCTTGGTAGCGAAATTCCTGCCGGGCGGCCCCATCTCCGCGGCGTGATGCCAGCGGTGCATCTCCGGACCGTTGATCACGTACTGCAGCGGTCCGGAGCGCACGTCGAGGTTCGAGTGGATGTACATCCCCCAAACCGCGTCGAGGGTCGCCTTCATCAGGGCGACCTCGGGCGCTGCCCCGAGCAGCACGATGGGCGCGAACTCGATCGTCTGATTGATGAGGATCTCGAGGCTGTGAGATCGCGTACCGGCGAGCCAGTCCACCGCCTCGGCCGAGTGGTGCGCCTCATGGGTGCGCCAGAGCAGGTCACTTTTGTGCTGCAGGCGGTGAAACCAGTAGATGTAGAAGTCGTGGACGACGAAGAAGAACCCCAGCTGCAGCAGCGGGTGCCAGTCACTCACGAGCCGCAGCCGAGACAAGCCGCTCTGTCGATCCAACCAGGCGATCAACGCAGAGATGACGAGCCCCAGGAAATAGCTCTGGATCAACCCATACGCCACCAGGTCCAGCCAGAACCCTTTGCGGAACACGGGCTGCCCTTTGTCATACGGAAATATGCGTTCCAGCGCGATGAACCCCAGCGCTGAGCCGACGATCAAGAGGGGTGACAACCACTCCCACGACATGGACTAGTCCCTCCCCCCCCAAATTCGGCACGCCGCCTCAAGGGACCCGACGCAACTTGCTGCGGACCGGGATCTCGCTCTCGTAGACGCGCTTCTTGCCATCGCCGAGAGCGCGCTCGACGGTGCGGATGCTCTCAACCAACTCGCCAAGCTCCTTGAGCTCCAGCGAAGCCGAGTGATCCGTACCCCACGACTGCCGATCCAGAGTGATGTGGCGCTCGACGAAGGTCGCGCCGAGTGCCACTGCCGCCACGGTTGGGCTCACCCCTTGTTCGTGACCCGAGTAACCAATCGGCACATTGGGGTAGAGCCGCCCGAGCTCGCCGAGCATCGCGAGGTTCAGCTCGGCGGGAGGACACGGATAGGTGCTGGTCGCGTGAGCAATCAACAGTCGCTGGCGTCCGAGCGCATCGACTGCCGTGTCGATCTCGTCCAGCGTCGACATCCCCGTGGAAAGAATGGTTGGTCGCCCGGTCCAGCGCACCGTACGCAAGAGGTCGAGATCCGTCACGCAAGCCGATGCGATCTTGTGGCACACAGGCGAGTAGCGCTCGATGAAGTCCACGCTGGGGACGTCCCAGCAAGAGGCGAGCCAGGCGATGCCGAGTTGGCGACAGAAGCGATCGATCTCGTCGAACTCGCGTTCACCAAACTCGATGCGTCGCTTGTAGTCGATGTAAGTCATGCGCCCCCAGGGCGTATCGCGGAGCTTGTCCCACTGATCGCGAGGCACGCAGATTTCGACCTCACGCTTCTGAAACTTCACGGCGTCGACGCCCGCGGCCTTGGCGCCCTCGATCAGCTGCTTCGCCAGCTCGAGTGAGCCGTTGTGGTTGATACCGATCTCGGCGATCACGAACACGGGCTGATCGGCGCCAACCAGTCGCCCCGCAATCGGCACCACGCAGCGTGATTTCGGTCGCCCGATGAATTCACGAGCCCTCGTGCGTGCATCGTCAACGATCAGAGAATCGAAAACTTCGACACTATTCATAGCTTCCTCGCCTCTCGATTCGCGCCAGGAAGCGCGAATAAACACATCTCGAATCTAGCCGCTCTCCAACGAGGCAGCGCCTTCACCAGGCGGTCCAGCCACCATCCACGACCAGCTGCTGACCCGTCATGTAGGCCGCCCCGTCACTCGCGAGGAAGACCACTGCCGCGCGGTAATCGCTGGCGTCTGCCATGCGACCTGCGGGAGTGCGCTTGGCGTAGGCCTCGACGAAGGACGGCGCTTGATGCTGGAAGACACCGCCAGGGCAGAGCGTGTTGGCCCGGACTCCCCTCGCGCCCCAATACGTGGCCGTGAACCGCGTCAGCTGGAGCAGGGCCCCCTTGGACACTGGGTAGGCAGCTGACTTGTAGAACAGCTGTTCTCCCTCGGGCGACTGATACAAGCGCTGATCCGGAGCGACCAACGCATACGTCGATCCGACGTTGATGATGCTGCCACCAGCGCGCGCGGCCATGGCCTGGCCGAACTCACGACTGCAGATAAATGCCCCAACAACGTTGACATCTAGTACCTTACGGAACCAGTCTACCGAGTAGTTTTCGAACGCTTGCGAGCTCAAGCCCTGCCCGAGCTCACTCGGCACCTTGTCGTCGAGCGCCGCGTTGTTGATCAGCACATCGACGCGGTCGAAGCGCCCCATGACTTGCCGCGCGAGCTGGCGCACTTGAGACTCCGACGTGACGTCGCACTCCACGGCAAGAGCGGTGATGCCTGCCTCGCGAAGCTCCGTGACCAGCGCATCCAAACGCGGCCCGCTCAAGTCGGCGCACACCACGCTCGCGCCAGCGTTTCCCAAGGCGAATACGTGCTCTCGTCCCAAGAGGCCCCCTGCCCCGGTGACGACCGCAACCTTGCCTTCGAGTGAAAACAAGCGCGCGTTGGCGTTTGCCCCCTCCGACTTCGCCATCAGGCGTTCACCTTGCGGAAGACCGCTTGCACGGGTCGGCCGAGGATTGACTCACGCAGGCGGTTCTCTGCGATCGCCTTGCCGAGCTCGTCGAGGGCGCGATCGTACGCCTTCACCACGTGTTCCAGCTCCGCCGCGGTGTGAGCGAAGGAGAGGTTGTGAAACCCGGACCAGAGCACACCGTGACGCAAGAGTTCTTGCCCCAAGAACGACTTCGCCAGCAACGGGTCCACTTGATCCGCTCGGAAGCTAATCATGGTGCGACAGGGCAACCCGACAGCGGTGGTAAACTCGAGGCCCTTCTGCGTTGCCAGGCGGTTGTACTCCTCCGCTAGCCACGCCCCGCGCTCCTCGAGCACCTGGGGTACGCTGAGGCGCTCGAGCTCCGCCAGGGTTGCCTTGGCCGCGGCGAGGCTCAGCGCCTCCCCGCCGAAGGTGGTGAAGAAGAACACCTCTTCTTCGAGCAGCTGCATCACGTCACGCCGACCTGTCAGTACCGACAACGGCAGCCCATTGGCAACCGCCTTGGAGAACGTCGCGAGGTCCGCCTTGACGTCGTAGCGCTCCTGAGCGCCGCCGAGCGCCACGCGAAACCCGGTCCACATCTCATCGAAGATCAGCAGCGCACCCGCTTCCTCCACGGCGCGCTTGGCTTGCCTCAGAAAGTCAGGATTCGGGGCATCGAACAGCACCGGCTCGAGGATCACGCACGCGACCTGCTCATCCAAGAGCGCCTCCAGCTGCTGGATATTTCCGTGCTGAAAGACTTGTACCTCGAGGCGCTGAGACTGAGGCACGCCGCGTCCACGGCTGGTACTCCCAATGTACCAGTCGTGCCACCCGTGATAGCCCGAGCAAAGCACCCGCTCCCGCCCCGTGAAGGCGCGGGCGAGACGCACTGCTGCGCTCGTGACGTCCGCGCCGGTCTTGGAGTAGCGGACGCACTCCGCGCCCGGCACCAATCGGTTCAACTGCTCGGCGACTTCGACCTCGAGGGGATGCACCAGCGAGAACACGACGCCTTGCTTCAGCTGATCCGTGACGGCGCGATCGACCGCTTCGTTTGCATAACCCAGCACGAGCGGGCCGACGCCCATAGTGAGGTCGATGAACTCGTTGCCGTCCACGTCCCACACCCGGCAGCCACGGCCGTGCACGAGGTACTTGGGCGCTACGCCATCCACGTACTGCGTGGGCCCCTTGGCGAGGGTCTGACATTGCGCGGGGATCAGGCGGCGCGCCTTCGTGTGCCACGCCTCGGACTCACGAATGTCCGGCAGCTGCTGTCCAATTTCGACTTGATTGCTCATGTTCCCTCCCGCAGGCGCGCCAGAACTCGGGCAGCGACTGATTCAGCGTCGAGCGCCGCGTGCTTGAGCGCGGCCTCAAGGTGTCCCGCGCGGAACCAACTGGTCAGGCCGATCGGCAAGAGATCGATTCGCCTGCCGCGCTCCACGGCTAGCTCACACACCAAGCTGCGCAGCGCACCTCGGTCGAAATGGTCTTCCAAGGTGACCACTAACTTCGACTCGAACGCTTCGAGCAGCGCCGCCTCGTCTACTGGCGCCAAGCTACGTAGGTTGACGAGCCCAACGGAGTAGCCCAGTTGGTCGAGTTTTTCCGTAGCTTCCAGCGCCTGGGCGAACAGCGCGCCGTAGCTGATGATACAAACGTCACGTCCCGTTTGCAGGACTTCTGCTTTGCCAAGCTCGAAGTCACCCTGATGGCGCAGGCGAGCGGGCAGCTGGTTGTAGCGCAGGTAGGCCGGCCCGCGGTCGCGGATCAGTGCCGGTAGACACGCGCAGAGCTCGTCCTCGTCCGCAGGACACACCACGCGCATGCCAGGGATTTGGCGCATCAGCGCGACATCTTCAATGGCCTGATGGGTGGGCCCGTTGCCATCGCTCAGGATGCCCGGGATGAAACCAACAAGCTTCACCGGCAAGTTCGCAATCCCCACATCCGTGCGGATAAATTCGAAGGCGCGCATGGTGAGGAAGGGCGCCAGCGCATGCACCATGGGGACGCGCCCCGAGAGCGCTAGCCCGGCCGCTACACCAACCAACGTCTGTTCGCAGATCCCCACATCAATGAAGCGATCGCCAGCGCGCGTCGCCAGGCTACGAATGGCCGCGCGATTCTCGGCCGTGAGGAGCATCAGCTCCGGATGCTCGTGCATCAACTCTTCGAGCGTCGTCTCGTAGCTCATTCGCTATCTCCCCACTCGGCGCGGTGCGCACTCGCGAGTTCGCTCTGATACAGGTCGAGCTCCGTTGGGGAGGCATGGACGAACCAGCCGCCGATGCGGTTCTCCAGGCTCTCGACGCCTCGACCACGCTTCGTCTCGGCCAAGATCACCGTCAACCGTTCGCCGCACAGCTCGAACGCCTGCTCCATCGCAGCGAAGTCGTGGCCGTTGGTCTCAGCCACCCGCCAGCCGAAGGCTTCGAGCTTCGAGCGCAAGGGCTCCAGGGGCAGCAGCGTTTCAGTCCGCTCATTCGCCTGGATCCGATTGCGATCCACGATCACCGTCAGGCCATCCGCCAATAGCTGTGGGGCGACCAGCAAGCTCTCCCAGACGCTGCCTTCGTTGAGCTCGCCATCGCCCAACATGACGAATACCTGGCTCTGGCGCCGTTCGACATCTCGTGAGCGCGCCCGCTCGAGGGCGATGCCAAGACCGACCGGCAGGCAGTGCCCCAGGGAACCAGAATGAAACTCGATGCCTGGAATGTCCCGGTTCGGATGCCAGTAGACGCTGCCCTCGACTTCCAGGTGGGTCATCAGCCGTTCGCGGCGGAAGAACCCTCGCTCTGCCAGCACGGCGTACAGCGCGGGAACGGCATGCCCCTTCGAGAGCAAGAAGATGTCTCGGGCATCCCAGCCCGGGTCGATGGGGTCGACTCGGAGCTGGCGAAAGTAGAGCTCCACCAACAGGTCGACGCAGGACAGGGCAGAACCGACGAAACATCCACCCCGGGCGGACATCTCAAGCACAGTACGTCGAGCGCGATAGGCAGCATTGGCGAGACTTCGGGCTTCACTCATTGGGCGTGGTCGCGGAGTCGCGACCTGGGTATCGACTAGATCCACTGTAGTCCTCCAGCCGGGCCTCGGCGCAGGGTCTTGAAATCCCCCAGATGGGAAAGATACCAGGCTGTTTCTTTCCGCACGGCATTCATCTGGAGCAGCTGCGGCTCGCGCTGACACAGCTCCAAGATCTGCTCGAGACCAAAGTCGGCGCCGTAAAGCGGCAGCAGGCGCTCGACCACGAGCGCGATGAGCGCGTGGTCCTCTGGATAGTCCAGGGTGAAGCGATGACTCTGCGCGAGGTTCGGCGCGGACGGATCGGCCGAGCTGGGGAGCAGGCTGACGTTCGCCAGGCGGAAGCGACCCGGGTTCTCCCAGATGAAAGGCGTGGTGTGCTCGCGCTCGAAGTCGCGCTTCGCCTCATGAAACGCGGCCTCCAGCGCCGAGAAGCTCATCACCTCGACGTCGTTGCCGTCGGGCCAGCTGGGCGGGCGCAGGTTGCTACAGAAGTCCACATCGCCGAGCGCGAAGCGGGCAAAGACTCGATCAGCGATGCCGGGGTCGATGAGCGGACAGTCCGATGGGATCTTCGCGACCGCGTCCGCCTGCAGCTCGAGCGCGACACGATAGTGTCGCTCGAGGAGATCCGTCGGGTGCCCGCTCATACAGGTCACTCCCAGCCGGCGACAGAGGCTGCGGATCGGAGCGTCCTCAGCCGCAACGGTGGTCGCGACAACGACCTCGCAGGGCGTGCGCAGCTTGCGCAGTCTGAGCAGCATCAGCTCGAGCAGCGGCATCCCCGCGGCCCGGAGCAGGACTTTCCCAGGCAGCCGGCTGCTGCCCATCCTCGCTTGAACGATAACGACTAGGTTCTTCACGGAAACGCCTCCAGCGCTAGCGCGCCGCAGTTAGGTGTTCGGCCCGGAGCGACGCGTAGCGCTTGCGCGCCAGGCCCAGAGGCAGCTCGCCGAGGACCTCTCGACACTGGTCCGCGATCAAGGCAGCTGCGCTGCGGTTTTGCAGCGGACACAGTGCCCTCAACTCCTCGGACGAGTAATTGGAGTACACGGGCTTGCCGAGCGCGACGCCAACGAACGCAAGGGTTGACCACTCCGTGACCAAGGCGTCGGCGTGGGCGACCATGCCCTCTGCGAACCCACCGCGATAGACCAGTGCTCGCGGCGCTAGCGCGTGGATCTCCGACTGCGCGCGAACCACGTCCTCATTCGGGTGTAGCTTGAAGATCAACTTTCGGCTGCCTGCGATGCCGAGCGCGCGCCGGATCAGCGCCGCCCGATCGTCGCGCTTGAAGGTCTCACGCCCGTCGGACGTACACACCAGCACATAGTTTCTGTGCGGGAATGCGTACCGCGTGTAGCTCTCGCAATCGTCGAAGTTCGGGATACCCGTGAGAGCCAGGCGCTGACGGGGCACACCGAGATCTGCGAAGTGTTCCAGGTAGCCGCGGGACGCGACGCAGAAGCGATCGAATGCGCCGCTCAGTCCCGTCGCTGCAGTACCTGCCAGCCAGCGCGGCAGCTGCTGCGGAAAGCGCTGAATCAGCTCCAGGACCTTGGTCGGCGGGTCCAGAATGCCTTCCTGCACGAGCACCATCGGGGCATTTCGCACGTTGGGCGGCACGACGAGATCGCAGCACGAGACGACCAAGTCGTAGCCACCCGCGCGGCCGTCGACGTCAACGGGGGCAGCGTGGGCGGCCATGCAGCGAAGCGCGCGCTCACGCAACCGCTTGCCGCCGATACTGAACTCGATCAGCCCGAGCTCCCGCAGCAAGCTGACGTAGCTCGGACCGTAGTACGGAGAGAAGCGGTGCTCGTACTCCGGCAACTCCCGCGCGACCTGGAGCAGCTGAGTCGTCTGATTGACAGAACCGCAGATGAAGAGGATGCGCCCACGCGCCGGGACCGTACCGCGGCGTCCGCCACGCGCGCTCGCCGTGTACCCGAGGCGCGTCAGGCCGAATTCCTCCGGGACCGATTCTTTTATCCTCCCGGAAAAACCTTCCGCGCCCTGAGGCAGAGTCTCGGACTGCGTGTCACTCGGCACGGCCAGGAACATGCCGCCCGAGCGGTACACGGCAGTGTCATCTCATCAACGTTCGAGTTTCCTTTGCTTGGCGTTTCCGTGGACGCGCCGCGACGAAGGAGTGAAACGCCACCGAGCGCTGCCGAACAGCAAGCCCGTTGCGCCCACGCGCCCGGCAAGAGTCGGCAAACGTTGGTCACGGCAGCTTCACGCAAGTGTGGCGCAAAGCGGTCGTATGGATTGGTACACGTCACGTCGGTGCAGGAAATCGCTCTTCCAGGGGTTGCATCAGCCCCGGCCTGGTCCGACGTATCGTGGACGATCAAATGCAGCAGGTACTGAGCAGCTCGGCAGCGAACCCTCTGGGAGGCGCGCGGCCGGATGAGCTGCTCCCGGCGACCCGACGCGCGGGCCGCTGGTTCGAACGGGCGTGGGCCCGGGTGCTGTTTAGCGCGCTGGGTCTCGGGTTCGTTGCCTGGTTGCTGAGTCGGGTCGATCTACTGCTGGTCTGGGGTGAGCTCAGCCAGCTCTTGCCATTCGTGCCAGTCATGATCTTGCTCGAGGCGGGGCGCATCGCCGGCGAATATTTTTCCACAAGACAATTGAGCGGTGCTTCTGCGAAAGAGCTACCCCGCCGCACGATGTTGCAGGCGCACCTGATGTCGTACGCGCTCAGCATCGGGCTGCCGATTGGTCGGCTCTTCGCAGAGGGCGCCAAGGCCACGCTGCTCGCGCGGCACATCGGCGGGCCTCGAGCGGCGGCGGTGGCAACCTCCAGCCATGTGCTATGCCTGGTGAGCGACGCCACGTTCTTGGTCACGCTGAGCGGTCTCGTGTGGTTCCTGTCGGGACACTCGATGCTGACCTATGCCGTGTTTACACAGGCAGCTCTCAGCTGCCTGCTCGCCGCGGCGCTCTGGGTCCTACGACGCGCGGCCTGGCCCGCGAAGGCGCTGAGGCGGCTTCCCAAAGCCGCCGCGTGGGCGACGCAAATGCGCCGCGCTCAGCTCCCGTTGGGGCGCCAAGTGGGGCGCGCGATGGCGGGCCTGCTATTCGGTCGCACGTGTCAGGTAGCCATCTTCCTGGTCGCCTTCGCCGTGACGCGGACCCCGGGCAACAGCCTCGCGTCGCTGGTCAGCGCGAGCGCGGGCGCTCAGGCGCTGAACCAGCTCGCGGGGGCCGTTGGAGATCTGATGCCAGCACAGCTCGGCGTAACGGATGCCCTGTTCAAGGGAAGCGCTCCGTTGTTGGGGGTGAGCGTAGAGACAGCGCTAGCCATCGCGGTCGCATTCCACCTGGTTCAACTGTTTTGGATCACCGTGGGCCTGGCGTCACCGCACTGGTTTGGCAGGGCGGCCAGCGCCAGCGAACTAGCCGCTGATCTTCCAGTACAGGTGATAACCAGTGGCCGTCGGAGCAGGGAACGTGTTGGTTGAGAAGTCCTTGCTGGCGTACTCATCCACGACGAGGAAGAAGGTCCGGGTGACGTTCGGCTGCCCGGTGGCGTTCAGAGTCGGATACGTGAACGCCTTGGTGAGTTCACACACTCCGATGCAGCTGTCCCACTGATACTCGTCGGAACCGCAGATCCCATTCCCGTCGAAGTCCGGCATGGCGACGGGGCTACAACCTGCAAGCATGAACGCAGCCGGGCGGGCACTGGTTGGGTCGAGCTCGAGGGAGTAGTCGAAGCGCTGCCCCGGCTTTAATTCCACCTGGAATACTATGTCACGACCGATCGCCGCCTGCCCGATGAAGGTACAGTTGGGCGGAAGTCCGCCTTGACCCGTCGGGTCGTAGTCGTTCGTCGAACCAAGACTACCGCTGACCTCGAACTCGTACGCAGCGCGACTGCTGGCGGAGCTCAACGCCACGAGATCCAGCGGATCCTGGCAGGTCTCTCCCAGCGGCGTGGCGCCTCCGGCTCCGCTGGATCCCGCGCTACCCCCCATACCCGCTGTACCTGCCGAACCACCGGCGCTGCCGCCGGCACCCGCTGCGCCGCCGGCACCCGCTGCACCGCTAGCACCCGCTGCACCGCTGGCACCCGCTGCACCGCTGGCACCCGCTGCACCGCTAGCACCCGCGGAGGTTCCGCCAGTTCCGGCGGAACCCGCTTGCCCCGCGGCACCACCCGCTGACGTCTGACCAGCGCTTCCGCCGCTGCTGTGCGCGCTCCCCCCCGCGCTGGAGCCGCCGGCGCCGACACCGCCCGAGGCGCCTGTAGCGGAGCCGCCGCTCGCCGTCGCGGCTCCAGTGCCCCCTGAATTCGAAGACGAGCCGCCCGCGGAACTTCCTGAAGCCCCGCCGCTCCCGCCGGCGTTCGCCGGGCTAGTCGAGGAGTCCGAACAACCGGACGTTGACACAAGTACACTGAGCGCGGCGACACCGCCACGCACCCACCAAGTTTGCATGCTAGGACCTTCCTCCCCTTGCATATCCGCAAGGAATTATTTGTTAGTAGCAGTTACCCGAGGCACATTCGTACGCAAAGCCGCACGCCTCACCGAGGGGCGTGAGTGCCTCACATCGATTGCTGCCGCCCAAATCGCAGTACGACGCTTCACAATCACCAAGCAGGTTGAACTGAGCGTCGGCGCAGCGCTCTCCCACCGCGAGAGGCGTGTGAACCTCCGCGCGACACGTGTCGGTGGCGGAGTCACAGCTCGAACCAGTGGCGCAAAGCTTGAGCGGCTGGAATAGCTGACACTGCGCCCCGTCGGCTGCGGCGGGTTGGCAAGTACCGTTCCGCGGGGATCCATCCGCTGTGAATGGGTAGGTGCAACCCGCACTCGTTGACATCGGATCGACGTAGCAACAGAAGAAGCTCCGAGGATCGCACTGACCGTAGAAGCTGCTGCCTACGCCATCCCGAATCGGCGAACAGCTCGCGCCGCTGCCGAGTGTCCGCTGAAACATCTTGCGCTGCTCGGCTCCCCCAGCGGGCGCCCCGAACCCGAAGCAAGAGCTGTCCGATAGCGCTTGCTGAACGGCGTCACCGCAGCTGGCTCCGCCAAGGGCGTTGAGGCAGCCGAGAGCCTCACTCTCCCGGAACGTCACCTGTCCCGCGACAACAGATGCCACCCAATCGCCGAAGGGCGTGACGTCGAGCATCTGCTCGAGCAGCGCTGGACACTCGCTGGGCGAAAACGCTGCCGCCGGCGGGAGCGACGCATGAAAGGACTTGAGCAGATCGTTGCCAACGTATGGCGCGAAGTAGCGCTCGACGCTGGACGCGTCACAGCAGCGCTCCAGAGCCGCGCAGATGCGCACTGCGGCGGCTGAAGTGAGGTCCTGGGGACCGATCGACGATAGCTCCTCGGGGCTGGCTCCGCTCGCAGGGCCGACGCAAAAGTCAGGTGCCCGACACACGCTGGTCGCACCGCCCGTCGCGCCTCCAGTGCCTCCCGACGCGCCTCCGACGCCAGCTGCTCCTGACGCGCCCGCGTTGCCTGCGGCGCCGCCAGCCGGTTGCCCGCCGGCGCCCGACGCCGCGCCCACACCGCCGCTCGCTGTCCCCTCACCCCCAACTCCGGAGCTGCCTGCGCTGGACGCCGTGCCTGCTTGTCCGCCGGTCGCGCCTGCGTCCTTTGACGCGGAAACGTCCGTGCTATCCGAACAACCAGAGGCCCAGATCAGAGCCGTAAGCAAAGCCCCGGCTGCCGGTTTCCAACGAGTCATTTTTTTCCCCCTGGCAATTCGGTCCGACGCGTAAACACGTAGGGTCCTGCGGTCGCGCCCCAAACCTGGGCACCCGACTCAGCGAAACCGCGATCCCAAGAAGTGAGCGAGCCGGCGTTCAACGTGACCTCACTCGTCGCGTAGCTCGCGCCGTTCAGGGTGCTCGTGCATTCGGTCCCAAGTGTCCCACCAACGAAGGTGTCGCCTTGAGCTTCCAGGTGCACGGCGCAACCGGTGCGTTCCTGAGCATCCTCGGGTGTCGCGGTGTGGGGCTCCGTCGCTGAGCTCGCCGCGACCCAGCGCGTCGGTTCTTCGAGCTCGAATACTCGCGACACCACCCGCGCCCCCTCGGGCTCCGAGTCAACCACGTAGAGCCGTTGCCGATAGGGTTGCGCGAGGGAGTCCATCCTCGCCTGTTCGACGTACAGCACGCGCTCCCCTAGCTCGGGTGCGCTGACCGGGCAGGTCTCCAGCTGAATGGCGAAGTAGGTCGCGTCAGCCTGCGCCTGGTCGCTCGAGTCGAAGCGACCGGTCAGCCAAAGGAAAGCCCGGTCAACCTGCTCAGAGGAAGCCCCGCCGGAAGCAGCATTGCCGGCGTCGATCATCCCCGCGGATCCACCGAGTCCACCCGTGGAGGCGGCCCCGGCGGCACCACCTGCCGATGCACCCCCGGCGGCACCAGTAGAGCTTGCTGGCGACTCCTGATCTTCCCCACAACCCACCAGACAAAGCATTGCTATCTGGAAACAACATACCCTCAGTACGCGCATACCGGCGGTAAGTAGCAGGTTAAACTTCCAACACAAGACTTGTTTGGCTTATGCGTCCACAGGCGATT
>JBFXBK010000213.1:0-14806 GCA_050183255.1 Polyangiaceae bacterium | reverse complement strand
CTTCGCTGAGCTCATTCCAGCCGCTGCGATCGTGGGAGGCCTTGGTCCCGGTGTACACCGCTAGAAAGTTCTTCATTGCTCCGCTCCTCAGAAGTTCACTTCGGCGATGGGGCGCACTTCGACCGACGCCTCTCCTTGCAACATGGGGCAGCTCTCGGCCAACACGGTGGCCTGCTTCAGGTTATCCGCACGGATCAGCGAGAAGCCGAGCACAATGTCCTTGAGTTCCGTGAAGGGACCGTCGGTGATCAGATCTTTGCCTTTCACGACGGCTCCTCGTCGATCCAGTGGCTGGCCCGGATCCACGAGGTGCCCCTTGCGCTCTAGTTCCGCGACCCATGTCGTGAATGCCTGCATGCTCGCTCGGGCGGCTTCCGGGGTGCCCATGTGCTGCTGGTTGGCTTCGGGGGTCGCCCGGTAGAGGAAAATGAAGTTGGCCATGGTGTTCCTTGAGGTGGTGAAGCTTGGCGCCTTACCAAGCTACCCGAACGACGCGCGGCGTGGGTGCATCCGGACATGCGGCGCTCCTCCCCCGAGAAAAAAGACTGGAATGGGACTCATTGCACGTCGCGCTGCCGTGGCGCAGACTGCGGTCGATGATGTTCGCCGTCTTCCTCGCTTGATCTCGCCGCGCGCCTGCGCGGTCGGTCAGCCACTACGTCTGTGCCCCAGCGAGGAGGATTGGTATGTCTGTAGACCTTGGCGCGCCAGCACGCGCGCAGCTTGAAGCATTTCTGAGTCAGGGTTTCTTGGCGCTTCCGGGCGCCCTCGACCCCTCAACCGTGCGCGGAGCCCGCGAGGCAGTGTTGGCCGCGGCGGAGCAAGCAGGGGGCGCCCAGCAATCGGTGGTGAGGATTGCTCCGGTGCACCCCGCGTGCGCACGCGCGCTCGCGAGTCCGACCCTTGAGGCGGCGTACGACTTGCTTCTGGGCGCCGGACGTTGGCAGCCGCGAAGCGATCTCGGCACCTGCGTGGTTCGTTTCCCCGCGACAACAGTCGCGCCCGACACGGGGTGGCACGTGGATGCAGGCTTTGGTTGGGAGACCGAAGCCGACTTCATGCAATGGAGAGTCAATGTGAGGTCGCGCGGGCGAGCGCTGCTGCTGCTGGTGCTGCTCTCGGACGTTGGGGAAGACGATGCACCGACCCGGCTACTCGTCGGCTCGCACCTCAGGTTGGCGAGGCACCTCGCCCAGCACGGCGAGTCGGGGCAGACGCTGCAAGAGTTGGTCGACAGCGGAGTGCTGGAGCCCCGCTCCGGCGAGGTTGCCCTGGCCACGGGAGCGGCTGGTACCGTGTTCGTGTGTCACCCGTTTTTGATCCACGCAGCTCAAGATCACCGCGGAAAGAACCCTCGTGCCATCGCACAGCCCGCCATTTTCGCGCCCGGGGAGTTGTCCCTGGATAGCGATCCCCCGAACGCGGTCGAACGCGCGATCCATGACGCCATTGGCTCTCGCCGAAGCAGCGAGTGAGTCTCGACTTGCGCGGTGCTGCTCGGCGTGCGAATCTAGGCCGCGAAAGGAGGCTGAACCGATGACTGTGATTTCCCGTGACCCGTCCTGTTTCGCCTCCGTGCCCGTTGCCGTCCGGGGCTGAAGCTCATCCGCAGCGAGTTGTCGCTGGTGGACGCTCAGCCCTGAGCCCGAGCGCTCGAACGCTTGCGTGCTCCTCGACTTGGAGCCGCAGCCGCTTCGCGCCGGCTAGCTAGCGCACGTCGGAGGCCTGACTTCCCCTCGCTTGATGCGGAGTTTCTCGACGTGTTTTCTCTCGAACAACTAGGTTTTTCTGATTTCTTTGCGGCCCAGGCGGCTGAGTACGCGACGCGAGGTTGGATCCCCGCGCGTGTTTCCGCGGCTTCGCAGAGTCGCTTTCACTTGCTTGGCTGCGACGCGGAGCTGGCTGAGCTTTCCGGACGGTTACGCCATGAACTGAGCGGGGTCGATCGCCCCAACACCGGAGACTGGGTGATGCTCGAGGTTCGGGGTGAGCGCGCCACGATTCAGGCGGTGCTGCCCCGGCGCACGGCCCTCGTGCGACGCGCCGTGCGAGGCGGCGGCGAGCAGCTCGTCGCTGCAAACGTGGACGTGTTCTTCATCGTGACCTCGGCGAACCAGGACTTCAGCCCCCGCCGACTCGAACGCTACGTGACCGCGGTCTGGGACAGCGGCGCACGGCCAGTCGTGGTGCTCAACAAAGTCGACCTGACTGAAGCTCCCCGGGACTACGTGGAGCAAATCGAGGCCGTCGCGCCAGCGGTGGAGGTGCTCAGCTTGAGCGCGCTCCAAGGCACTGGGATCGAGGCGCTCGAAGCCGCACTCGCCCCAGGACTGACCTTCGGCTTCGTCGGCTCTTCGGGCGTCGGTAAGTCGTCCCTGGTCAACCGCTTGCAGGGCGAAGCCACTCAGGTCATCGCGGAGATCCGCGACGATGGCACCGGGCGACACGCGACGACGCGGCGTGAGCTGGTCCCGCTGACGAACGGCAGCGTGCTCATCGACACACCGGGTATGCGCGAGTTTGGCGTGGTCGCTGACGAAGCCAGTCTCGACGCGGCGTTCGCCGACATCGCCGACCTCGCCACTTGCTGCCGCTTCCCAGACTGCCGCCACGAGTCGGAGCCCGGGTGTGGCGTGCTGGCTGCCGAGGCGAGCGGCGAGCTAGCCAGCGAGCGGCTCCAGAGCTACCGCAAGCTGTTGCGCGAGGCCGCGGCCTTCGAGCGTCGCCACAGCCCCGAGCAGCAGAGCAACGCCAAGCGCCGCTGGAAGACCATCCACAAGCAAATGAAGCACTTCGACAAATCGAAGCGCTACCGTTGAAGCCAAACGGCGGGGCGGCGGAAGAAAAAATCGCGCCCCCATGTCGAGAACCCGGGCTCGGCTCCGACAGCCCCATGAACCGCGCAGTGCGGTGCACCGAACACGGAGAACCAGAGATGAAATTCATGCTGATGATGCACGCCCCCTATGGCGGCGGGAGCTACAAGCTCATGGAGTGGCCGGCGAAGGCGATTCAGAACCACATCGCGTACATGAAGGACTTCGCGAGCCGCCTCGCAGCTCAAGGCGAGCTGGTCGGAGCGGAAGGCCTCGCGCCGCCTGGCGACGCGCGGGTCGTCAAGGCGGACGCCCAGGGCAAGCCGGAGGTGAGCGACGGCCCATTCGCTGAGACCAAGGAGTTC
The DNA here is from genome assembly GCA_050183255.1 of Polyangiaceae bacterium. Classification (GTDB taxonomy): domain Bacteria; phylum Myxococcota_A; class Polyangia; order Polyangiales; family Polyangiaceae; genus JAHBVY01. The sequence continues at coordinate 11,625 of JBFXBK010000213.1, read as the reverse complement.
TTGGTCGGCTACTGGGTGGTCGATGTCGAGACCGCGGAGCGCGCCCATGAAATCGCGGCCGAGGGGTCCATGGCGCCCGGCTCCGATGGCGAACCGCTCCACCTGTCGATCGAAGTTCGACAGGTGATGGAAGCACCCAAGCTGTAAGTGTATCCTCCCGGCAACGATATCCCCCGGCGACCATGAACCAGCCCAACGTCGAGCGCCTCTTGCGTGATGTCGCGCCTCAGGTGCTCGGCGTGCTGGTGCGTCGCTTTGGCGACTTCGCCGCCGCCGAAGACGCGTTGCAGGAGGCGCTGATCGCAGCGGCCCAGCAGTGGCCGGAACAAGGCTCGCCGGAGAATCCTCGGGGCTGGCTCGTGCATGTCGCCAAGCGCCGCATGCTCGACCTGCAGCGCGCGGAGCTCGCTCGGCGCCGCCGCGAGGAGCTAGTCGTGATGCAGCCGGAGGAGCAGTTCACTCCAGCCCCCGACGGCGAGCTCGGCCTCCAGCAAGACGACAGCCTCAAGCTCTTGTTCATGTGCTGCCATCCAGCGCTCACGCGGCCTTCAGCCATCGCGCTCACCCTGCGCGCGGTGGGTGGCTTGAGCACGGCGGAAATCGCTCGCGCCTTCTTGGTCCCAGAGGCCACGATGGCCCAGCGGATCAGCCGCGCGAAGCAGAGTATCAAGCAGTCCCAGGTGCCGTTCGATTTTCCGGGGGTGAGGGAGCTCCGCGAGCGTCTCGATGCGGTGCTTCATGTGTTGTACCTCGTGTTCAACGAAGGGTACGCGAGCGGCGGGGAACAACTGGTGCGCGTGGACCTCGCGCTGGAAGCCATTCGGCTGACCCGTCAGTTGTTTCGAGGTTTCCCCGAGGATTCTGAGGTCGAGGGGTTGCTCGCGTTGATGCTGCTGACCGACGCCCGGCGCCAAGCCAGAGTGGGCCCGCAGGGAGACCCCATCCCCCTCGACGAACAAGACCGCACGCTGTGGGACGCGGCGCTGATTGAAGAAGGCACACGCCACATCGAAGCTGCGATGCAACGCGGCCCAACCGGGACCTATCAAATCCAAGCGGCCATCGCAGCGCTGCATGACGAAGCCGAAACCACGGAAGCGACTGACTGGCCACAAGTCAGCGCCCTGTACGCTGCCCTGTATCGCCTAACGGAGAACCCGATGGTCGCCCTGAACGGGGCCGTGGCGTCCGCGATGGTGCACGGCGCAGCGCACGGGCTCGAGCTCTTGAGCACGCTGGAGGCGCGTGACCCGCGCGTCGCCGATCATCTACGACTGCACGTGGCGCGCGCTCACCTTTACGAGCGACAGGGAGCGCTCGACGAGGCACTCTCTCATTACCGCGCGGCAGCTTCCAAAACCACGAGCTACCCTGAACGCGACTATCTCCTGATGCGCGCCGCGCGGCTCGAGGGTGACTAGAGCGCCGGCCAGTCGAACCCTGGTAGGGCGCCAGCGGCCTCGAGTGCCTTCGCAAAACCGATCAGCTCCAGATCGCGCCAGCGCGGTCCGAGGATCTGCAACCCGAGAGGGAGCCCTTGCGCGTCCCTTCCACCAGGCACCGCTAGCGCTGGGATGGCAGCCAGGTTCGCCGGGATCAGCGGCGCCACCTGGGCGTAGTAAGGCACCCGAGCCCCGTCGACATCGATGACCGCGCCGGGTTCGGCGTGAGGGTACGCCGCGCAAACGGCACCCGGCCAAATCCCGAAGTCCACTTCCGTAAAGAAACGCTGCCAGCTTGCCATGAATGCGTCACGCTGATGTAGAGCCCCAAGGTACCACCCGAGGCTTCGGGTTTGCTCTGGCTGGGTGAGCTCCGTCGCGAGCTCACCAAACACACCGAGCGCCGCTCCCCAGTCGCACGCTGGCAAGGCTCGCGTCACCTGCGCCCCCGCTGCCTCGAGCGCCCCCGCCAGGCGTTCCACGCTCGCTGAGATGTCGCCTGCTGGCTTGCTGAACGGGAGCTCCGGCGCAACCGCGATGCGCAACCCCGACAGCGCGCAGGGAGCCGCATCGCCAAGGGAAACAGGCGCGATTTCCTGATCAAGTCCATCAGGTCCGCCCACGACACGCAGGATGAGCTCCAAGTCGTCCAGGCTGCGAGCCAGCGGCCCGAGGCAGCTCAAAACCCGCACCGGGCGCGGACCCGGCGCGCGAAAGAAGCCGGTCATCGGCACCACGTGCTCACTCGGCTTGAGCCCGTACACGCCGCACAGCGCCGCTGGTTGCCGGATCGAACCCGCCAGATCCGAAGCCAGCTCGAAGCAGCTGAGCCCAGCCGCGACTGCGGCCGCCGCGCCACCACTCGAGCCTCCCGGAGTGCGAGCGAGATCCCACGGATTGTTGCTGCGACCGAAGATCGGGTTGTTGGTCTGGAAGTCGCCGAGGAATGGCGCCACGTTGCTGTGCCCGAGGATCACCGCACCCGCTGCTTTGAGCCGCGCGGCAACGGTGGCGTCCGTATCGGCCACGCGATCGAGCATCGGAGTGCCCAGGGTCGTGCGCAGCCCGGCCACGTCGATGCCGTCCTTCAGCGTGATTGGCACGCCGGCGAGCGGCCCACTTGCGGCGCCCGCGGCGATTGCGGCGTCGACCGCATGCGCCTGAGCTCGCGCACCGTCCGCGTCCAGCGAAACCACGGCATTTAGTGCAGGATTCAGCGCCTCGATGCGTGAGAGCTGGTTCTCGAGCGCCTGAACGGCAGTCAGCTCGCGGGCTTTGATTGCCGCTGCAAGTCGGACCGCTGTCGCTCCCCACGAATCCTTGGTGATGTCGGACATGACTCTCCTGTGAGCGGCCACTAGCGCCGCGGGCGCAGGTGCCACTGAACCATTCCGCCGGGAAATGAATAGTGCCCGACGGTCTCAAAACCGTGGCGCGCCTCCGCTCCGGCGAACAATGCGATCCCCTTGCCCAACACCACGGGCGCGAGGGTCACCACGAGATCGTCGATCAACCCAGCGTCGAGCGCCTGGCGGATCAGGTTGCCGCCATCGATGTAGACGTCCTTGCCGTCCGCCAGCTCGAGAGCCTGCTTGACCAGCGCTCGGATGTCTCCTTCCGCTGCGGTCACCTGCGGACGCTGGGTGCTCAGGTCGCGGGACGTCGCGATCAGCATCGGCAGCTCACCGTAGGGCCACTCTCCCCCGAACCCTTCGACCACGTCGTAGGTGCGCCGCCCCATCAACACAGCGCCCAATTCCCCAAGGAATTTTTCGAAGCCGAGTGCGCCGCTGCCCTCCTCCGGCGCTGGCGGCATGCCTCCGGGCTCGCTCTCGAGCCCGGGAAGCCAGGACAAGTCGTCGTCGACGCCAGCGATGAAGCCGTCGAGGGAGCAAGCGATGTACACGCGGAGTTTGCCAGTCGAGTTCATGGTGCCGAGGTTACATGCCAGCGCCGACAGCGTGCTGTCAGGAGGGCTCGTCGAGCTGGTGCAGCAAGATCGAGTTGCCCTCGGAGTCCAAGCAGACCGCCATCGAGCAGTGTGGACCCCGGATCCCTTCCGCCTTGAACTCCACGCCCTTCGCCTTGAGCGCCGCAACGAACCCCGCAAGGTCGGTGACCTCGAGGGCAATCGTCCCACCCGCAGTGGTGCTAGGTGATGCGTCCCCGACGTTGGTCAGCGCCAGGCATCCCCCACCAGGCAGGTCGTACTCAATCCACACCACACCGTTCTGGCCTCCATGCATCCCAACCTGGAGCCCGAGCGTCTCTTCGTAGAAGCGGCGCGCGCGCTCGGGGTCCTTGATTGGGTACATGGTGAACGCGACTCTCTGGATGCTCATGTTGGTTCCCTCGGGACAGGCTTTCTCGCCACCACAGCCCTCATTTCTTGAGACAGTTCAGCATCCACTCGACCCCGAAGCGATCCCTCACGACGCCGAATAGAGCGCCCCAGGGAGCGTCGAAGACCGCGTTGACGACCTCACCCCCTTGCTCCAGCGCAGCGAACACGCGGCGAAGTTCTTCAGCGTCGTCGACGTCCAAGGCGACGCATACCAGCCCCTTGGGAGGCAGCTCGCCAGCACCAGGGCCGTCGCTCAACATCAGCGTGGTCGCTCCGAGCTTGAGCACGCAGTGCATGACGTTGTCTTTCTGCGCCTCGCTGCAGCTCTGGTCCATCTGTCCGAAGGTGAGCAGCGCGTCCACGCTCGCGCCCAAGGCACCGACGTAGAACTCGATCGCCTCGCGCGCGCGGCCATTGAGAATGAAGTAGGGAGTAGCAGCTTGAATCGTCATCGAATGCTCCGTGTCTTGCGGGGCTCCGTCGCCCAACTGCTTCTTTGACCGGGGTGAGGGACGAAACTCATCGCAGCGAGCGAAAAAAGACCGAGCTAGGCGTCGCCCTCCTCGAACTGCGGCGCGTCACCGCCGATGTGATCCCAGGGCGCCTTGGAGCCAACGAACAGGTGCCGGTCGAGCTGGATCCCCGGGTCGCCGTCGATGCTCCCTAGCGTCACGCCCCGCACCGTCCCTTCATGGATCCCGCACAAGGTCGAACCGCAGCTGCCGCAGAAGCCAATCTCCCAGCCGTCTCCGCTGGCATAGCGACTGAGCGCTAGCGGCTCGTCAGTCCAGCTGAAGCTATCTGGAGCCAGGAACGCAAAGGCGGAGCCCGGCCCGCTGAAGACCTTGCGACACTTCGAACAGTGGCAGCTCTGGGCGCCAACCAGCGGCTTGGTGATCTCGTAGCGCAGCGCTCCGCAAAAGCAGCCCCCGCGAAGCCCCGCGGCTTGGTTCTCTTCTGACATCGGTCGAGGAGCGTACAGGGCGGCTCTCTCTCCCCCAACCCCGAACGCGAGAGGACTACTCCAGCGCGTGCGCTTCGCTCGTCCCTGCCGTCGACACCCGCGCCGCGTCCTTGAGCAACACCGCGGGGATGATGCCCACCAACACCACCGCGGCACCGACCAAGAACGCGTCGTTGAAGCTCAGCACGCCCGCAGCGAGCACCGCGTGTTTGCCCACCACCGACTGCCCGACGGCTCGTGCTGCATCGGGTGGCACCCCCAGCTCGAGCGCACGCAATGCGACCCCATGGGTCGCCTGGAGCAGCGCGGGCGAGTCCGCGTGAAGGCTCTGCCCCACGACCGCGCGATGAAACGTGGCGCGGTGACCGAGCACCGACGCCAGCACCGCGATCCCCAGGGAACCGGCCACTTGCTGCGTGAGACTCAACATGGAGGATGCCATACCAGCCTTCTGAGTGGGCACCGCGTTCATCGCGGCCGTCATCACCGGCGTGATCAGCAGCCCGAGGCCGACGCCGCGGATCAGCGTTGGGAACAGCACGTCCCAGGTGCTCGTGGTCACGTCGAGGCGACGGTACATCCACATGAAGAGCGCCGTAAGCACGAGCCCCAGGAGCGTCGGCAGGCGCGGCCCTGTGCGCTCCGCAATCCGCGCGGCAATAGGCATCATCGCCCCGATCACCAGCGCACCCGGCAGCAGCAAGAGCCCGGCTTCGACCTCCGAGCGCCCCATGTAGCTCTGCAAGAACAGCGGCAGCAGGAACGTACCGCCATAGAGCGCGATCGAGCGCGCACCGGTCACGACCAGCGCGACGGAGAACTGCGTGTTCTTGAAGAGCCCGAGGTCGAGGATCCCCTCAGCGACGACAGACTCGACAGCCATGAAGAGCGCGAATGAAATCACGCTGATCACCCCACAGGTGATCACGTAGTGCGAGGTCCAGCCCTCGTGATTGCCATTGGACAGCGCCAGGAGCGCGGTCACCAGAAAGCTCGACAACAGCAAGAAACCAGGTAAATCGAACGGGCGCCCCTGGCGGTTGGCGCTGTCCTCACGCTGAAGCACGCGCGCAGACGCGAACAGAGCGATCATGCCAACCGGCAGGTTGATATTGAAGATGCTGCGCCAGCCAAATATTTCCGTAAGGTAACCGCCGAGGGTCGGCCCGATCGCTGGCCCCAAGATCACCCCGACGCCCCAGTAGCCAAGGGCCCTGCCGCGCTCCTGGGGCGGAAATACCTCGGCGATGAGTGCCATCCCCGTGGGCGTTACCGCGCCGCCACCGAACGCCTGAATCACTCGCGCGATCACCAGCGTCGTGAGGTTCGGTGCCAGGCCGCACAACACCGAGCCCAGCGTGAACACCGCAAGGCTCCCCATGTAGAGCGTGCGATAGCCCACCCGCTCGCGCAGCCAAGCGGTGAGCGGCATGAAGGTAGAGAAGCCGAGCATGTAGCCGGTGACGACCCACTCGATCTGATCCACGTTGGCACCGAAGCTCGCCATGATGTTCGGCAGCGCGACGTTGACGATGCTGGCGTCGAGCGCCGACATCACGGTGCCGACCATGACCACACCGAGCACCTTCCAGCGGTAGCTGGGGTCCAGCGGCTCTGCGTGGGTCATCGCACGCGGATCCGCAGCTCGACTGACTGACCCACGCGCAGCGCTGCTAGCCGCGGGTTTTGGTCCAGTGCGATGCGGATGGGGATGCGCTGCACGACCTTCGTGAAGTTACCGGCGGCATTATCCGCGGGGATCAGGGCAAACGCCGAGGCGGCGCTCTGGGCCACGACGTCCACGTGGCCGCTCAATTCACCGCCCTCATCTACCGAGACCTGCACCGGTTGGCCCTGGGCGAGCTTGGCCGACTGGGTCTCCTCGACGTTGGCGGCGACGTAAGCGTGGTCAATGTCCACCACCGTGACGGCGCCTTGGCCCGTCGAGAGATGGTCGCCTGGATCGGCCTGGACGCGCACGATGACACCCGCGGTGGGGCTCTTCAGGGTGGTGCGATCCAGGGCGATCTTGGCGAGCTCGAGCTCTGCGTTGGCGCTCGCTAGCTGGGCCTCTGCCTTGTCCAGTTGCCGCTTCTTCAGCGCGATCCTGTCGGCTCCCGTACCGGCTTCTTCGAGGTTCGCCTCCGCCAACGCCACTTGGCCTCTCGAGATGGACACGTCTTCCGGGCGTGAACCCTCCTCGAGCAATGCGAGGCCCGCTTGTTCGGCCTTCAGGCTAGCCTCCGCGGACGCCTTGCTTGTCCGCGCGGAATCAAGTGACTGCTGCGTCGAGGCGCCTTGATCGAGCAAGCTCTGGGCGCGCTCGAAGTTCCGGGACGCCTCGGCGACTCGCGCCTTCGCAGCCGTCACCCGCGCCTTGGCTTGCTGCAGCTCTTCGTCACGCGGGCCATGCACCGTGCGCAACAGCGCAGCCTTCGCGGAGTGAACCGAGGCTTTGGCGCGACTCACCGACGCGCTCGCGAGGTGACGCTCGAGTGCCAGCCCCGTCTTGGCTTCGGCGACGTTGGCTGCTGCCAGCTTGACGCTAGCCTCGGCGCGCATCACTTGGGCACGCTCTGCGCTCGAGTCGAGCTCAATCAGGGCTTGTCCTGCTCGGACCCGGTCACCTTCGCGCACCAGCACCTTCAGCACACGACCGCCAACGCCGTCCGCGGCGACGGAGACCATCGGAGCGGCAACCCGCGCGTCCTCGGTCGTGACGTACGGCCGATAGCGAAACCACCAGACGACGGCTCCCGCTGCCAACGCTGCGACGACGCCAAGCAACACCCGACGAACACGCGGGTGCTTCAGCGCACCGAGCCGACTCGGGGCTGGTGCAGGTTGCGGTTTCTCCGAGCTGGTCTGCTCGGCTTCGCCCAGGACCTCTACTTCACGCGGTGCCGCCGACACGTCGCGCCTCCAGCCCTCCCCCTGAATCCGCAACTTGGCCCAGCGCATCGGTGATCTTGCTCGCCAGTGCGATGAACTGTGCTTGTTCACTCTTGCTGAGCGCCTTGGAAGTCGCTGCTGCAAGGGCGTCGAACGTAACGTCCAGCGGACCGAGCGCCTTGAGCCCCGCCTTGGTCAGGCTGATCTCGCGTTCGCGGCGGTCCGCTTCGCTTTGCTTGCGGGTAACCAGGCCGCGCCGCTCGAGTTGGTCGAGCATGCGCACGACATACGACGGGTCGTTGACCGTCGCGCGCGCAAGCGCCGCCTGCGAGGTCCCAGGCGTCGCACGGATTTCCCGGAGCAAACCCGCCTGGCGCGCGCTGATTTTCCCGCTGAACGTCGCGCTGAACGCGCGCACCAAGCCGCGCCGCAGCTCGATGATCGCCGTCAGCATATCCATGGACATGACAATGATTGTAGTGTCCATGATTCAAACGGCAAGCCCCGAGCGGACGCCGCACAGCAGCGTGGGCTCGCCCCCCTTTTTTTCTGCCTCTCGACCCGAGGAAGGCCCGAGCTATGCCGCGCGACAGATCAGCGCGCTGTAGAACCCGCCGCAGCTCAGCGTGCGCTCCACACTGAGTCCAGCGCTCTCCACCAGCTGCGTGAACTCTTCACGGCTTCGCTCCTTGCCCCCGGTGTTGACGAGCATGTTCAAGTCGCTGAAGGCCATCACCCACGCGAAGCCCGGCGGCATCGGCGTGCCAGCGGGCACGGCAAACGGCTCGATCACCGCAAGTCGTCCGGCGCCAGCGATCGCTCGCCGACAGTTTTCGAGGATCACCCGCGAGCGCTCATCGCTCCAGTCGTGGATCACACTCTTCAGCAGCAACCAATCTGCGCGGGGCGGCGCCTGCTCGAACAGATTGCCCTCCACGAAGCTCGCGCGCTCACGCACTCCACGGGCCTCGAACAGCTGCTCCGCTCCCGGCTTCGCGTGGCCGAGGTCGAACACCGCCCCCCGCGCCCGCTCGTCGCGCTCCAGCGCTGCGCACAACAGCGCGCCGAAGCCCCCACCCACGTCGACCAGGCTCGCTCCCTCGGGCAGCTCCAGCGCATCGATGATGCCCGCCGCTTGACCCCGGGTACCGTCCGCCATGGCCCGATGGAAGACGCCCGCAGCGGTTGGATCGGCGAACAGAGCATCGAAGGTTTCTGTTTCCGTGCGGCGATTTTCTCCAACCGCATAGGCGGCCTCTCCGGTGCGCACACACTCGATGAGTCGCCCCCAAGCGCGCCAGACGTCAGCGCCACCCATCAAGCGCGACCAGGCGCGCCGCGAGCCCTCGACGTCGCTCCGCAAGAACTGACCAAGAGGTGTGAGGGCGTAGCCCTGGTCCCCGCGCGTCACCACGTTCAGCACGCACAGCGCTTCGAGCAAGCGCTGCGTCGCCTCCCCGTGTGTGCCAAGGCGCGCGGCGAGCGCGCCCGCATCCAATGCCATGTCAGCCAGGGCGTCCGCCACGCCGAGCTCCGCCGCGGCGTGGAGTGCCTGGGGCACCCACATGCTCATCATCAGTCTGCCAATCTCGAAACCGTTCGGGGCGTCGTCGCTCATGGTCCGTTGCATACCGAGCGAAGCGCGCGGAGGCTTGAACGTTTGTTACCTGCCCTCGAACAGCTCGACAGGGTGCGCTGCGAGCAGCGCCGTGAGCCCACGCGGCGTCAGACCAGTGAAGCGCTTCACCTGGCGGGCCAGGTGCGCCTGATCGGAGAAGCCGAACCGCTGCGCGAGCGCGGCCCAGGGTGGAGCTCGATGCGCCGGACCAACCGCCTTGAGCGCCTCGGCGAGGCGCTCGAACCGCGTGAGCTCGGCGTAGAGCTTAGGCGTGACGCCGACTTGATCCTGGAACAGCGCAGCCAGGTGCTTGCGACTGAAGCCGAGCTGCCTCGAGAGTTCCTGGATCGAGACGCAGCCACTCGCCTCCCGGATGGTCTGCACAGCCCAGGCGACGTCGCGTCGCGCGCTGCTGGCGGCCAGACGCTCACGCAGGTAACCCGTGACCCAAGCGAAGCGCTCTTCCCAGCTATCGAGGCTGGCAAACCGACGCGTCAGTCCGCCTCGAAAGCTTTCGAGGCTCGAAGCGTCCAAGACCTGGCCCGTCAGGTGCGCCAGCGGCAGTCCCAGGACACGCCTCGCGGCAGTCGGCGTCAGACTCACCTGGATGCCCGCCTGCTCGCCAGCGTGTTCCGTCAGCGCGAAGCTGTCGTCTAAGCCAGTGACGAAGCTCTGCTCGCGTCGGGGACGGCACACCTCCCCCCCACTGTCGGAAATGCTCAGCGGCGGCCCAAACTCGAAGATCAAGTGAAAGACACCGCCGGGCAACTCCCGATGCCGATGCGGCGCCAGGCGTCGCTCGCTGTAGCCGACCCATGACACCACTGCGTCCAACAAATCCGCAGGGATATCCTGATAGGCGACCACCCAGCGCGCGTCAGCCTGAACCTCGCTGATCACGGTGATGGGCAGCGTCACGTCCGAGAGCCTATCACTCCGCCGCGCCGGCAGCGACACTGCGCTTGTAGCGCTCACCCCACCCGCGCTTCGGAATGCGCTTTGCAATGGGCCCCGAGCACCCCGACGCCGGGGGGTGGAGGAGCGAAGCATGCAAAGCGAAATGATTGAGTCGAAACCGCAGGGCGCCACGCCTCATTGGGTACGGCGTTTTGCAGAGCTCGGCAGGGCCGATACGCCCGTCGCGGGTGGAAAGGGCGCGAATCTGGGCGAACTTACCCAGGCAGGATTCCCAGTGCCCGCAGGTTTCGTGATCACCGCTGACGCCTACTTGGAGTCGATGCAAGCAGCGGGAGCGCGACAGCGGCTAGTCGCTCTCGCGAACGGCCCGCTCGGCGATGACGCAGCGCTTGCGCAAGTCTCCGCGGAACTCAAGCAAATCGTTCGCGAAGCGGGACCCACCGCACCAATCCGAGATGCCGTCGCGCGCGCGTATTCGGAACTGGGCGACGACGTTCGCGTGGCGGTCCGCTCCTCGGCAACCGCAGAAGATACTGCCGGCACCTCGTTCGCGGGCATGAACGAGACCTTCACCAATGTTTCAGGAGTGGAACAGCTGCTGGCGCGCCTGGTCGACTGCTGGGCCAGCGTGTGGGGCAAGCGCGTGCTCGTGTATCGTCAAAGCCAGGGGATGTCGGAAGAACCGGCGATCGCCGTCGTCGTGCAGCTGATGGTGGATTCCGCCCGCTCCGGCGTCATGTTCACTGCGAACCCGTCCGACAACCGACGAGACCGTGTGGTGATCGAGGCGGCGTTCGGCCTGGGTGAGGTCGTGGTCAGCGGCCAAGTGGAGCCCGACACCTACGTGCTCGACAAGCAAGGTCCCACGCTTCTCGAGACGCGTGTTGGACGCAAGACACACCAAATGCGCTGGGACGCCGCGGGCGGACAGCGAAGGCTCGCGTTGGACGATCGTCAGATGCGTGCCCAAGTGCTCAGCGAAGCCGAAGTAACACAAGTAGCGGCGCTCGGCCTGCAGGTGGAAAGACACTACGGCGTGCCGCAAGACCTCGAGTGGGCGTTCGATGACGCAGGCGGTCTGTACCTGCTGCAAACGCGCCCCATCACCACCCTATTGGAGACGGAGCCCGCGGGCGCTGAGTTGCTTCGCGGGCTTGGCGCTTCGCCGGGGCGAGTCGCGGGCCCAGTGTGCAAGCTGACTTCGCCTGCCGAAGCTGCCACGTTTCCTCCCGGCAGCGTCTTGGTTGCGAGCATGACCAGCCCCGATTGGGTCCCCATCCTACGCAGGGCTGTCGCACTAGTCACCGACGGAGGCGGCATGACCTGTCACGCCGCTATCGTCAGCCGTGAGCTGCGGATCCCCTGCGTGGTTGGCACCCGCACCGCAACCATCAGCCTGCGGAACGACGAAGTCGTGACGGTCGATGGGCGCGAAGGCCGCGTCTAT
>JBFXBK010000212.1:0-14819 GCA_050183255.1 Polyangiaceae bacterium | reverse complement strand
GCGGCCCAGCCGGTCTATCTGATTCGCAAGCGACAAAGCCAAGAGGGGCCGAGCTACGAGGCCTTCGGCGGAGTGCTTCCCGCGCCTGAGGGAGGCGCTCCTGGCGGCGGAATCACCCGCACGGTGTGGAGTCCAGCGGGTGGGACGCTCGAAGACGTACTAGCGCATGCCCTCTCTCCCAACACGAATGACTGCTCCAAGCCACAAGACACTTGCGCGGGGTTGCCTGTCGACCTCTGGCCCCCACTCGAGTCCGAAATAAACGGTGACCCGAATGCGGCGCAGAATTTCGAATCCTCATGGAAACGATATCTCAGTCTCGCAAAGGAGGCAGCAACGGAAGCCGATCGTCGTGGAGAGGAGCTGCTCCAGCAAGGGCTAAGCATGGATGTGCGCCGAGAGCAGTACAAGGACCAGCTGCTTGACCTGTGTGGGGCCGACGGAGATGGCGAAACTGGTTGCTCGGAAGCGGGCGCAGAGGCCAACCCCTTGCTTGAGGACGTACCGTGGGCGACCTTAGGCGACAAGGACGTCTGCGCTTGGGAGTACGATGGCAAGATTTGCGGGGTACCCACAACCGGGATGCCCGCTGGTCTTACGTGCCCGATGCCAGCCCATCATCTGAACCTAAGTGATGACAACGAGACTGCAAACAAAGCGGCATGTCAGGCGCTAATCGATCCTCTGCTATCGGGCACGACCGCCATACCCGTCGTGAATAAGCTGCGATACGCAGCCTCGGAATTTCCACCAATCGAAGGCCTTTGTGGGACCTTTAGTGCGCTGAGAAAGGGATCCTATGTGGACCCCAAGACCCAAGAGGTACACGACCTAACGAAGTCCGAGGCGCGGTCTAACTATATCCGAAAGTATATCGCTCCCAATCTGAGCCAGAAGACCGTGCAAGACATCATGCGTCGCCTGGTTTATCGTGAGGAATTTGCTGACCACTACACTTTGGAGTTTGACGGACAGCCGATCTTCAAGACAGACCGTCCTTTTGGGCGCCCTGCGAGGAACGACGAATCCATAGCGCCCTGCAAAGTCAAGTCAGCAGACTTGGCGACGGGCTCGGCCTTTTGGACTCAAGAAGTTGGCTGCTATGTTTCAGGCACCAACGTCGACCCCATGACCGGGGACTGCGTGCAGGACGCCCGCATCGGCCTCGACGGTTGCCCCAATGAGGCAGCGAGTGCCAACGACTACTCCCTAGACACAGAGCCGGACGCGCTTCGCAATCGCTGGGCCTGGGGGTTCGGTCACCTGCGCCGCTCAGTTGCCACACTTGGCGTGATGACTGGTGAGATGAATGATCGGCTCTTCCTCGCAGGAGTGTGGGGACCGGCGTACGACAACTTCTCGGTCGGCGTCCTTGATACCAGCTTGACCTGCAAGAATCGAGGGACCTCGTTTGAAGATCCCGCCTGGGTCGAGCGCTGTCGCTGGGCGGGGAAGGACCACACCTCGGACATGTGGTGCGTCACGCTCCCCGGTGCGAATGGCAACGGAGTGGGAGGCCTCGGGGTGGACACGAGCCGTGTGTATTCTGGGAGACCCGTAAACTACAATGGCTTCATCGCCAATAGGGTTGCAAGCTATCACCCAGACCTGCGCACTCAGCCCGCAGGGATCGGCCAGTTCCCGTTCTATTGTGATCACCCTGGAGACTGTGCAGGATCTCAGCGCCCAGGTGGTGTCGATCCACAGATGGTCTACTGCGGCTTCCCAAGTCCCGAGCTACCTCGGGACCCCGACCCCGCTACCTTCTACGCAAGCATTGACCAATCTTATCGCTCCTACAGCGGTCCTGCGACTGGCTTTAGCACCGAGACTTCGGGCTTTGTTGGAACGTCCCACGTGAGCAGCAAAGCCGCAAAGTTCCAAACCGCGAACGGAAACACTTGGTCAGATGCTATCGCTCGGATGTGGACGCTGCCAGACGGGAACTTCTGTCAGAACGAAGGGGAGGATACCACCCTGGACGGAGCGATCTGGAAAGCTCTATGTTTCCAGATTGCCGATGATACAGGCCTGCTCGATGACCCTGAGTTCATGCACTATGGCCGACTGCCGAGCCCGGGAGCCCAGTATGTGGGCGCAAGGGATATCGCGAAGTGGATTCATGTGGATCCGAGCAAGAGTCCCTCGGCTGAGTTCCTATTCGACACTCGGAACGGCCTCGACAAGCACGAGTTCCAGTACCCGCTCACGCAGCGGAACATGTTTGATGCATTGGAGTTAGCGTGCCACGCGCAGCAATTCACGTCGTCGGGCGGGGTACGTTGCGAGGACGTATCAAACCTAGACCACCTGCCGAATGACCTCGACCAGATTGCAAGCATCCTATCCTGTCAAGCTAGCAACCTCGACAAAGCGGTCCGGAACTACATTGTCCCTGGTGTGCCGCGTGTGCTGCTGGATGCTCTCGACAAGGAGCAGGGCGTGTCTTCCACTTCGGGGCTCGGCGGGCAGTACCTTGCGGAAATCAACAACATGCACGCCGCCTTCAAGCAGGTGACTCGAGGCTACGGAGCCATGCGGGATGCACACGCCCAGCTCGCGCTCGCTGTTCGAGTCCACAAGTCAATCCTGAAGGAGGATGAGGCTCTTGACCAGGCGAACGAGGCTGCGAAGTGGGCGACGAGACTTGAGGGAGCTGCCCGCGCGACCGAGATTCTCTCGGGTACTGACCAAGGTCAGCTTCTGGCCGCCGCAGGTCAGGCTGCTGCGGCGGCGCTCGCGGTCAGTGCGTCGATTCAGCGGATTTCCGAGCTAAACTATCGACACGCGGCAGAAGACGAGCAGCTTGCTCAGAAGCGACTAGGCAATATCCAAGGCATGTTGACCCAACTTGGATCAGCGCGTGCCGGCGCGGATGAAGTCGTGCTCGGCCTGAACGCGCTCAACCAAGCAGCAGCTAACTTGCGGCTGATCCGCAAGAAGGCGGACGTCGCCAAATCCCGCATGGAATTCTCTGACTATGCTGGAAAGAACGGCACAGACCCACAGTACGTCAACGTGGTCATGCGGCGCACCTACAACACCCGCCTCATCCGTTATCAGGACGCACTGGAGCGGGCAAAGCGGCTGGCGTTCATCGCGCGCCGAGCCATCGAGCTCCGTTTCGGCGTCGACCTGAATCGTATGACCAGCGACATGACCCTCGTGGACGCACCTGCCGGTTGGGCGAGCAAGATCTGCGACCTGACTGGTATCGACTACGCGGCGATTCGTGAACCGGATCCTTCCGGAGCCACCGAAAAGTGGAAGGCAGGTGGTCCGCCCCCCCAAGGAGACGATTTTGCGAATCAGTACGTGGGCGACTACGTGACGTGGCTCGAAGACTTCGTCAATAGCTACCCCTTCGACAACCCACTTCAGGATGGAGACGACACCGCGGTTATCTCGCTTCGTGACGACATCATGGGCGCCAAGGGCGAATGCTCGATCCCGGGCGACAATCAGCTCTATTTCTCTACGGAATTTGACAAGCTGAACCCGGAAACCGACGGTGGCTGGCAAGTCGAGGAATGTAACTACGGCGCCCCGGTGATCCCTGAGGATGAACCTGGACTCACGGAGGACTGGGACGGTTGCATCACCAGGCGTCCGGCAGGCCTGTCTCAGCTGGAGCTTGCGGACCTACCTCCAGGTGCGGTGGCCTACGCGGTACAGTCCGCCGCCTGCGACGATCTCTATGGATTCTGTCCCATCGGTGCGACCTACAAGAGCACAGGCAGACTTACTCAGTACTTCGTTGCGACATCCGGCCTTTATCACATGGCGTCCGTCTACGTGCTGCAGGACCCAACCGCTGACAATGGTCAGTACGCATCCCACAATGCACTGATGCGCGTGGACTGGGTGCACGAAGACGGTTCGTACGAACAAGTGGCGTCACGCACCTTCAAGCCCACGACATCCTGGCAGCGTATGAACACGCCGGCATTCCCCGTGATCGCCGGGGAGACCTACCGTGTGTCACTCTTCACGCTGGATTCGCCAGATGAGGACGTGACGGTGGGAGGTCCGAACCCCGGATACTTCGTCGCTGCCGCCCAGGTGGAGACAGTTAGTCAACAGATCGACGGCATGTTCCCGAACACGCCCGGCGTCTGGCATCGAACGGACGTGTCCCGAAACGTCGTAGACCCCGCATGTGCTGAAGCCGCACCCCAAGGTATGCGCAAGAACTTCCGCTACAAGTGCGACTACGTGTGCAGCAACGGTATCGGAAAAGACTGCCCAGCCGATAGCGCCGACGCAGTTCCAGTGAACTGCTACTACGAAGCGAACTTCAACATCGACCTGGAGCAGATCGAAGCAGGCAAGTTGATCCCCAGCGGGCAGCTCGCAATCGGAAACTTCAACTTCCGCCACAACCAGGTAGGAATCAACCTGGTAGGGACGAACGTGAAGACCTGCGAAGGCGTGTCCAACGCCTCGTGCTTCGGCAACGGCTTCGTCGAGTACACGTTGCTCCACTCGGGGGCGACCAAGATCCGGAACTACACCGGCGACGCACTGCCCGCGAAGATGGACAATGCGTACATCGAGCACGGCAAGGGTCTCGCCACGGAGCGCCTAATCACGAACCCGCCTTCATCCGCCGATGAGCAGCAGCTTGCGAGCTACATGAAGAAGGAGTTCAAGGGGCGCCCGCTCCAGGGCCTCTACACCATCCGCATCTGGGACACTCCCGGCCTACGCTGGGAGAACTTGGAAGATATCCAGCTCGTCTGGAAGTACCACTACTGGAGCCGCTTCCAGAAGTGATGACGCTGCGGCGGTGCTCGCTGAGTTGCTCGAGGATCTGATCCGGGGAGCCAGCTGAGCGCTGCCGCACATCGCGTTCGTTGCTCGAGCTGCGTCTTGCTTCCGTCAAGCGACGCAGCCTTTGCGAGAAAGCCGAGCCCATGCTGATTCGTCTAGGCCAGATGCGTGCGCCGATTGCTCTGTGCACGCTCACCGTGTTCGTTGCGAGCCTTTCGTTCTCGACCCGCGCCGCCGCGCAGCAGGCTGAGCCGCATGCTCCAGTTGCCGACGTTGAGGAGGCGCCCGAGGTTCAGCTTCAAGCCCCGCCCCAGGACAATAGTTCCGATCGAGGCGACACCGCGGAACCGCGCGGAAAGAGCGCCGCGCAGGCGGTGAAGATCGAAGATGTCGAGCAGAGCGGCGTCGACAAGGAGCAGCTCGCGAAGGCCGCGGAGGCGAAGTCTCCTGAGGTGGACGCCGAGAAGGAAGCTGCAGCGCTAACCAGCGGCGAAGACAAGAGCGGTGTCACCAGCAGTGCCATCAGTGTGCCGAAGGGCAGCGGGACCGTTCAAGGGATGGAGGAGAGCTTCTCGGCTCAGCTCTCAACCGGCATCGCGACCTACTCAGTCGGGTTCGCACTGCCCACAGCCCGAGGTGGGATTCAGCCTTCTCTCGGCCTCTCGTATTCGAGCTCCGGCGGTCATGGCACCGCAGGCGTCGGCTGGAACGTAGGCGTCTCGTTCATCGCGCGGCAAACCGACCGCGGGTTGCCGAAGTACAACTCGGGAGGGCAGTTCACGCCCGACCAAGATCGCTTTGTGTTCAACGGTGGCCAGGAGTTGGTCCCGATCTGCGACGTCACTTCCGCGCGGGAATGTGATGGCGCGCTTCCCGGTGAGGTGATGCCGGAGTGGTCGCCGGGCTGGCAGTACCACCGCCCCCGCGTCGAAGGCGGGTTCATGCGCTTCTTCTGGTCCCCGGATGGCCTCACCTGGCGTGTGCAGTCCAAGGATGGGTCGACCCTCGAGCTGGGCGTTGCGCTCGATGGGAAGAAGGACCGTCAGGCCATCGAAGCGAACCCAGAAAAGCCGGAGGAGGTATACCGCTGGAACCTCCGCCGCGAGTTCGACACGTATCACGACGGAAACGGTGCTCCCGTCAACGTGGCTTACTATGGCTACACCCACGACGGCGCGACTGCCTACCTGAGCGACATCTACGATACCTCGCCCGCCGACGATCCGACCGGCTACCTGCTGTCCAGTGGCACGGCCCTGGACTTCTCGCGCTTCGCCCACCACACACACCTCGTGTGGGAAGAACGCAGCGACCCGACCTTCTCCTATCGCAGCGGCTGGCGCATGGAGCAGAACCTGCGCATCGCACGCGTCGACGTGACCAGCGCCTCGTACGGAAACGAGGCTCGCGAACTCGTTCGCCGCTACCTGCTCGACTACGACTCGTCCTATCACGTCTCGCTCCTGAGCGCTGTGACGCTCCAGGGGCGCTGCCAAGGGCAGACCGTCTACGAGGGGGCTTCCGGCGAGCTCCCGAGGAACTTGAGCTGCGAGCCCGACTCGCTGCCTCCAACCCGTTTCGACTACTCTCACGTCGGCCCTGCATTCGACGGCTTCGAGCCCTTCGACGACACGGTTCGCGAGTTCCTCAGCAGTCCGTCGGTCTCGGTTGACGAGGGCAACACGGACTTGTTCGACATCAACTCCGACGGGTTACCCGACGTGCTCGCAACCGCTGGGTCACCGAGCGCCGAGCATCGTGTGTTCTTCAACGGTGCCAATGGTGAGCTCACCAGCTTCGGAAGTCCGGAGCCGATGGCAGTGGACGGCTTAAGTGGGCTCCCACTGTCGAGTCCTAATGTCGTTCCCTTGGACTTGGATGGCGATGGTCGCATCAACCTGCTGCACATGCCCAAGGCCAAGCAGTACTCCGTCCTCTCCCCCGAGCTCTCAAGCACGGGCTGGGTCTGGCGTAACCGTACGGTAACCAGTGCAGGCGACCTGAGTTCGAAGATCGACTTCACGGAGCAAGGATTAGACACCAAGGTCGTCGACGTGGATTTCGATGGGCTCGTTGACCTCGTCGTCTCGAGCGGCACTTCGATACAGACGTTCTTCGCCCTTGGCCGCTATCCCGGAGGCGACGGGAAGTTTGGCACTGGATGCCTGACTGGTAAGAACGAGGCGGAGTTTGAAGATTACGCGGTCGAGGCCTGCGTGCCGCGAAACGGCAACATCGTGCTGTTCAGTCAGCCCGACGTGTTTCTCGCGGACATGAACGGCGACGGCATCAACGACATCGTTCGCATGCGTTCAGGCGACGTGAAGTACTGGCCCGGTCGCGGAAACGGCTTCTGGGGGACCGGAGATCGCGACGACTGCAAGCCTGGAGACAACGCGGAGTACCGCTCCCTTGCGATGGACAACCCACCGACGCTTCAAGGCGACACCCAGCTGCGCCTCGACGACGTGAACGGGGATGGCCTGAGCGACATCATCCAGGTGCGCTCGAAGAACGTCGACATCTGGATCAATGTCGACGGCAAAGGCTTCAAGAATCGGCGCATTCTCTTCGGCACCCCGGACAATCCGAGCAATCGCTCCATCGTCCGCATCGCGGACGTCGATGGCAGTGGCACGCGCGACATCGTGTGGGGGGACGGGGGAGAGTATCGCTACATCGATCTTCAGGGCGGCACCCGCCCCTGGGTGCTCACCGAGGTGCGTAGTGGTCTCGGGAAGACGACGACTCTCGAGTACACCTCGAGCATCGACGAGATGCTCCAGGCCGAGCGCGATGGTCAGCCGTGGGCGGTCAAGGCGCCGATGGCTCTGCATCTCGTCAAGCGCATGAGTGAGACGGACAACCTGAACGTGTACGGTCAGGGATCGCGCACGTACAGTACGGAGTACACGTACCGTGATCCGGTCTACGACGGACGACAGCGTGAGTTTCGAGGGTTCCGGGTGGCAACGAGCAAGGCTTTCGGCGACGCCAACAGTCCGACGAGTATCTCGCGCTCGACGTTCTTGCTAGGTGAGTGTTTGCTGGACAATGGCGAGCCGTGTCCGGACAACGAGACGTGGCTAGACAACCCCCATGAGGCGCTGAAGGGGTTGCCTGTGCTCAGCGAGACCTACGACGAGCACGGGGTGTACCTCTCCACGAGCCACAACGAGTACACGCTGCGTCGCCTGTACGAAGGCATGGACGGACGCGGTGTCGTCTATGCCTTCTCCAACGCCTCCACGGCTTGGGCCTATGACACGGGGCATTTCATCCCGAGTTCGACGCGCCTGAAGGACCAACCAACGGTAACCGCCGAGGGGGTCGGCGTCGGGCCGTCCATCACGACGGAGATCCCCCTGCGTGCTACCAGCGGCACCGTGCGCACCTACGGCGACACGACGGTCGACGACTTCGGCAACCAGCTCACGGGCACGAGCTACGGTTGTGTTAGCGGCTGCCCTGCAGGCGGACCAGACGAGGCGATCACCGGGGTAAGTGAGCCAGTGCTCCTCGACCACCCGAGCGGCTGGCTGTGGAGAACTGCATCGAGCTACACCATTGGATCCGTTCATACGGAGCGCCGTGGGGAAACGGCGACCAGCTACACCGAAGAAGGCAATCCTGATCTGGTCGCCGCCGTCCTGACGGGAACAGAGGAGCTGCAACGCTTCCACGAGACAGCTGGGGCTGCGGTCGCACCCACGCCAGGGGACGCTGTCAGCGACAGCACGGCGCTGTACGTCGGCGAGACGGACTACGATCAGTTCGGTAACGCGATCCGCAGCTACGGCCCCGGAGGGCGCTGCGCTGACGTGTACTTGGATCCGCTCTACGCCCAGTTGGCTACGACGGAGCGGATGTATCCGAGTGGCTGTCCGGCTACTCGCGATAACCCGCCCCCGGACACGCTCTATTCGGCGGCCTCCTATGATCGCGGCCTCGAGCTCGTGACGTATGTGATCGACCTCACGTTTCAAACCACCAAAGTAGAATACGATGGCCTCGGTCGACTGACGCACTTGTTCCGCTCGGAACCCAATGGGGCGACCGTTGGCACCACTCCCAGCGTTGAAATCAGCTACGATCTCGCAACGGAGGGCCGCAGGTACTCGATCATCCACACGCGAAGCCAGGATGGCCCAACCACGAGCAGTGATGCGTATATGGACTCCTACGCCTACATCGATGGCATGGGTCGCACGTTGGCAGCTATCACAGAGGCGGATCCAAGTGCGAATGACGAGGGCCGCTGGATCGCTGGCGGCTACGTTGAGTACGACAAGAAGGGCGCGGTCAGTAGGAAGCACCTTCCAAAGTTTTGGGACGGAGAGGCTAAGAACTTCGACCCCGAGGCCGCTCCTGGCACGCCCTTTGGGCGTGTAGAGTATGACGCATTCGGGCGCGATCTGCGCCTGTATGACCTCGATGACACCCAGACGCTACGCAAGGTCTACCATGCCCTCTCGAGCGACGCGTGGGACGCAGCGGATTTCGATTCTGCGGGGCCGCACGCCGGCACCTACGCGACGAGCGTCAGCGACGGTCAGGGGCGGGGAGTGCTCGGGATCGAGCGCTTCAAGGAAGACGGCACCTTGATCGAGCGCCAGACGCGCACGACGTATCTCCCCACCGGTGAGCCGATCTCGATCACCCGCTCATCCGCGAGCGGCTCGACTACCCGTTGGCTCCGCTACGACTCCCTAGGTCGTATGGTGCTCAACGTTGAGCCACACACTTCGGTCAACTTCGACCCGGGCCCCAACGCCGACGCCAGCAACATCAAGGCTTGGCGCTATCGCTACAACGCGAGCGGTGAGCTAATTGGAACCAGCGATGCTCGTGGCTGCGGCGTGAACTTCGCGTACGACGGGGTGGGGCGCTTGGTCTACGAGGACTACTCCCCTTGCGAAGCTCACCACCAAGCCTACAGTCCGCCGAGCGAGAACGGCGGCGTCGAAGTCTACTACCACTACGACTCGCTTCCACCGAGCGCCCTCGGCGTCCCCGAAGTCCCAAACGGTTCGAACTCCACCGATACGTTCACGCTGCTGTCGGGGGGAGACTTCCTCCGAGGCAAGCTGGTCGCCGTGTTCGATCGCGCCAAGACCACCTGGACGAACTACGACGGTCGCTCGAGAGCCTTCGAGAGCTGGGTGAGACTCGCCGCCCCGGGCGTCCCCGACGACACTATGGCCGACCGATTCGCAGGCCGCTGGTACCGCAAGCAAGTGAGCTTCGACGGCGCCGACCGCGTGGTGTCCGAGACGACGGGCGCCCAGAGCCCCGAGCTGATGGGTAGCGACGGACAAAGCCACGTGGATATTGCATACTCCAACCGTGGCACGGTGAAGAGCGTCGGGGGCTCCTACGGAGAGCTCGTCACCGACATCAAGCGCACTGCCGATGGCCTTCATGAGCACATCGAGTACGGCGACCTGGCGCGCACCCGCACCCAGTTTGCCTACGACACCCGGCGCCGTCTGGCGACGGTGCAGACCTACCGGGGGCCTCCCGCGGCGTGGTCCGATCCAAGCAGTAGCTACAGCCACGCGGGCATCGGCACGGACACCTTCCAGAAGGTGCTGCAAGACGACCACTACCACTACGACGTCGTCGGCAACCCGTGGAAGATTGAAGATCTGCGTAACCCCGACGAGTGGCCCGCCGGCGCAAAGCCCGTCACTCGCACGATGCAGTACGACGATCTGTACCGCGTGAACCGCGTGGACTACGGCTACACCGAACGCGACGACAGCGTCACCCAGCCCACGCCGACGCCGAATCCGTGGGGATTGGGCCCCTCAGGCTCAAGGACGCACGCCACGCCGCGCATCAGCGCCGCTGACCTCGCAAGATTCCACCAGGAAAGCGCCAAGTCACCGAGCCTGGCAGGCGTGCAGCCGAAGAGCGCCGCCCAAGGCGTGAGCGGCGGCGGAGTCACCTCGAGCGGCGCAGCAAAGCTTCCGCCGCCCCCGCCCCCCCCCGCACCCGTCGAAACCGATGCGGAACCGCAGGCGAAACAAGCTGAGGCCCCAGCGGCCACGCCCAAGGCCGCGAACCTCCAGGCTGAGCGCGCGGTGAACCGCGCTGCCCTGGACGCCGCGAAGCTGCCCGACGTGAGCCAAGTGCCGGCTCCCTCGGTGACGGCCATCACCAATCAGAGCCCAAGCGGCGCACTCACCGCGCCCTACGTCTTCACGTGGACCGGCGTCTCCGACGCGACTGGCTACAACTTTCGCATCTACGACGGCGAAGGGTACCACTTCGATCGCGAGGTGAGCGTTGCGGACCTGGGGTGCTCCGGTGGCGGCACTTGCACCTTCGACCTCGCGAACGCGTCACCGGCCATCAGCCTTGGGCAAGGCGCGGCTCGCTGGAACGTGCGCATTGTTGGCGGTTCTGATGATGGGGACTGGGCTAGTTGGGTCAACGTTTCCGTGGGGAATGTCGAGCCGCTTACCGCCTCGACGATGACCGCGCCTCCGAGCGTGGTTGGCGCGCCCTTCATCGCGAGTTGGACGGGCTCGCTAGGCGCAAGCCACTACGTCTTCGACATGCGGCGGGTGTCGGACAACGTTCAGGTCTTCGGTCAGACCCGGCAGAAATATGAAGTCTGCACTGGTACCAATTGCAGCATCACATTCCAGCCCTCGGCGACCGGCGACTACACAATTCGAATCCAGAGCAACAGTGAACACAACCTGAATGGTCCCTGGAGCAACACACTCAGTTTCCACGAGGATGTCGAGGGGCCGCGACCCATCACTCCCGCAGGGCTCACCCCGGACTTCAGCGGCTACTCTTTCACCCACCGTGCAAGCCTGATCCAGTACCGCATTCGCTGGGTGGCTCAGGACGGCACTTCCCATGAAGCCACCAACAATCCAGCCTGTGGTGTCAGCGGTGTCTGTACCTACAACTGGACGCGCACCTTGCCGAACGGCGGCGCCGTGTGGGCGGTGCAAGGTGGGTTCGGTGGCGGTGTTTGGACGCCGTACGTTTGGCAAGACATCGCCTTTGGCAGCAGCCTGCCGACGCTGTCCGCACCGACGCTGGCTAGCCCGACGGCGCACACCGGGTACTTCGGCAAGCTCTACTGGGAGCCGACGCTCGGGATCTCCGGCTACGACATCGAGGTGCTCGACGGCTCCGGCACGCTGCTCGAGAGCTACTCGCTGACCAAAGCCGAGCTCCGCTGCGACAACCCAGATACACACGATCTCTGCGAGTTCCAGCCAGCCGACCAGTCCGTTGGCGACTACCAGTGGCGTGTCCGCGCGGTAGGCCTGGATAGCGCGCCTGGCCCTTGGTCGCCGACTACTGCGTTCAGCATCACGACGAGCCCAGCGCCTCCCGTCGGGCCCCTCACCCCCAACACCCTGATCGGCGCGGGAGCGGCGGGAAGCACGGACACCTACCGCTGGAGCTCAGCCGTCACCGGGCAGTACCGCGCGCAGCTCTTTACGACGTACGGCGGCACGCCGACGGAGACGACACCTGTTCCTGCGTGGGCAGGCTGCTCGGATCTCACGACTTGTTACTACGGCATGCCGCGGCCCATCGCCGAGGGTGGAGCCGTGTGGGGCGTGCAGTACCACCTCGGTTCCCCGGGGATGTGGAGCGCCTATCAGTGGCAAGATATCGCGTTCGGCGATAGCTACCCAACGCTCGCGGCGCCGATTCAGTACGAGCCTGCGGGCCTCGTGGGCTCCCCCGTCACGCCCAAGTGGAAGCCCGAAGTGGGGGTGAGGAGCTACGACTTCGAGCTGTTCGACGGCTCGGGCAATCCGCTGACGGCTGCGCAATACACGAAGAAGGAGCTCGGCTGCGACAACCCAACGAGCGCTGCGGCGATCTGCAAGCCCGCTGCGATCACCCTCGGCATCGGCAGCTACAGCTGGCGCGTGCGCGCACGCGGTTTGGACGACGCGCCAGGTCCGTGGAGCGCGTCCCTCGCATTTACGATTGATGAAGACGGACCCACGCCTGTTGCCCCAGCTGGTGAAGTCACTGGGCAACCGCCGGTGTTCCGTTGGACACCTCGCTCGGGAGTCGTTCAGTATCACCTGCGGGTCTGGGATGGCGATGGCGGGCTGCAGCAACTCTACATCTTGCCTAGCAATGCTGGATGCGCCAACAACGCAGGGATCTGCCAGACGGCGCCTTGGTACACGATTCCGCAGGGAGCTGCCTACTGGGAAGTCCGCGGCGGTTTCAGCATCTACGCCGACACGGGTTGGCGCCGTCAGAACTTCTCAATCGGTCCCATCACCCCATTCCAGACGCCTGTACAGCTCAGTCCCAGCGGGCTTGTTGGCGCCCCGTTCGATCTCGAGTGGGAGTTTGACAGCGCGGCGGCCAAGTATGCGGTGAGTGTCAAGACGCCGGGCGGAACCGAAGTCTACTCCACCGTCAAGGCGCGCACGGAGCTGAGCTGCGGCGTGCTGGGCAGTACGTGCACGCTCCAGGACGTATCAATACCGAGCGGAAATTATATCTGGTACATCCGCCCGCTCAACGCACAAGGGACACTCGGACCTTGGAGCTCCGGCATGGCCTTCGAGGTCGACGGCGCCGGTCCAACACCCGTCTGGCCGAACGCGGATATCCCGGTCGGCGACGACACACCAACTTATCGCTTCACTACCGTCGCGGGCGCGACCCAGTACCAGTGGAAGGCGCAGCTTTCGGACGGCTCGGTGCCTCCCATCGGCTACATCGATCCCGCTACGGCTTGTGACGGCGGCTACTGCGAGTACGAGCCAGCCGTCCCGCTCCCGACCGGCGCTCACCGCTGGTGGGTGCGTGCAAAGTTCGCCGACAATTCTGTTACCGCGTGGAAGGATACGACCTTCAGCTATGGCGGCTACATCCCGCTCGGGCTGCCGGATCGCATCGCGCCCAAGGGCGTCGTCAGTAACCCCTTCCACCCGGTCTGGAGCCGCGACCCAGGCGCGACCTGGTACGATCTGTGGTTCAAGGACGCGTCTAACACGCAGATCTACTTCCAGCGACTTCATCGCGACGCGGTTGGTTGCGGAAACGGCGAACCCACCTGCACGGGGCCGGAGTTCACGTACGCTCCGGGCGACTACAGCTGGTTCATCGCGTCGGTGAACCCCTGGAACCGCGGCGCCATCAGCCTCGCGGAACCGTTCACCGTCCAAGACTTGCCTTCGGCGCCGACCATCCTCGCGCCCATCGGCAACTTGCACGACTCGGTCCCGGTCTACAGCTGGACCTCCCAAGGTGGCGTCACGTCCTACGAGCTCAGAGTCCAAGACAGCACCGGCGGCGAGTTCACGTGGACCTTCACACCCAGCGAAGCGAGCTGCAGTCCCACCCAGTGCGACGTGACGCCCGCGCAGGTGCTCACGCCGGGCAGCTACACGGTCTGGGTCCAAGCCGAAAACAGCTACGGCAAGAGCCCCTGGAGCCAACCCGAGCAGTTCTACCTGGTACCCAGCCTCACGGATCAAGACGACACCTGGGACGACCCGAACGCCGATCCTTCAGGGGAACATCGCCGCGCGGAACCAAGCCCGTACCAGGAGTTCGAAAACCGCATCCGCTACCAGACCTGGAACTACGACTGGCTCGGCAACACCACGGACACGGACGACGACGCCAAGGGCTTCTACGACCGCAGTCTAGGCACCATTTCCAATGGTCCGGTTGGGGGTAAGGCCTACCAGCTCAACAGCGCAAGCAACCGGGGCAACAGCGGTACCAAGGAAGGCGACCTAAGCACCACCTACGACGTGACCGGCAACCTGACGGACCTGTATCTGCACCGCGATGGTCAGTGCGTCAGCGCCGGAGCCGGCTGCAACCAGTACTTCCACTACGAGTGGGACGAAGTGGGCCGCCTGGTGACGGCGAAGCGCTGGGACCAAAACGTCGCGAGCGGCGCGCAGCCAACCGGGGTCGCCGACGTGGAGCTCCACTACGGCTACGACGCCAGCGACATGCGCGTGAGCAAGCGCGCGGTGGATACAGCAGGTGAGGAGAGCTACACGCTCTACATCTTCGGCAGC
>JBFXBK010000211.1:0-14836 GCA_050183255.1 Polyangiaceae bacterium | reverse complement strand
GTGACGCTGGTAGCCACGCAGGAGAGTCGCGCCTTGATCAGGTACATCTTGGAGAAGCGGGTGCGCACCGCCTTCACGATGGTGTCGGCGCGCCCGCCCTGACCGCCGCGCATGATCGTGTAGAGTCCACCGATCTCCGGGTTTGCCAGGTTCTGCATGAACTCCATCGAGTTCTTCTTGAACTCGTCGTAGGTCGTATGCGGGAACCAGATGCTCACAATCGGGAGCGGCATCTTGGGCAGCGCGGTGTTGTCCTCGGGGAAACGTCCACCGGTGAGGTACTGTTGGAGCTGGAGCGCACCGGGACCCGTGGTTGACGGGTCCGTTCCACCAAAGCCGCTGGAAAGCACCACCAACGCTTGGTGCATCGGTACTTGAATCGTCTCACCGACGTTGCCGAGGTTCTTGAACGCATCGGTGACGCCGGTCTTGATCAGCGTGAGCAGCGTGCGGTTACGACCGGAGCTGGGCATCACGCTGGACTGCGAACGAATCACTGAACTCGCCTTGCTCTTGTCCGCAGCGGATAGCCACTTGGAGTCCTTGAACACCGCGCGGTCATTGAAGAACATGACGTTGACGATGTCGTTGCGCCCCATGCTTTGGACGAAGCGATCGGCGACTTGCTTCGCTTCCTCGAAGCCGCCTTGCATTCGCTTGTCGGCGTCGATCATGATCAACCACGCCGTGCCAACGCCCGGCTGATTGAGCTGCTCCCCCCAGCGGTCGACCTTCTCGATCTTGCCGAGGCTGTCCGCGCCATCGACCTTGACCGTGAAAATGGCGTTATCCTTGGGGAAAGGAAACACCTCGTAAAGCGCGCCTGGCTTCTCCAGCGCGGCGCTCATGCAGTCGTATAGCGCGTTGCCGGTCATGGCGGCGCAGCCGCTGGTAGCGTCGCCGACGCGCTTCGTCTGCACGACCTCGGTGACCATGGTGATCAAGGGATCACCGCTCTCGGTGCTGGCCCGAGGATCGATGCGCAAGATGTGTGCTTCGGGAGCGGCGCTCGCGGCCGCTGGAAGCATCCAAACGCACATCGCTAAGGCGAAGCACGCCCATATCCGAGCCCCGACGCCGCGGGAGCTACTACCAAAGCCGAGTCTATCCATTTGCAACTGCTATCCGTTGACGCACTGACGGGCCGCTGAGCCCCATGCTGCTCAGCGGCCAATCGTAAACCACTCAGATCACTTTGACTGTGCAGCTGTAGCCGCCGAAGCGGACAGCGTCGCCGTCCCTCAGATCCCGAGGTTGGTTGTTCGGCAACCGTTCGCCGGAGAGATACGTTCCATTGGTGCTTCCGGGATCTTCCAGCGTGAGCTTGCCGGGGCGAGCCGTGGCCGTGATGACGGCGTGGCGGCTGGAGGTCGTCGGGTGGTCGATCTCGATGTCCAACCCCTCCATGGCATCTTTGCGTCCGATCACGTTCTTACCTGCGTACAGCGGCCAGAATGTGCCGAGCTCGTTGCCTTCGAAACTCACGATGAAGCCTGCGAGCACCCGCGCGCCATCAGCCGCCGGGGCTGGCGCTGGAGCGGCAGCAGGGGCCGGGGGGGGTGGTGCGTATGCTGGCGCGGGCGCGCCGGGAGGCGCACCGAAGCCGCCGTCCGCAACCGGAGGCGCGGTTGGCGCGAAGGCGGGATCGCCCGCCGGGCCCATTGGCGGTGCCATCGGCGGTGCGCCGGGTGGTCCGTATCCGGGAGGAGGCGCGCCCATCGGCGGTCCCATTGGCGGTGCGCCGGGTGGTCCGTATCCGGGAGGAGGCGCGCCTGGCGGCGGTCCCATTGGCGGAGCACCCATTGGCGGAGCACCGGGCGGCCCGTATCCAGGGGGCGGACCACCCATTGGAGGTGCATCAGGAGGTCCGTATCCGGGAGGCGGCGCTCCCGGAGGTGCACCGGGCGGCCCGTATCCAGGGGGTGGCGCACCCATTGGCGGCGCACCGGGCGGTCCGTATCCAGGTGGCGGTGCGCCGGGCGGTCCGTATCCGGGAGGAGGCGCACCCATGGGTGGTGCGTCGGGCGGTCCGTATCCGGGAGGAGGCCCACCCATCGGCGGTCCCATGGGTGGCGCGCCGGGCGGTCCGTATCCGGGAGGAGGCGCGCCCATTGGCGGTCCCATCGGGGGCGCGCCTGGAGGAGCGCCCGGCGGCGGCGCACCGGGAGGCGCACCCCAACCTCCAGCGGCGGCTCCACCACCTTGCAGCTCTGGCGCCATGGTTTCGCCGAACGGATTCAGGCCTGCAGCAGGCGCACCCACGCGCTGGGGATTGTCAGCCGGCGGTCCCCAGCCACCAGCCACGGGTGGTGCGTCCGGAGGCCCTGGTGGCGGAGCTCCCGGCGGTGGTCCGTAGGGAGACGCAGGAGGCGCACCCCAGCCAGCGGGCGCCGGAGGCGGAGGCCCTGGCGGCGCGCCGGGCGGAGGTCCTCCTGGAGGCGGTCCCCAGCCTGCGGGCGGTCCACCGGGTGGGGGAGCGCCGGGCGGCGGTGCGGCCGCAGCGGGCAGTGGGGCAGCGCAGGAAGCGCAGAACTTTGCCGCGTCGTCGTTGTTCTGGCCGCAGCGCGGGCACTGAATCATGCTTGAAACCTCCGATTGGTGCTGAGACGAGGGTGGGGCCCACGATCAGCCGTAGTTCGCGCCGGTCCCCACCAATTGTCCGGCAGGCGGCGCAAGGTCGCGCGCAGCATACCTTTTCAGCTGTCGCCAGAGTACCCCGATGGAGCTTGTATGCGCAGAGTTGCGTGGCGCTTCATTAACCGCGCTCCTCCCCCCCCAAACGCTCGTTTTGGCCGGGAGACTGGTTCCCCAGCGGAGTTGCCTCGGGGCGCCGTCCCTGGAGGCGCAACAAACGCGAAAACGCCGACTCCTTGAGGGGAGTCGGCGTGCTCTCTTGCTGGCTAGCGAAAATCCAGCGGAATAGCGCTCGCGTAGCGGACGCGCCTTACTTGGTGTTGCGATCCTTCGCGTCGCGCACGCGCGCCGCCTTGCCGCGCAGGTTGCGCAGGTAGAAGAGGCGGGCTCGACGAACCACACCCTGGCTCAGCAGCTCGATCTTCTCGAGGCGAGGGGTGTGCAGCATGAACGTACGCTCCACGCCGACGTTGAAGCTCACCTTGCGCACGGTGAAGGTGCTGCGCGCGCCAGCGCGGTGGCGCTTGATGACGATGCCCTTGAACACCTGGACGCGGAGCTTGTCGCCCTCGACGATCTGGTAGTGGACGGCGACGGTGTCACCGACGCGGAACTCAGGCAGGTCGGTGCGGAGGTTCTTCGCCTCAAGGGCTTCGATCTTGGCAGAAACGGTTGCGGACATTGGTGCGCCTCAAAATCAGATTGGCTATCAGGCAGCCAGCGAAGGGTGCCGAGAAAGAGCGAGTTGGGCTCGCACTCGAGCTAGCGCCGTTGCTCGGCCAAGCAAGGGTCGCATGGTCGAGCAGCCACGAAGGGCTCGCCCCGAATTGGGGTGCGGGATTATGCACCGAGGCAGCCGCCAGTCAATGAGCTTCGCGGCTTTGTTTTCGTTCCGCACGTCGGTCGAGACCGACTTCCCTTGACCAGGGCCTGATCCAAGGCTATCCCGCGCGTCCCGGTTTGCCCCGATTGGAGCCAAACCAAACCACATCTCAGACTACCGCGCCACCGGCGCGGCGTACCGTGGCGCCACATCGGCGTCAGCTGTCACTCAGCAAGCGGAACGGTAGCGGCACACGGCTTCATCGAGGTCGTGGGCAACGGGCCGAAACCCCAAGGAGCACTCAATGAACACGAACCCCGGCGTCGTCGGACGCAAGCTTGGCATGACTCAGCTGGTTGCTGAGGACGGAACCGTCACCCCCTGCACCGTGGTCGAGGCCCGCGCGTTCGTGGTGGGCAAGCGCACCCAGGAGAAGGACGGCTACGACGCGCTGATCATCGGCTTCGGTGAGCTCAAGGAGAAGCACACCACCAAGCCCGTGGCCGGCTTCTTCAAGAAGAACGGCGTCGACGCCAAGAAGCACCTGAAGGAGCTGCGTTGCAGTGCCGAGCACGCCGCCAAGTTCGAGCTGGGCGCCGAAGTGAAGCTCGACGAGATCTTCGTGGAAGGTCAGTTCGTCGACGTGCAGTCCACCTCGCGTGGTCGCGGCTTCAGCGGCGTCATGCGTCGCCACAACTTCAAGGGTGCAGTGAACAGCCACGGCGCTCACGAGTACAAGCGTCACGGCGGATCCATCGGCTCCAACATGACCCCCGGTCGCGTCTTCAAGAACAAGAAGATGCCTGGACAGTGCGGCAACAAGACCGTCAGCGTCCTGAATCAGAAGGTCGCGAAGGTGCTGGCAGAGGACGGCCTCGTGCTGATCCGTGGCGGCATCCCCGGTGCGCGCGGCGCGATGATCACGGTGCGTGGCGCCGTGAAGAAGAAGAACGGCGGCGTTCCCCAGGCGTGAGCCCCAGCCTGATTCGCCGGCCTCATCCGGCAGCGAATCAAGCACGGAAAGCCCACCGCTCGCGGTGGGCTTTCCTCGTTTGTGAGCCAGCGTACACTCGCGGGGCATGGCTAAGACGCCGCTCTACACCGCGCTCCTTCGGGCCCTTGCGCGCCAGCCGAAGCTTGAATCCGCGAGGCAATGGTCAGCTGGCTCTCGTCGGCTGTCTCGCCGCGCGTGGCTTTCCGGCGTCACCGCGCTGAGCGGCGCGACGCTCGCCGGCTGCGGCGAAAAGCGCGCCCCGGCAGCGCCGGCTCCCAAGTTGCGGCCCCGAGGAGCGCCTCGCGTTGCCATCGTCGGCGGCGGCCTCGCGGGACTTCACGCGGCACATCGCCTGCGCGAAGCTGGCATCGAGGCAGAGTTGTTCGAAGCCGCCGCGCGGGTAGGTGGCAGAGTCTTCAGTGACCGCCGCACGTTCGCACCGCAACACTGCGAGCTCGGCGGCGAGCTGATCGACACCGGTCACCTGACGATGCATGCGCTGCGCGAAGAGCTCGACCTGCGCTTTTCGGACTACGACCGCGGGCCCAAGGAGCTAGGGCTCAAGATCCATTTTGCTGGTTCAACGCTTGGAGAGCCCGAGATCCTCGAGGCGTTCGCCCCGGTCGCCGCGGCCATCGAAAAGTCCCTCGAGCAGCTCAAGGATCCGGAAGGCGACATCAGCTACAGAAGCCCGAACGCTGCTCAGGACCTGGATAAGCTCAGCATCGATCAGTGGTTCACCGAGCAGGGGATCAACGGCTGGATTCGCGACTTTCTTTCGGTTGCGTACACGACGGAGTTCGGGCTCGAGAGCGATGAATCGAACGCGCTCAACCTGCTCTGGATGATTTCCACAGAGCTCACGAAGTTCAAGCTCTACGGCGACTCGGATGAGCGCTTTCACACTCAAGAGGGCAATGAAACCTTCGTGCACGGCTTGGTTGCGAAGCTTGATTCCTCGAGGATTCATGCGCGGCACGCGCTCGTGGCCCTCAAGGAGACGCCAGCCGGGGCTTATCGCCTGAGCTTCGACGGGCAAACGCGCGAAGCGGTGTTCGACGAGGTGATCCTCGCGCTGCCGTTCACGCTGCTCCGGGACGTGAAGCTTGACGTCGCGCTGCCCTCCGTGAAGCGCCGCGCGATCGACGAGCTCGGCTACGGCAAGAACGCGAAGCTGATGTGTGGCTTCGAGCAGCGCGTGTGGATCGCGCAGCGCAACAACGGCGAGACGTACAGCGACCTGGGCTATCAGTCGACGTGGGATACGAGCCGCATGCAACCGACGGACAGAGGCCTGCTCACCAACTTCACCGGCGGGGCTCACTCGGACGCCATGGGGCAGCTCTCGTTGGAGGCGGCAACCACCGAGTTCTTGGAGCAGCTCGACCAGGTGATACCCGGCGCCAAAGCCGCGCACGATGGTCAGCGCACGCGCTTCGTCTGGAACACTCAGCGCTGGACCCGCGGTAGCTACGCCTCGTGGAAGGTTGGCCAGTACACGACCATCGCGGGCGCTGAGGGGGAACCCGTACGTGGCCTGAAGTTCGCCGGAGAGCACACGAGTCTCGATTTTCAGGGTTACATGGAGGGTGCTGCGCTGAGCGGCGCGCGCGCCGCGCTCGAAGTGGTGCGCTCGCGCCGCTTGGAAGCTGCCATCCACGCGGGCTCACCACCGGCGAGCAAGATCTGGGAGCTGGCGCGGGTCGAACTGGACGGCTAACACCAGGTCTCCGCCGTTGACCCGCGATAGTTGAAGCGTGACCTCTCCCCCTGATCTGACCAGCCCCGCTCCGAATGGCGAGGCGACACCCTGGCTCGAGCCGTGGTGCGCCGCGCGTGTGCTCCACGTCGACTCCCGCGTGCTAGTGGTAGACAAGCCGAGCGGCCTGCCGGTTCACGGCGGAAACGTTGAGCTGGCGGAGGATGTGGTGACCCGCCTTGGGGCTTGGCTCCAGGCGCGAGGCGAATCGAGCTACCTGGCGGTGCACCAGCGGTTGGATCAAGGGACGAGCGGCGTGCTGTTCCTGCTGCGCGATGCCGAGCTCAACAAGGCCGTCGCCGAGGAGATGGAGGCCCATCGCTCCGAGCGCCGGTACCTCGCCGTGGTGAGCGGCACGTCGCCGATCTTGGGCAAGCGTGGCAGCCAGGTGTTCGAAGATCGCTTGCTCACCAGGAAGGCCCACGGGCAGCTGCGGGTCGAGGTGTCCTCTCGCGGCAAGCCGGCGCGTACGCGCTGCAAGGTACTGAAGCGAGTCGGGGAGCGCGCGTTGCTCGAGCTGTGTCCGGAGACGGGGCGCACCCATCAGCTCCGGGTTCAGCTAGCGAGCCGTGGGCTCCCGATCCTCGGGGATACGCTGTACGGCGGCGCGCCCGCTAGTCGACTGCTGCTCCACTGTCAGAGCCTTGGGCTAGCTTCACTCGACTTGCAGGCCGAAGCGCCAATGCCAGAGCTCTTCTCCGAGGCTCTGTCGGAGCCGCCCACCGGGCCGACTGAAGCATCTTTCACCGCGATACCACGCGGCAATGAACTGGCGCGATGCCTAGATGACGCGCTCAGTAGGCGCTGGCCGCTCAGAGACACGTGTGACGTGCTCCGCTTGGTGCACGAATACGGAGACGGCCTGCCGGGCCTCTCGGCGGATGCGTACGGGAAGTGGGTTGCGCTGTCGATCTACACCCCCGAGGCGCTGGAGCAGGCGCCGTTCATCGCCGAGCACCTGCTCGAGCGAGGCTTCGCCGGGGTGTATCTGAAGCAACGCGTACGGGCCGACTTGCGGCGGGCCGATCAGCAAGCGCTTGCTCCCAATGAAGTATTCCGTGGGGAACCGACTCCGGCGGAGCTGCAGGTGCGGGAGGGCCAGCTCAAGTTCTTGGTCGACCTCCAAGATGGGCTCTCGACTGGCTTGTTCGTCGACCAGCGCGACAACCGCGCGCGGGTGCTCGGCTCTGCTCGGAGCCTGCGCGTCCTGAACCTCTTCAGCTACACGTGTTCGTTTTCGGTCGCCGCCGCCGTCGGCGGAGCGCGAGAGACGATCAGCGTAGACTTGAGTGGCCGCTACCTCGCCTGGGGTGAGAAGAACCTCGCGCTGAACGGAGTCGCTGGGCCAGACCAGCGCCTGCTCAAGGCCGACGCCGCCGACTACTTGCGGCGAGCCATCAAGCGTGAGGAGCGCTTCGAGCTGATCATTCTCGATCCGCCGAGCTTCGGATCTCACGGCAAGAAGAGCTTCAGCATCCAGCGCGACTACAAGGCGCTAGCGGCCGACGCGCTGCGACTCTTGACCCCTGGTGGTCGCTTGCTCGCAGTGACGAACCATCGCAAGACCAGCCCCGAGCGCTTTCAACGCTGGCTCGAAGAGGCGGCCCTCGACGCGCGCTGCAAGCTCGAGTCACTGCGCCCGAGTCCGACGCCCCACGATTGTCCCGCTTGGCCCACGTTTGCAAACGGTCCTCGTGGCGCTCACGCGACTCAGAGTGTGGGTCCAACGAAGGCGGTGTGGCTCACGCGCCGCTGAAG
The DNA here is from genome assembly GCA_050183255.1 of Polyangiaceae bacterium. Taxonomy (GTDB): domain Bacteria; phylum Myxococcota_A; class Polyangia; order Polyangiales; family Polyangiaceae; genus JAHBVY01. The sequence continues at coordinate 6,868 of JBFXBK010000211.1, read as the reverse complement.
GTTTGAGCTGCGCGACGCACACTGCTACCAACCGAGCGACGAAGCCGTGGCCAAGAAGCGAAACCCTTACCAGAACGACCCTCACACGCGGGCAGCCCGCGCAGCCGGCTTCCCTGCGCGCAGCGTCTACAAGCTCGAGGAAATTCAGAAGCGCGTGCGGCTGCTCGGCCCTGGAAAGCGTGTTTTGGATCTGGGGGCCGCGCCGGGTTCCTGGAGCAAGTACGCGGGGCAGCAGATTGGAGCGAAGGGCCTCGTCGTGGCCATCGATCTGTCAGCGATTGAAGAGCCTCTCGGTGCGAACGTGCACATCGCTCAAGGCGACGCACTCGATCCGGACTCGGTGTTGATCGCGGAGCACGCGCCGTATGACGTGGTGCTGAGCGACATGGCTCCGCGCACCAGCGGGGACAAACTGCGTGATCGCTACCTGAGCTACGAGCTCGCGGTGGGCGCGCTCGAGGTCGCCAAGCGGGTGGGCAAACCTGGAAGTGACTTCGTGGCGAAGATCTTCATGAGTGAGGACTTCGACGCAGCGAAGAAGGCGGTTCAAGCCGCCTACGAGAGCTGCAAGGTCGTGCGCCCAGCCGCGACCCGCGACGCTAGCACGGAAGTATTTCTGGTGGGGGTGAGGCTCAAAGCACAGGCCATGTCTTCGCCCCAAGCGCCTCCCAGCTCGGCAGCGCAGCATGACGGCGGAGGAGACGCTCAGTGAACGACGAGCAACCCAAGAAGAAGAAGGGCAAGTGGCGGTACATCGTCCACGTCGTTCTGTTCGCCACCCTGGCCCTGGCGGGCACGCTGCTCTACCGTGGCAAGCAGTTCAAGAGCCGGCAGCTGAGCACCGCGGCCACGCCCACACCGGACATCGACTGGCAAAAAGCTGTCAGCCGCCTTCAGGGTGCCGTGCGGATCCAGACCATCTCGCGCTCCCAACACGGGACTCGCACATCTGCATTGCGGCGCGAAGACGTGGTCGCGTTTCGTAGTTTCGCGACCTACCTGAGCGGTACCTTTCCCAAGGCGCACGAGGCGATGCAACGCGAGGTCGTCGCGGAGCACAGCCTGCTCTACCGCTGGGAAGGCAGCGACGCGGGCCTCCCGCCGAGTGTGATCGCGGGTCACATGGATGTAGCCACCGTGCAGCCGGGCACGTCGATGTCCTGGACCGAGAAGCCGTTCTCGGGTGCCGTGAGGGACGACATGATCTGGGGTCGCGGCACGCTGGACGACAAGTCTTTCGTGGTTGGCCTATTCGAGGCCTTGGAACAGCTGGCGAGTAGCGGGTTCAAACCGAAGCGCACGCTCTACGTTGCGCTCAGCCACGACCAGCTGCGTGGGGGCGAGGTCGGCACCCGTGGGCTGGCGCAAGCGCTCAGCGCGAAAGCCCCCAAATTCCATGTGGTATTAACCGAGGGGCTGGCGGTGGTGAAGGGCTTCATGCCCGAGATCCCGGCGCCCATCGCGATGGTCGGCATTGGGGAGAAGGGCCAGGCGAGCGTGCTCTTGCAGAGCGAGGGCGCGGGCGCCGACAGCAAGCTCGAGGCAGCGCAGAAGCGCCTCGAGGAGCAACCGATGCCAGCGGAGTTCAGTGGGCCGGCGGTGAATCAGTTCGAGTACTTGGCGAGCGAGCTGCCGTTCCCGATTCGTGTGGCCGTCGCCAATCGCTGGCTCTTTTCGGGCTTGCTCGAGGATCGCATCAAACAATCTCAAGGCTCAGAGGCGCTGATCCGCACTTTGGTCACCAGCACGGATGTTCCGCCCGGAATCGACGAAAAGCAGCTCCCCGCTCATCCGACGCTCGCGAACTACCGCTTGCGCCCAGGCGACACGCTCGAGGCGCTCAAGGCGCACGCTGCCAAGGTGGTGGCGGATCCAAGCATCAAGCTGAGCTTGCTCGAAGGGGCGTACCCGGCGCCTCCGGTGTCCCCCGTGGACGCGCCGGAGTTCAAGCAGTTCCAAGCGGTCGTCAAGGGTGCCTTCCCCGAGTCGGTGTTTGCGCCTTCGCTGGTGCTCGGTGCGACGGACGCTCGCCACTACAGCGCGCTCAGCGCGAACATCTATCGCTTCCGCCCGCTGCTGCTAGCGCCCGATGACATGAGTCGGAGCCGCAACTCCGACGAGCGCATCCGCATCGAGGACTACAAGCGCGTCGTGACGTTTTGCTCGAGCTTCGTGCAGAAGTTCGGCGAGTAGTCCGCGCGCCTCCCCGGTTCAGGTAGCGAATCCGTGCGGATGCTTCGAGTGCCACGCCCAAGCGTGGCTCACGATTGCTTCGAGGTCGTATTTCGGCGTCCACCCGAGGAGCCTCTTCGCTTCGTCCGAACACGCGACGAGGGTCGCGGGATCGCCGGGGCGCCGCTCCCCCAACACGTGGGGGATCGCGTGGCCAGTGACCTTGCGCGCCGTCTCCAACACTTCGAGCACCGAGAAGCCAGCGCCGTTGCCGAGGTTGAGCTCGACGCTTTGGTCCCCCAAGCGCTCCACCGCCGCGAGGTGAGCTGCCGCGAGATCCGACACGTGGATGTAGTCGCGGATGCAGGTGCCATCGCGAGTCGGGTAGTCGTCGCCGAACACCGTCACGCGCTCCCGTTGCCCCAGGGCAACTTGCAGGACGATGGGGATGAGGTGAGTCTCCGGGTCGTGGTGTTCGCCGATGCTACCGTCCTCGAGCGCGCCCGCCGCGTTGAAGTAGCGTAGGCAAGCGTAGTGGAGTCCGTGAATGCGCTCCGCCCAGCTCAGCGCGCGCTCGATCAGGAATTTGGATTCGCCGTAGGGGCTGCCCGGTGCGATCTCGTCGCGCTCTGCGATCGGTTCCTCTCCGGCGTTGCCGAAGAGATTCGCCGTCGAGGACAGCACGAAGCGGTTGACCGAGTGCTCCGCGCACCACTCGATCAGGTTCAGCGCGCCGCCGAAGTTGTCCCGCAAGTACTCGTAGGGCTTTTGCATCGATTCGCCCACGAGTGAGCGAGCGGCGAAGTGCATCACCGCGTCGAAGCGCTCGCTCTCCAGCGCCGAGCGCAGCTGAACTCTGTCGCGCAAGTCGACCCTCGAGAGCTTGATACCCTGGGGAACTGACTCAGCGTGCCCGGTACTCAAGTCGTCGAGGATCACGACCTCATAGCCCGCGTTGAGTAGGTGCCGCACGGTGTGGCTGCCTACGTATCCGGCGCCTCCGGTCACCAGGACGCGCGTCATCGCTCGGCACCGCTGAAACGATCGGTCAGTGAGTCGACAGGCGTCTGATGGCGTTCGCTGGATACTCGACGCGTCATGGTGCGCTAACCCTTCCGTTCGGCGCAGCTTGCGTCAAGAGCCTCGCCCGTTGCGGCGGTAACCGGCTGTTCCGCCGAGCCCTGCGCGGAAAGGACCTTGGTCCGTGCCCGCCAGCGTAGCAGACTAGTTCGCGTGACCTCGACGGACCGGCCAGCGTCCAGGAGCCAGCGCTTCGCCAAGCCCCGCATGACCCACTGGGCCGCACGCCAGGGCTACATGGTTTCGCGTACGCCGGAGCGCATCGATTTCAACTACGGTCACGCGCTGTTGCTCGAGGCGTCCCCCGCCGAGCAGGGCGTGGACTACTGGCTCGGCCGCTGGCTCCTGGAGCAGCAATCGACCGAGTGCGATCGCGCGTTCCTGCTCTGGGAGGAGACAGGGCGCAGCACCGAGGAGCCGGCCTGGTTCAGCGCGCTGGACGAGACGAGTCAGCTCTACATCAATCACTGCCTCGGCTTCGACGGGCGCTCCCCGTTGCCTCGTGCTCTCCCCCCCGAAAGCATCGAGATCCGCCCGTTCAGCGGCGATGGCGACTGGCGTCAAGCAGTGGAGCTCACCGCGAATATCAACGACGACGGCGGCTTCTTCGCCACCGAACGCGCGTACTGGCTCTACGAAGGCTACCGAGAGTTGGTTCAGGGGGGGGAGGGTGAGTGGCTTGGCGCCTTTGCCGACGCAAAGCTAGTGGGATCCTTGGGTTTAATCCGTGGGGAAAACGAGGCGCGCTTTCAGGACGTCCTGACGCACGCTGACTATCGTAAGCGCGGGATCTGCAGCGCGCTCTTGCGCACGGCGATTGCGCGCTATCGCGACGAATGCGGCCCGTGCCCCGTGTACATCCTGGCCAAATCGGGCGCCGACTCGGAGCGCTTGTACACGCGCTTCGGGTTCTCTACGCGCACCACTTTCTTCGAGCTAGCGATCCCGGTGGAGCGCTAGCTCTGGACAGCTGCGGCTTGAGTTCAACTGCGACGGCTCAGAACGCGTTGCAACCAGTGAGCGCCTTACCGAGCACCAATGTGTGGACCTCGTGGGTGCCCTCATAGGTGTAGACGCTCTCGAGGTTCAGCATGTGACGGATCGCGGGGTACTCGAGCAGGATGCCATTTCCGCCCAGAATTCCGCGGCACTTGCGCGCGACCTCCAGCGACACGCCGACGTTGTTGCGCTTGCACAGGCTCACCTGAACGGGAGTGATGCCGCCCTTGTCCTTCATGCGGCCGTAGTGCAGCGCTAGGATGTCGCCCTTGACGATTTCGCTCCCCATGTCGGCGAACTGCGCTTGGATCAGCTGCTTGCTCGCGATCGGTACGTCGAACTGCTTGCGCTCTCGAGCGTAGCTGATGGTCGACTCCAGGCACGCCTTGGCGGCGCCAAGCGCGCCCCAGGCAATGCCGAAGCGCGCTTGTGTCAAGCAGCCGAGAGGGCCGCCGAGGCCGCGCTTGTTTGGCAGCATGTTCGCCACTGGCACCCGGCACTCGTCGAGGACGATCTCGCCGGTTTCGCTGGAGCGGAGGCTCATCTTGCCGTGGATCTTCGGTGTCTCGAAACCTTGCATCCCGCGTTCGACGATGAAGCCATGGATTGAGGCGGCATCGCCGTCATCCACCTTGGCCCACACCACCGCGAGATCTGCGAAGGGTGAGTTCGTGATCCACATCTTGGTTCCGGAGAGCACGTAGTGGTCTCCATCTTTTCGCGCGCGGGTCTTCATCGAGCCAGGGTCCGAACCGCTGTCTGGCTCGGTGAGCCCGAAGCAACCGATCAGCTTACCAGCGGCCATTTCCGGGAGGAATTTATTCTTCTGCTCCTCGCTGCCGTAGGCGTGGATCGCGTACATCGCGAGGCTGCCCTGCACGCTCACGAATGAACGCAGGCCGCTGTCGCCGTACTCGAGCTCTTGCAGTATGAGGCCGTACTGCACCGAACTCATCCCCGCGCAGCCGTAACCTTTGAGGCTCGCGCCGAGCAATCCCATTTCGGCGAACTCGCCGATCAGGTCCTTGGGGAACTCCTCCTTCTCGAACAGCTCGCCAGCGCGTGGCAGGTAGCGCTCGCGCACGAGGCGACGCACTGCGGCACGAATCATCAGCTCTTCTTCGCTGAGGTGGCTGTCGATGGCGGAGAGGGCGTCCAGGCTGAGCGGCTCGTGCATGGCGGGGGGCTTATCAAAGGTTACGAAACTGGGCCAGGCCGGAGCGGGCGAGTTATGCGCCGAACAGTCCATGCCATGGCTAAGAACTCTGAGCTGCTTGGTTGCTGCGGGCTCCAGCCTGCTCGTAACCAGCTGCCCGTTTGACGGAACCGCTTCCAGCCGGGCGGAAGGTGCCGCTGCGCCTGCGGAAACCACGCCGCCGCCCGCATCGAAAGCCGCCGAACAGCCCCTGGAGGAGCCGCAACAGCCCGCGGAGCTCGAGCTGGTGGCGCTGCGGCCTGCTGACCGAGACGACGAGTCAGGGGCCGCCCCGGAGACCAGCGCTGGCGAGGAAGAGACTCCCGCGCTTGAAGCGCCTGAGGACGCTGAAGATCTGCGTCCGGTGGCAGCGCATCCGTATCACCCCGACTTCGGTGTCGATCCCGAGCGCGCCCTCACGGCAATCCGCAAGGAAACCTATGTCTTCTCCGAGCCCAACTGGCGCTCGAAGAAGCTCGGCTATCTGCGCGCTGGTGCGGTGGTGAAACGCAGCGCGGAGCCGACCTCGCGAGCCAAGGACTGTCGGGCGGGCTGGTATCAGGTCGAACCGCAGGGATACGTGTGCGTGGGGAACACCGCCTCCACGGACATCCAAGATCCCGTCTCGGTCGCGGCGCGCCAGATGCCAGATCGCAGCGAGGGTTTACCGTACGCTTACGGGATCTCGCGCTACCCGACGCCTCCGTTCTACACCAAGCTCCCGACCGCCAAGGAGCAACTGCGAGTCGAAGTGAACCTGGCGCAGCTCAAAGCGAACGTCGCACGCTCCTGGGACGCCGAGGTCTTCGATGACGTTCCTGAATTTCTGCTCGGAAATAAGCAGGCGCCGACGCTGACCGGGCGCACCCGGGGCCCGGGAACCGTGTACAGTGGGCGCGCGCTGCCCAAGAGCGGCTTCGCCTTTCTGCGTCTGTTCGAGAGCGATGGTCGCCGCTTTGGGCTGACGACGGATATGGAGATCCTGCCCTTGGACCGGTTGAAGCTGGTTCGGCCCAGTGAGTTCCATGGCGTCAACATCACCGGTGTTGGACTGCCGGTGGCTTTCAACCGCGCGAGAGTGGCGGCGCTCTTCGCCGGGGACCCAAAGACGGGACTCAAGCAGGAGCGCCTGATTGGTTTCCGCGAGGCGCTGAAGCTGAGCGGTAAGTCCGTGCAGCTCGGCGGCGGTCGCTATCTGGAGACGCGCGACGGCTTCTGGGTGAAGGACGACTCGCTAACCGTGATCTCCCCGATGAAGAAGGTCCCCGGTTGGGCGACTGCGGGGCGCACCTGGATCGAAGTGTCGATCCTCAAGCAGACGTTGGTGGCCTACGTGGGGACCGAGGCGGTGTACGCGACCCTGGTATCTACCGGAGCCGATGGTCTCGGCGACCCCACAGAGACTCACTCCACGGTGCAGGG